>CADCTC010000144.1 GCA_902805635.1 uncultured Chloroflexota bacterium
TCCTGGTGGCGGGCTACGCGCTGGAGGGGGCGACCCGCGTGATCCGGCGGCTCAACCGGCACGTGCACGCGGTGGAGCTGGTGAGCGGCGGCCTGATGGTCACGATGGGGCTGCTGGTCATGTTCAACGTGATGACGTGGATAGCCACCTGGGCGACCAACATGGGCTACGCGGTAGGGTAAGGACCTCACCCCCGACCCCTTTCCGGCGCGGGGAAGGGAGGCTCGCAGGCGGAACTAACGGGTGGAGGCTAGCTGCGCAAGCACTCCACCGCGCGCGTGAGCGCGTCGGGCTGGCCGAAGCCGCCGGATTTGGTCGCGACGGGCACGATGAGACCAGGGAGGCGCAGCAAGCCGATGGGAATGCCAGGTAGCGCCTCGGCTACGACTTCGGTGGCGATTGCGCCCAGGGCACGGCAGACGATTAGGGCGGTTTCGCCACCGGTCATGATAAGGGCAGTGCCCGGTTCGAGCGTCAGATCGACTGCCGCATATTCGAGCGCGGCGACGACTTCGGCGGCGGACTGGTGGAGGCGTCCCTGCACCAGGATGTCGACGCCGGGAAGCGCGGCCTCTGAGAGATAATCTAGCTGCGCGTTCGTCACAGGGTGGGCAGTGCCGGCGAGGACAATGATGCGCTCCACGGGTGGGAAGGCTGGCGGAGAGCCATGTTGCGGCTGAAGGCCGAGGGTGGGTGGGACGTGCTTTGCCAGGCCGGCGGTGCCGCACCAGACGCGGTAGGCGGGGTTGCCGGCGGCGTCCTGGGCGATGCGGGCCAGGTCGTCGTCGGTTTCCGCATCGCGGACGTCACAGCGTGGGGCGGCGGCTTCCAAGGCATCTCGTAGGAAGCCACCGTAGGGGGAGGCGGGCTCGCCGTGCACGTACTGGATGCCGTCGCGGGTGATCCGGCCCTGAGCCGGGAAGGCGGGCGCCACCAGGGCACGGCCGCGGAACACGTCCAGCACCGCCGCGAGCTCGGGGCCGGGGTGGCCGCGCAGGACGCTGTCGATCTTCTTGTAGACCCGCTCTGTACCGGCGGCGCGCAGCCGTTCGGCCGCGGTCCTGGTGGCCGCCGCTGCCTGCGCGGCGGAGCCCTCCCGGCTGGCGGTGTTAACCAGCACCACGTCCGCGTCTGGGGCGTCTTCGGGACGACCGGAGAAGGGCAGCACGGCGCGCAAGCCGGCCGCGGCAAGACCGGCGCCCGCATCCAGGGCGCCGGTCAAGTCATCCGCGATAAGGGCGTAAGCAGGCAACTACTTCGTCATGCGGTTCTTGAGCGATCCGATGCCTTCAATGGTGACTTCGTACTCGCTGCCGACGGGCATGTCGCCGATACCGGCGGGGGTGCCGGTGATGAGCACGTCGCCGGGTTCCATGGTGAAGTACTTGGTGAGATGGCTGACCTGGAAGTCGAGGTTGAAGACGAGGTCAGAGGTGCGGCTGTCCTGCTTGATCTCGCCGTCCAGCTTGCCGGAGATGCGCAGGTCGTTCGGGTCGACGTCGGTCTCGATCCAGGGGCCGATGGGACAAAAGGTGTCCGAGCCCTTGGCGCGCGCCCACTGTCCATCGCCGCGCTGGAAGTCGCGCGCGGAGATGTCGTTGGCGCAGGTGTAGCCGAGCACGTACTCCTTGTAGGCGCCGGCCGGGACGTGCTTGGCGCGCTTCTTGAAGACCACGGCCAGCTCGGCCTCGTAGTCGATCTTCTTGGAGTCGGGCGCCCAGACCACCTCGTCGCCGGGGCCGATCACCGACGTGGGCGGCTTGAGGAACATGAGCGGCTCCTTGGGCAGCTCCTGGCCGGTCTCGGCGGCGTGGGCGCGGTAGTTCAGGCCGATGCACACGACTTTGGTGGGCTGACAGGGGGCCAGCAGCTTGGCCAATCCCAGGTCGCCGATCCGGTCACCGCGGCGTGGGTTGTCGAACGGGCTGCCCTCCAGCCGGTAGACCACGTCCCCCTCGATGATGGCCCATGCCGGCTGGCCACCGGCTTCCACTCGTGCAATGCGCATGGCGTCTCTCCGCTTTCCTTCAGATGGTCAAATGGTGAAGCGGGCGCATTCTAGCAGCCTCTCCGACTGTCTTTGGCTCCGTCCGGGCCTATCCTGGACGTGCCCGGCCGGCGAAGAGCTCCAGCGCAACGTCGGGACGGTTGGTGGTGATGGCGTCCACGCCCAGGTCCGCCAACTCACGCATGCGCGCGGGGTCGTCCACCGTCCAGACGCTGAGCGGCAGCGCCGCGGCGCGGGCTGCGTCCACAAATGAAGCATCGACCACGCTGTGCTCAGGAGAGAGGAAGCCAGCGCCGAGCTCACGCGCCATCTCGGTGGCGCGCTGCGGCCCGGCCTGCGTGGCGGGCTGGCGCCCGATGAGAAAGCCGAGCGGGAGGTCCGGTCGCAGCCTGGCGACCTCACGCACCTCGTCCGGGCCGAAGGAGATGACGGCTACCGGTGTCTGAGGGGCCTGCGCGATGGCGTGGAGCGCGGCTTCGACCAGCGCAGGGCCGCCGCCGCGCTTGAGCTCGACGAAGAGTCGCGCCCTTCCGGCGCACACGGCGAGCGTCTCGTCCAACGTAGGCAGGCGCTCGCCGGCAAACTGCGGGCCGAACCAGATGCCGGCGTCGAGGCCACGCAGGCCCTGCAGACTCCTGGCGAACACCTCCCCCGTACCGTTGGTGGTGCGATCGAGCGTGGCATCGTGGATCACGACCGGGATGCCGTCGGCAGAGAGGTGGACATCGCACTCGACGGCAGGTGCTCCTAGCTGCACAGCCAGGTGGAAGGCGGCGAGGGTGTTCTCCGGAGCCAGGCCGCTGGCGCCGCGGTGTGCGACCACGATTGGCGGCGATCCTGGATGCCGCCGGAGCCAGGAGAGGTCTTGCTCAGCCATGAGCTTGACTGTACCGCCGCAACCAATGGCCACGGCGCGTAGTGGGGGCTGATTGAGCAGACCTCCAAGCCGTACACTGAGAGGGTTCCGCGCCATGCGCTGCGCCATCATCTCCGACGTACACGGCAACCTGGACGCGCTGGAAGCCGTGCTCGAGGACGCGCAGGGCGGCCAGGGTGTGGACCAGCTGTGGTGCCTGGGCGACCTGGTGGGCTACGGCCCGCAGCCGAACGAATGCGTGGCGCTGCTGCGCGAGCGCGGGGCGCTCTGCGTGGCGGGGAACCACGATTGGGCGGCAACGGGGAAGATGGACACGGCCGACTTCAACCCTGAGGCGATGGAGGCGGCGCTGTGGACAGGGACGCAGCTGACGGCCGAGCACCGTGAGTACCTGAACGCACTGCCGGAGCAGATGCAGGCCGGCGAGGAGAGCGAGTTCACGCTGGTGCACGGCAGCCCGCGCGAGCCGGTCTGGGAGTACCTCACCCACGTAAGCGTGGCGCGGCTCAATTACGACTACTTCCAGACGCCGTACTGCCTGGTGGGCCATACGCACGTGCCGCTGGTGTTCCAGCGTCCTACAGCGGACGAGCGGCCGCCGCAGTATCGTACCGTGGTGCCGGTGCAGGATAGGGTGCTGACGCTGGGCGAGAACCGGCTGATAGTGAACCCGGGCAGTGTTGGCCAGCCACGCGACGGCAACCCGCAGGCAGCCTACATGCTGTACGAATCGGCTGCCGGCACGGGCAGCAGCGGGCGGCGCACGGGCGGTACGCTTACCTTGCGACGCGTGACGTACCCGATTGGCTCGGTCCAGGAGAAAATGCGCGCGGCCGGGTTGCCGCAGCGCCTCATTCTCAGGCTGACGTATGGCTGGTAGAGATCGTCCCGAAGCAGCGGGCCAGGCAGCGCCTTCCGGGCAAGGTGGGCAAGCCACGTCCGCGCCCACGCCAGCACCCGCTGTCCTACCACAGACTGTGTCTACGGAGGAATCGAGCGAATCGGGCCAGCCTGAAGAGCCTACGGGCCCAGCCGCGCCAGCCACGCCAGCCACGGCCGACCAGCGACGCTCGCCTGCCGTGCGCGTGGGCGAAGCACTTGGCACCGCGTTCACGCGGGCGGAGCGTCGCGTACGCAAGCACCGCTCGCGCACGGGTGAGTCGGGTGTGGGTGAGGACGGAGAACTTGACGCTGCGACTGTCAGGCAGGCGCAGAGCGAGACGCAAGCACTGCAGCCCACCACACCCGCGGCGCCAATCAATGAAACCGGACCGGTTCGCCGGTCGGTTGTCGCACCACTAACGGACGCGTGGCGGGACCCTGCCAAGCGGATGTGGCTGCTGGCGGGAGCGGTCGCGCTCGTCTTGCTCGTTTCGGCGCCTGTCATCGCACCGCGCGTTCGGGGAGGGCTTACGCTTCCGGGCCTCTCCTCGCTCACCGACGCGCCGCCGGGTCCCGCGGCGCAAGACCCGGCGGCGGCGCCCGCGCCGGCAGAAGGGGATCCCGCTGCTCAGCCTGGCGCGGAGGCCGGGGCAGCGGGGGCGCCCGTGGGCGCCGCATCGCCGTCGCGCCAGATGTTGCTTGCGGCGCTGCCGCTGCTGCTGGGCCTGTTCTGGCTCGTCTCAGCGTGGCTGGTGGATTCGGAGGCGCGGCGGGCGTTCGTGGTGAAGGAGCCGTGGGGTGACCGGCGGACGGTGGCCTACACCACGTTGGCGGTCGGGTGCGTCTTCCCGCTGATCCTGGCGGGGTTGATCTTCTCGGCGTGGGGCTTCGTCACGTTCGTGCTGGATGTGTCGCGTCGCCAGAGCCCGGCGGTTGCGCTGCAGGCAGCGGCGCTGATCCTAATCGCTTGCTCCGGCTTCCTGGTGCTGCGTGGCCTGGTCGCGCGCTGGCTGGACCAGCGCCGCCGGCGGTTCTGACCTGCAGACCGGCAGCGTACCGGCGCTACAATGGTTGGGCCTGGAACAGGCGTTCCGGGTGCGTGTGCGTAGGCAAGGCAGGCACGCTCTCTCACACTGGCGCCACGGGCGCGAGGCACGTCCATGATCCTGGATCAGCTGATCGAGCGTCTGCAGCAGGACGATTCGTTCGTCCGCAACGTCACGGCGTGGCGGGTGGTGCCGGCGCGGGACGCGCGCAACGCGGAATGGCCGGCGCAGATCGATGCGCGACTGGTGGCGGCGCTGCGGGAGCGCGGGATAACACTCCCGTACACCCACCAGGCGGAGGCGATCGGGGCGGCGCTGGCGGGCAAGGACGTGACGGTCGTGACGTCAACCGCGAGTGGCAAGACGCTCTGCTACAACGCGCCGGTGCTGCAGTCGATCCTGCAGGACCCATCCAGCCGGGCGCTGTACCTCTTCCCGACCAAGGCGCTCTCCCAGGATCAGTACGCCGAGCTGCACGGGCTGATCGAGCGGCTGGGGCCGGCCGGCGAGACGATCAAGACGTACACCTACGACGGCGACACGCCGGTGGCGGCGCGGCGCGCGATCCGGCTGGCGGGACACGTGGTGGTGACCAACCCGGACATGCTGCACGCGGGCATCTTGCCTCACCACACGAAGTGGCAGCGCCTGTTCGAGAACCTCAAATACGTGGTGGTTGACGAGCTGCACCACTACCGCGGCGTCTTCGGCAGCCACGTCGCCAACGTGCTGCGCCGGCTGATGCGCATCTGCGAGTTTTACGGGTCCAAGCCGCAGTTCATCTGCTGCTCCGCCACCATCGCCAACCCGTTGGAGCTCAGCCACAAGCTGACTGGCCGGGATGCCGTGCTGGTGGACGACGACGGCTCCGCGCGCGGGGCGCGGCACTTCGTGTTCTACAACCCGCCGGCCATCAACCGGCAGCTAGGGCTGCGCCAGTCCGCAACGTCGGCGGCGTCACGGCTGGCGCGCGAGCTGCTGCAGAATAACGTGCAGACGATTGTCTTCGCCCGCTCGCGCGTCATGACGGAGGTACTGCTGACGCGGATCAGGCAGGGGGCGCGGCTGCCCCAAGACGCGGTGCGCGGCTATCGCGGCGGGTATCTGCCGCTGCAGCGGCGCGAGATCGAACAGGGGCTGCGCGACGGCTCGTTTCGCGGCGTGGTGGCCACCAACGCGCTGGAGCTGGGGGTGGACATTGGGCAGCTAGAGGTGAGCATCCTGTGCGGGTACCCTGGCACGGTGGCGAGCTCGTGGCAGCAGGCGGGCCGCGCCGGGCGCCGGCAGACCACATCGCTGGCGGTGTTCGTCGCGTCAAGCGAGCCGCTGGACCAGTTCATCGTCAATCACCCGGAGTACTTCTTCGAGCGGCGTCCGGAGAGCGCGCTGGTCAACCCCGACAACCTGTTCGTGCTGATGGGGCACCTGCCGTGCGCGGCGTTCGAGCTGCCGTTCGAGGAGGGCGAGGCGTATGGAGGCCAGGGCGCGGCGGGAACGCAGGCGGCGCTGCGCTCGCTGGGTGACGCGGGGGAGTTGCTGCAGGAGCACGGCACGTGGCACTGGTCCGGCAGGGACTACCCCGCCGATGCGCTCAGCCTGCGCTCTGCCCAGCGCGAGAACGTGGTGATTATCGATACCAGCACGGCCAAGCCCCAGGTGCTGGGGGAGTGCGACCCGTTTGCGGCGCCGACGCTGGTCCATCAGGATGCGATCTACCTGCACCAGGGGCAGCAGTACCACATCGTTGAGCTGAACTGGGAGCAGAAGAAGGCCTACGCCAAGGCGGTCAGCGTGGACTACTACACCGACTCGAGTCTGAGTGTCGACCTGCGCGTACTGGTGGACGAGGATCGGGCGGCGGTGGGGCCGCTGGACAAGGTGTGGGGGGAGGTGCGCCTGACGTACAAGCCGGACATCTACAAGAAAGTGCGCATTGAGACGCAGGAGAACGTGGGCTGGGGGAAGATCGACCTGCCGCAGCAGGAGATGCAGACCACGGCGTACTGGCTGGCGGTGTCGGAGGAGCTGGCGGCGCGCCTGGGGAGCGAGTCGCTCCAGGCGGGGCTGCTGGGGCTGGAGCACGTGCTGGGCAACGTGGCGCCGCTGTTCCTGATGTGCGACCCGAAGGACGTGATCTCGATGTCCCAGGTGAAAAGTCCAATTACGGGCCGCCCGACGCTGTTCCTGTGCGACTATTACCCCGGAGGAGTTGGACACGCCGCCAAGCTCTTCCAGCTGCACCTGGAGCTGATGGACGCGGCGCGTCAGCTAGTTGCGGGCTGCGACTGCGACGCCGGCTGTCCATCCTGCGTCGGACCGGCGCCGGAGGGGGGAGCCCCGGCCAAGCAGCACACGCTGGCGCTGATCGACGCTGCGCTCGGCTTGATTGCCGAGGCTGAGGAGACTCAGGAAAGCGCCGCAGCACCGCTGGCCCTCGTGCGTTGATGAACGTAACGTGCCGCCGGGCACAGGGAACTGATGACCACTACCACCTGGACGCCCCGCGAGACGATACAGCCTTCCTGGCTGCCGCTGCCGCCGCTGCTCGGCAAGCCGGCGCCGCTGGAAGCGCTGGTGGCGGGAGAGACGCTGCAGACGGAACGGGGCACGTTCTTTCGGAGCCGGCTCGAGCTGAGCCTGAATGCGGCCTACGGCGGCTGCCGGTTGGGCGATTTCCTGCGGGTCAGCCCACACGCGGCGGCTGCGCTCGCGCGCGCGCCGGAGCTGGCCGAGGTGCCGCTGGACAACGTGCTGTTCCTGGACACCGAAACGACGGGACTGGCCGGCGGCACCGGCACCTACGCATTCATGGTAGGGCTGGGCTACTTCACTCGTAGTGACGGCGCAGCGGGCGCAGCGGCGGGTACTCAGACACTGGTGGTGGACCAGTGCGTGATGCGCTCCTATGGTGAGGAGCGGGCGATGCTGACTTGGCTGGCGGGGCATATGCAGCGGTTCGCGGCGCTGGTGACTTTCAATGGGCGGACGTTCGACGTGCCGCTGCTGCAGACGCGGTTTTTGATGAACCGCATGCGGCTGGACCTGGAGGAGTGGCTGCACTTCGACCTGCTGCACGCGGCGCGACGGATCTGGCGGCCGGCGGTGCAGTCGTGCGCGCTGCAAAACCTCGAGAAAGCCATCCTGCGCGTGGGGCGTGAGCAGGACATCGAGAGCTTCCTGATCCCGGCGATCTACCACCAGTACCTGCGTGACGGCGACGGACGCTACCTCCAGCGCGTGTTCAACCACAACCGTGCCGACATCCTGGCTATGGTGGCGCTGGCGACGCGCGCGTGCGGGCTGATGGAAGCAATGGCCGCCGATGGCCCGACCCTGCGAGCCGGGTTGCCGGACGGAATGGCGTCGCACGGGCAGCACGAGAATGAGCACGACGGGCAACGCGAAGACGGGCGTGAACAGCGCGTGGCGGCGGTCGAGCCGGCGGAGTGCGTTGGGCTGGCGCGGGTGTTCGAGCAGCTGGAGGACTGGGACGCAGCGGAGCGTGCTTACCGCACCGCCATCGGTGGGCGTCTGCGCGTGGAGCTGCGTGTGCGTGCGCTAATGGGCCTGGCAGCGCTGCTCAAGCGTCGGCGCCGGCACGAAGACGCTGCGGAGTGCTGGCAGAGCGTGGCGGAGCAGCACCCAGCGCACTCGGTGTCGGCGCTGATCGAGCTGTCGAAGTACTGGGAGCATAGAAAGCGCGATGCAGTGCGGGCGCACGAGCTGGCGCGGCGCGCCCACGACCGCTGGCGCGCGGGCCAGCCCGCCGGGGGACGGACTCTGCCGACGGTGCCGGGGATGTCCGCGTGGCGCACGCCTGCCGTACCGCCACCACCGGATGACTTCGCGCGTCGCCTGGCGAGACTGGAGCGAAAGCAGGCGGCGACGGTGCAGGTGGAGGTGGAAGTGACGGTGGTGGAAGCGGTGGACGTGTCCACGGTGATCGGTCCTGGTCCGGCTCTTGACGGACCGGGTGCACGATCTCCCGGACTCCTGCGGTGACTCCGGCCGGCGCTGCTGGCCTTGCCGGCGCGCCTCCGGCACCGCGGCGCGCGTCGCTGGCGGCCGCACAGGCGCACATGGCGGAGGGCGAAGGGGCGCTGGCGATCGCGGAGCTGCACGCGCTGGCGGCGGCGCCTGAGCCGCCGCTGACGCCGCTGGAGCTGCATTACTGGCTGGGGCTGGCGCACGTGCTGGCGTTTGACTGGAGCGGCGCGACACGTGAGCTGCGCGCCTTCCTGGCGCAGGGGGGAGACGGCTGGCGGGCGGGCTGGGCGTGCCTGCACCTGGGCCGGGTCTGCGAGCGCGTCGGGCACACGGACGAGGCATCGCTGGCCTACCGCGGCTGTCTCGCCATCGAGGGGGCGGAGCGCTCGGCGCGCAAAATGGCGTTCGACCGGATGAGCCGCCTGGCGAATAGCGTGCCGATCGGCTACGGCCAGGCGCAAACACGGCCGGCCTCACAGTGACCGGACGGCGATGAAGCGCCACCAGATTGTTCTGGCTTAGCGCAGCAGCGCCCGCAGGCGCTCGGCCGGGCCATCGGGAGCAAGGCGGCGGCGCAGGAGGGTGAGGAGCTGTTCCTTGCGGGCAGGGACATCTTGCCAGGCGGCGGCGCGCTCCGGGTGGGCCTGGCCCTGGTCCACCAGGTGCAGCTGGGTGGCGGCGGCGAGCAGCAGCGCGAGATCATGCGCGTCGAGGCGCGCCAGCGTATCTTCCTGGTTGCCGCCGGTCTGCGCCTGAGCCACCTGGGCATAGTGACGCGCGGCGACCGGAGTGATGACGCTGACGAAGGCGCCGTCATGGCGGCGCGCTCCGACGGCTGTGCCGTATTGCGCGAAGCGGCGCTCGCGCCAGTCGAAGCCACAGGCGGCGAAGTCCACCAGGACGGGACCCTGAGCGCCGACGACAACGTTGCGCGGGTTGTAGTCGAGGCTGCCTAGCCGCGGGACGCAGGAGATCGCCAGCGCGCGGATCTCCTCGATGGCTGCCAGGTGGGCATCGGCCAGGGGACTGCCGACGAGCCACTCCAGCGCCTGCGGCGCGGACAGCCACCACGTGTCGATCTGGTGGCAGAGAGCGGTGCGGGCGCTCTCGGCGGCGGCCAGGGCCCGCGGCCCGGCCTGGTCGTCCAGCGCCGCCTCAACCGCGAGCACGGCATCGGCGAGGCTGCGCCCCAGCACATCCAGGTCGGCGACGTCTGCACTTTGGGCCACGTCGTCAAAGGTGATGTCTCCACACCATTCTGTGACGAACCAGGCACGGGGAGTCTGTGACGGCACTGCCAGCACCTCCGGCACCGGAGCCCCATGCTCGTGCAGGAAGCGCAGGGTGGCCGGCTCGCCACCCACACCGTCTCCGCCGGCGGCGAGCTTCACGGCCAACCCGCCGCCGTCCGCGAGCATGAGTCTCCAGACGCGTGGAGACCACTGAACGGCCTCCACCGGTGGGGCGTGCCTATCGGCGCGGAGCGTTGCGCGTACGGCCGGCCAGACGGCCGCGAGCGCCGCCGGCAGTTTGAAAGTCACTTGGCCGGCGCGCTAGACGCGGGGTGTTTGGCGCTCAGGGCTTGAGGGGCTGGCAGCTGCGCCATTAGGTCGGCCATCTCGATAGCGGTGATGGCGGCCTCGTAGCCCTTGTTCCCGGACTTGGCGCCTGAACGGTCCATGGCCTGCTCTAGCGTTTCCGTGGTGATGATGCCGAAGATCACCGGAATGCCGGTATCGAGGGCAGCGTGGGCGACGCCGGAGGCGGCCTGGCCCGCAACGTAATCGTAGTGGCTGGTGGCGCCACGGATGACGGCGCCGAGACAGACCACTGCGGCGTAGCGGCCGCTGGATGCCAGCCGCTTGGCCACCGGCGGCACCTCGAACGAGCCCGGCACCCACGCCACGTCCACGTCGGCTTCGGCCACGCCGTGGCGGCGGAAGGCGGCGAGTGCGCCGTCGAGCAGCTGCTTGGTGAACAGCTCGTTGAAGCGTGCCACCACTATGGCGAAGCGCTGCCCGGTGGATGCGACCAGCCTGCCCTCAAAGGAAGTGCCCATCAGTCATTCACCACCTGGAGCGAGTGGCCCATGCGGTCGCGCTTGGTCTGGAGGTAGCGCAAGTTGTGCGGGTTGGCGTGCACGGGAATGGGGATCTGGTCCACCACTTCCAGGTCAAAGCCGTCCAAGGCGACCAGCTTCTTGGGGTTGTTGGTCATCAGGCGCATGCGCTTCACACCCAAGTCGGCCAGGATCTGCGCGCCGATGCCGTAGTCGCGCTTGTCCTCCGGGAACCCCAGCTGGAGGTTGGCATCGATCGTGTCGTGTCCCTCATCCTGGAGCTTGTAGGCGCGCAGCTTGTTGTGCAGTCCAATACCCCGGCCTTCCTGGTGGAGGTACACGACCACGCCGGTGCCAGCTGCCTCGATCTGCTGCATCGCAAACTGGAGCTGCTGGCCGCAGTCGCAGCGCAGCGAGCCGAACGTATCGCCGGTGAGGCACTTCGAATGCATGCGCACCAACACGGGCCCGTCGCCGCCGGAAACGTCACCCTTGACCAGCGCGACGTGTTCCTCGGCGGTGATGGCGTCCACGTACGCGTGGGCGATGAACTCGCCGTGCAGCGTCGGCATGGGCGTCTCGACCACCTTGCGCACCAGCTGCTCGTGACGCCGGCGGTACGCGATCAGGTCGGCCACGCTGACGATGCGCACGCCGTGCTCCGTGGCAAAGCGTTCCAGGCGGGGCATGCGGGCCATGGTGCCGTCGTCGTCCATGATCTCGCAGATCACGGCGGCGGGGTACATGCCAGCCATGCGCGCCATGTCTACCGACGCCTCGGTCTGGCCGGCGCGCACCAGCACGCCACCGTCGCGGGCACGCAGAGGGAAGATGTGGCCTGGACGGGCCAGGTCGGTGGGGCGCGCCTGCGGGTCGATGAGCGTCTGGATGGTCACCGCGCGGTCGGAGGCAGAGATGCCGGTGGTCACGCCGCGCCGCGCCTCGACCGAGACAGTGAAGGCGGTGCCGAGCTTGGAGGTGTTCTCCTGCACCATCATCGGCAGCTGGAGCTCGTCCAGGCGCTGGCCGGTCATGGCGACGCAGATCAGGCCGCGCCCGAAGCGCGCCATGAAGTTGACCGAGTCCGGCGTGACCTTCTCGGCGGCGATGCACAGATCGCCTTCATTCTCGCGCGCTTCGTCGTCCACGATGACGATGAACCGCCCGGCTCGAAGATCGTCAAGTGCGCTTTCAATGGTGCTGAGCATTGTTTACCTAACCCCGGCCTTCGGCCACCCCTTCCCTAAAGGGAAGGGACCTGTTTCACTGCCTCAGGCTGCTCCTGTGCCGCGCCATAAACCGCCGCCTTGGCGACGTACTTGGCCAGGATGTCTGCTTCCAGGTTGACCGGCGCGTCAAGGCCACGACGGGTGAGCAGCGTCACCTCCAGCGTGTGCGGGATGAGCGCCACGGTGAAGCGGTCTTCATCCACATCCACCACGGTGAGGCTGACGCCGTCCACCGCGATGGAACCCTTGGGTACGACGTAGCGCATCACTTCGGGCGGCGCCGAGAAGGTGGCGATGACCGAGTCGCCCTCCGGCCGCAGCGCGGCGAGGGCGCCGACAGCGTCGACGTGACCCTGGACGAAGTGGCCGCCGACACGTGCGGTGGCCGCGAGGGGGCGCTCCAGGTGGACGCCGCTGCCTTCTTGTAAGCCGCCGAGGGTGGTGCGCCGCAGTGTCTCAGGCGTGGCTTCTACCAGGAACGAGCCGGGAGAATGCTCCACCACTGTCAGGCACGTCCCGTTCACGGCGATGCTGTCGCCGATGGCCAGGTCGCTGCCAACACGCTGCGCGCCGATGGTGAGCCGCGTCAGGCCCGCGCGTGCCTCGATGCGATCAACACGGCCGACCTCTTCGACGATTCCGGTGAACATGAATGGCTGACTAGTCCGGCCACGCCGCGCGCCGCAGGTGGCCGGCGACCAGTGTATCAGCGCCCCGTGACCGCACCTCTGGATCGAGCAGCCGGTGCGCGCCGGCAAGCGTGGCCGGGCCGCTCCCGCCCACGGCTGCCGGCGCCCCTATGCCGCCAATGACGAGCGGGGCGATGAAGGCGAGTACGAAGTCCACCAGGCCGGCGTCGAAGAGGGCGCCGTGTACGGTTGCCCCGCCCTCAACGAGAACGCTAGTGACTTCGCGCTCCGCAAGGGCCCCAAGGAGGGAGTCGATAGACACCCGCCCCCTGTAGTCACCGATCAGTAACACCTCTGCACCGGCATTTTTGAGGATGGTCATCCTCCCTACGGGCGCCAGCGCGGTGGTCACGATCGTAGTGCGGCCTGGAAGGGCACTATTTAGCACCCGTGCGGTCAAAGGGGTACGACAGTGGGTGTCCAGCACCAGGCGCTGGGGATGCTTGGGTGGGCGTTCGCCCTCCGGCAGACGCGTGGTGAGCTCTGGATCGTCGGTCAGCACGGTGTTGACGCCCACCAGGATGGCGTCCACGCGGTCGCGCCACCGGTGGCCTTCGGCACGCGCCTCGGGCCCGGTAATCCAGCGAGACTCGCCGGTGCGCGTGGCGATCCTGCCATCGAGGCTGGCGGCGAGCTTGGCGACGACCCACGGTCTGCGGTTGGTGACCCAACAGGCGAAGTCTTCGTTCAGCGTTCGAGCATAGTCGCGGCCGTCGCCTTCCGTTACGTCAATGCCCGCCGCTCGGAGGCGCCGGGCGCCTTCACCGGCGACCAGCGGGTTCGGATCGAGCGTGGCGACGTGGACGCTCGATACGCGTGCCTGGATGACGGCGTCCGCGCATGGTGGCGTGCGACCGTGGTGGGAGCATGGCTCAAGCGTGACGTAGAGCGTGGCGCCGCGCGCGCGCTCGCCAGCGGCGGCCAGCGCCACCGTTTCGGCGTGCGGCCGGCCACCGGGCTGCGTGGCGCCTTCCCCGACCACGACTCCATCGCGCACCAGCACCGCTCCCACGGCTGGGTTGGGACTAGTGCGACCCTTGGCCGCGCGTGCCAGCTCCAGCGCGCGGGCCATGAATGGGGTGGTCACGGGTGATGGATGGAGGCGGTAGTGCGTCTTTCGACCAGCTCAGGACCATCGGCGCCGTTTAGCGCGTCGGGGGCAGGCGCTCGGGCCACTTGCCGAGAGTGACGGTCAGCTCCAGGCGCTCGCGGCCGCGCATAATGCCCATCTTCACCAATTGGCCGGGGAGGAAGCTGCGGTCCAGGCGCTCGCCCAGGTCATCCATGCCGGTGATGGTATGGCCACCGAGCGAGACGATCACGTCGTTGCGCTGCACGCCGGCGGCTGCGGCGGGGCCGTCGCCAGTTGTCTCTTCGATGTACACGCCGCCGCGGGTGGTGAGGCCACGCTCGCGCGCGATCTGCTGCGACACGTCACCACCGGAAATGCCAAGCCAGGGGTGCTCGATGGTTTCCCCCGCCAGTAGGCGGGGCAGGTAGCGCCGGGCGGTCGTGACCGGCACGGCAAAGCCGATGCCGCCGAAGCCGCGCTGACCATTGACCACCTCGATGGCGGTATTGATGCCAATCAGTTCGCCCCTGCTGTTCAGCAGCGGCCCGCCGGAGTTGCCCGGGTTGATCGCGGCATCGGTCTGGATCACCTCCCTGATGGGGGCGCGCGCAGGTGTGTCGCGCAGGGTGCGGTTGAGGCCGCTGACCACGCCCACAGTCACGCTGCGCTGCAGGCCGCCCGGGTTGCCGATCGCGATGGCTAGCGCGCCGGGCTTGATGTCCTCCAGCTCGCCCAACGGCACAACCGGTAGGCCGCCGGGCGCATCGACCAGCCGGACGACCGCGAGATCGTTCTGCGGATCGGTGCCGAGTACCCTTCCGGTGTAACGGGTGCGGTCGGAGAGAGCCACGTCGAGCTGGGTAGCGTTGCGTATCACGTGGTAGTTGGTGAGCACGATCCCTTCGGGATCGATAATCACGCCGGAGCCAAGCCCGCGGCGCTGGCCAACGCGGCTCTCGATCGCGACCACAGCCGGCCCGGCCCGCTCGCACACATCCATCACGCGCTGCTCGTCGAAGAGGTGCGCCTTGCTGGCTTCGCCGTCGCGCGAGAGCGGCGCTTCGATGCTCACCGGAAGCAGTGAGCGCCCGACACGCCCGCCCGTGCTGGCGGTGAGGTAGCCCAGCGTGAGCGCCACGCCGAGCAGCATGCTCACCAGGACAGCGACAAAGGCCCGCAGCGTGCGCCCCACTCGATCTGCCATGTTAGTACTGCCGTACGTGTCCGCTACAGCATACAGCCGCGTCGAGATTACGGATGTATTGCGTACCCGGACAATGCCACCAATCGGCAGTAGGGTACGGGCTCGTCCCGTACCGCGTGATGCTTCGTCTGGCGCCGCCGCCGCTCGGCAAGGGACAAGCCCTTGCCCTACTGCTGATGCCAACAGCCTCGCTGGTTGCGCAAACAGCGTCGTTCAGGCCGCCGCACCCCATCGGCCATAGAATGGGCCCATGCGCGTCATCGGCCTAACAGGACGCATCGGGACCGGCAAGTCCACTATCGGCCGCTGGTTGCAAGAACACGGCGCCGACTTGCTCGACTCGGACGCCCTGGTGCGCGAGCTGTACGAGGGCGACCGAGAGCTGAACGCTGCGCTGGTGGCGCGGTTCGGCGCGGCGGTGGTGAAGGGGGAGCGGGTGGACAAGGCCGTGCTGCGTACGGTGTTTCAGGACCCGGCAGCGCTGGCCGACCTGGAACGGATTGTTCACCCCGCGGTGCAGCGCCTGCGCGACCAGAAGCTGACTGCCATCCGGGCGGCCGGCCGGCCAGCTGCGGCGGTCGAAGCGATCAAGCTGGTCGAGTCGGGCGGCTCGGAGGTGTGCGATGAGCTGTGGATCGTCGTCGCGGCAGAGCGAGTGCAGCTGGCGCGGCTGAAGCAGCGGGGGGTGGACGAGGACGAGGCGCGACGGCGGATGGCGGCGCAGGGGACGGCCGGCAGCTGGAGCGAACAGTTCGTGGCCGAGTCGGTGCGGATTGGAAGGCCGCGGCCGATCTTGATCGTGGACAACAGCGGGACTGAGGCGCAGGGCAAGGCGCAGGTGGTGCGGCTGTGGAACGGCGTCAGCCGCCTCGTTCCATCCGATGGCGTTCCTTGAGCCGTTCCACCACGCTGAGCGGGACGCGCGTGGCGCCGAGCGTGGCGTTGTAGGTGGTCTGCTCAGAGCCGTGGTAGTCGCTGCCGCCGGTAGCGACCAGGCCGAGCCGGGCGGCGACCGCGACCAGTGAGGCGACGACGTCCGGCGTGTACGCACCGTAGTAGCACTCGATTCCGGAAAGCCCGGCGGCGATCAGTGGCGCCAGGGAGGTAGTGAGCTCGCGGACGTTGCTTGGGTGGGCCAGCACGGCCAGGCCGCCGGCGCGGCGGATCATCTGGATCGCCTCTTCTGGGGTGAGCTTCTCGTAGGAGACGTACGCGGGGCCCCCATTGCCCAGGAACTTCTGGAAGGCCTCCTGCACGCTGGTGACGTAGCCGCGCTCTTGAAGGGCCAGCGCGACGTGCGGTCGTCCGACCGATCCGCCGTCAGCGGCCCCGGCAATCTCCTGGACGCGCTCCCAGCTGATCTCCTGTCCGAGAGCGTTCAGCTTGCGGACCATGCCGGCGCCGCGCTCGAAGCGGGCGGCTCGCCGGGCGGCGAGCCGCTCCTGGAGCTGTGGGTCCTGGTGGTCCAGCAGGTAGCCGAGCACATGGGCCTCGCCCTGCGGAGTGTCAGTGTTGATCTCCACCGCGGACATGATCTCCAGTCCGGTGCCCTCGGCGTCTGCGAGCGCGGCGGTGATTCCTGACGTGGAGTCGTGGTCCGCCAGCGCGAGCACGCGCACGCCGCGCGCTACCGCTAGCGCAACCGTCTGGGCCGGTGTGAGCCGGCCGTCTGAGGCGGTGGTATGGACGTGCAGGTCCACCGCGCTCCACCCGCCTGGCGGCGGAACCACCGGCGGTGGCATCGCAGGCGCCGCAGCGGCGGTGGCGGGATCCTGGGGCGGCGCAGACTTCACGCAGACCTCACCCGCGACCCCTCTCCCACGGGGAGAGGGGAGGTTCGTGGTTCCAACGGGTTCACTAACGGCGAATCGCCATTAAGGGGTCATCGGCTACTTCGCGTAATCGACGACGCGGGTCTCGCGGATGACGGTGACCTTGATCTGGCCGGGGTAATCGAGGGTGTCTTCGATGCGCTTGACGATGTCGCGGTTGAGCTGCCATGCGGCGTGCTCGTCCACCTGCTCGGGACGCACCAGGATGCGGATCTCACGCCCGGCCTGGAGGGCAAACGCTCGCTCCACGCCACGGAAGCCAAGCGCCACGTCTTCCAGCGCCTCGATGCGCTTGATGTAGTTGTCCACCGACTCGCGTCGCGCGCCCGGACGCGCCGCCGAGATGGCGTCGGCGGCGGCGACGAGGAACGCCTCCACCGTCTGCGGCTCGACCTCGAAGTGGTGGGCCTGCACCGGGTGGATGATGCGCTGGGGGATGTTGAACTTCTTCAGCAGGTCGGCGCCAATCAAGGCATGCGGGCCGTCCACCTCGTGATCCACCGCTTTGCCGATGTCATGCAGCAAGCCGGCGCGCTTGCAGATGTTCACGTCCGCCCCAACCTCGGCCGCCATGGCAGCCGCCAGGAACGAGACTTCCAGCGAGTGCTGGAGCACGTTCTGGCCGTAGCTGAAGCGGAACTTCAGCCGGCCGATGGTGTGCACCAGCTCGCCATGCAGGCCGTGCACGCCCGCCTCGTAGGCGGCCTTCTCGCCCTCTTCCCGCAGCTGCTGCTCGATCTCCTGGCGCGCGCGCGCGACCACCTCCTCGACTCGCGTGGGATGGATGCGCCCGTCGGCGATCAGCTTGAGCAGCGCCACGCGCGCCACCTCGCGGCGCACCGGATCGAAGGACGAGAGCACCACCGCCTCCGGGGTGTCGTCGATGATCAGGTCAACACCGGTAGCCTGTTCTATGGCGCGGATATTGCGGCCCTCTTTGCCGATGATGCGGCCCTTGGTCTCCTCGCTGGGAATCGCGACGATCGACTGGGTCGACTCCACGACGACGTCGGCCGCACAGCGCTGGATCGCCTGGGCGACGATCCAGCGGGCGCGGCGCGCGGCCTCTTCCTTGGTCTGCGATTCGATCTCGCGGACGAGCTTGCTGGCCTCTTGCCTGGCCTGTTCTTCCACGGTCGCCATCAGCTGAAGGTGCGCCTGCTGGGTGGTCAGCCCGGAGATTCGCTCCAGCTCGCGGACGTGCTCTCCCTTGACGCGTTCAGCATCTTCGTAGGCGGCCTGCATCTCCGCCTCTTTCTTGCCCAGGTTGCGGTCGCGCCGCTCGATGGCCTCGTTCTTCTTCTCGAAACTCTCTTCTTTTTGCTGCAGGCGCTGCTCGCGGCGCTGCACTTCCGCGCGGCGCTCGCGCGCGTCCTGCTCGGCCGCGCTCTTGGTGCGCACGGCCTCTTCTTTTGCCTCGAGGACGAGTTCTTTCTGGGTGGTGCGGGCTTCCTCGAGGATGCGCTCGGCGTCTGCCTGTGCCAGGCGCAGGGCTTCTTCCCCGGCCTTCCGCTTGACGAAATACCCGGCAGCGAATGCGACCACGCCGCTGATCACTGCCGCCAGGGCAATCGCTATGAAGTTGTCCATCAGTGGGTCTCCCCGGGCCAGATGGTAACGCACACGTTAGGGTTCGCCGTTCGGCGCACCCGACCAGCACCCCACCAGCTCTCGGCCGACCCCCTGGCCAACCCCCGGCTAGAATCCGGAGACGTGATCCACGACTTCCACACGCACAGCTTCCTGTCTGATGGCGTGCTCTCCCCGACAGAGCTGATCCGCCGCGCGGCGGTGGCGGGATATAGCACCATCGCAGTGACCGACCACGCCGGTCCCGGCAACATCGAGTTCGTGCTGGACCAGCTGCGGCGCGACTGCGCCACGGCGAGCCAGCACTGGCCCATCGTGGCGCTGCCGGGAGTGGAGATCACGCACGTGCCGCCGGCAACCATCCGGGAGCTGGCACGGCGGGCGCGCCGCGCCGGGGCGGCGGTGGTGGCGGTGCACGGAGAGACGGTGACCGAGCCAGTGGAGCCGGGGACCAACCGCGCGGCGATCGACTGTGACGACGTGGACCTGCTGTGTCATCCTGGACTGCTGACGCTGGAGGAGGCGCTGCGCGCCGCGGCGCGGGGGTGCTTCCTGGAAGTCTCCGGCCGCAAGGGGCACAACTTCGCCAACGGCCACGTTGTTAGGACTGCGTTGGCAGCCGGCGCGCGCCTGGTGCTCAACAGCGACGGCCACGCACCGGAAGACCTGCTCAGCGAGCGCTTCTGCGGCCTGGTCCTGCGCGGCGCGGCACTGCCGGAGTCAGAGATCCAGACGGTGCTCCAGGAGAACGCGAAGGCGTTGCGGGAGCGCGCCCAGCGGGTCTGGCTGCCGGCGACGGTGTAGGGCGATAACGCTCCTTCGGCAGAAAGGTACACGACCTTCCCTACTGCTCGGCAGCGGCACGTCGTGGCCGTCCGTTCCAGTTGCATACATACTTGACGAGAAGACATGGCAGCAGTTGACGCACTGGCGGAAGAGACGGCGGAAGAGCCGAAGCGGCGGCGGGCACGGCGGCCACGGGGACCGGAGGTGGTGGAGCTGTCGGTTTTGCCGGTACGGGACCGCGTGCTCTATCCGCAGATGGTGACGCCGCTGCCGGTGGGGCGGCCGGGGTCGCTGCGCGCGATCGAGTATGCACTGGCGCACGACCAGACCATCTTCATCGTGGCCCAGAAGGACCCCGAGCAGGACGAGGTCGGGCCGGACGACTTGTACACCGTCGGCACCGAGTCGGTCATCGGCCGGGTGCTCAAGCTGCCGGATGGCAACTCCAGCGTGCTGGTGCAGGGGCAGCGACGCCTGCAGGCGCTCAACTATGTCCAACTGGACGGCATGCTGCGCGTGCGCGCCGTCCTGCTGCCGGACATGCCCGACGAGCGCGAAGAAGTGGCCGACCTCATGAAGCGCGTGCTCGGCGTCTTCGAGCAGTGCGTCAAGCTGAATAAGAACCTGCCCGAAGACGCCTACGTGGCGGCGATGAACGTGGAGACGCCCGGTCGCCTGGCTGACCTGATCGCCTCCACCGTGGACCTGGATACCGCAACGCGCCAGGGGCTGCTGGAGGTGCTTGACCCGGTGGACCGTCTCCAGCGGGTGAATGACCTGCTGGCCAAGGAGCTACACCTGCTGGAGTTGGAGACCCAGATCCAGTCGGACGTGCAGAAAGAGGTCGATACCAACCAGCGCGAGTTCTTCCTGCGCGAGCAGCTCAAGACGATCGAGCGCGAGCTGGGGGAGATCGAGGCGGGCAGCAAGGACGTCGAGGAGCTGAAGGAGAAGATCGCCAAGGCGGGCATGCCGGAGGTGGTGGAGCAGCGCGCCAAGAAGGAGCTGGACCGGCTGGCGCTGATGCCTTCCGCCGCGCCCGAAGTCGGCGTGATCCGCACGTACATCGACTGGCTGGTGGCGCTGCCGTGGTCCAAGGAGACCGAGGACCACCTGGACATCAAGGAAGCGGCGCGCGTCCTGGACGAGCACCACTACGGCCTGAGCAAGGTCAAGGAGCGCATCCTGGAATACATGGCGGTGCGCAAGCTCTCGCCCAAAATGCGCAGCCCCATCCTGTGCTTCGTGGGGCCACCCGGCGTTGGCAAGACCAGCCTGGGACGCTCGATCGCCACGGCGCTGGGCCGGCAGTTTGTGCGGGTGAGCCTGGGCGGCGTGCGCGACGAGGCCGAAATCCGCGGCCACCGGCGCACCTACGTCGGGGCGCTGCCGGGGCGCGTGATCCAGACCATGCGCCAGGCGGGCACTATCAACCCGGTGTTCATGCTGGACGAAGTGGACAAGCTGGGCATGGACTTCCGCGGCGACCCGTCGTCGGCACTGCTGGAGGTGCTGGACCCGGAGCAGAACAACCACTTCTCGGACCACTACCTGGAGGTGCCATACGACCTCTCGCGGGTGATCTTCATCGCTACGGCCAACCAGCTGGATCCCATCCCGCCGCCACTGCGTGACCGCATGGAGGTGATCGACCTGCCGGGTTACGTGGAGGAAGAGAAGCTCTCCATCGCCCAGCGGTTCCTGGTGGCGCGCCAACTGGCCGAGCACGGACTGACCGCGGAGCACGTGCGCTTCACCGAGGGCGCCGTGCGCCGCATCATTCAGGACTACACACGCGAAGCAGGTGTGCGCAACCTGGAGCGCGAGGTGGCCAATATCTGCCGCAAGCTGGCGCGCAAGGTGGCGGACACGCTCCCGGCGGACGCTGCGCCGGATACCAGCCCGCCGTCGGACCCAGCGGGACCGGTGGTGATCTTGGCCAGCGTCCTGCCGCGCTACCTGGGCCCCAAGCAGTACACCGCAGGCGTGGCCGAAGAACGCGACGAGGTCGGCGTGGCCACGGGCGTGACCTGGAGCCCCGTCGGTGGCGACCTCATGGCGGTGGAAGTCACCCTGCTGGAAGGCAAGGGCGGCCTGATCCTTACTGGCCAGCTGGGGGAGACCATGCGCGAATCGGCGCAAGCAGCGATGAGCTACACGCGCTCGCGCGCCGCCGCGCTCAAGATCCCGGATAGCTTCCACGAACGTACCGACGTGCACATCCACTTCCCGGCCGGGGGCATCCCCAAGGATGGGCCCTCGGCCGGCATCACCATCGCCAGCGCGCTCGTGTCGGCCGCCACGTGTCGCCCGGTGCGCCGTGAGGTGGTGATGACTGGGGAGATCACGCTGCGCGGGCGCGTGCTCCCCATCGGCGGGTTGAAAGAGAAGGTGCTGGCGGCGCACCGCGCCGGCATCCGACGTTTCATCCTGCCGGACAGGAACCGCAAAGACCTGGCGGACGTCCCCGCGGACGTGCAGCGCCAGATGGAGTTCATCTTCGTGAACCACATGGATGCCGTGCTGCCGGTAGCAGTACACGAGTTATGAGCAACACATTCAGTAGCTTTCCAAGGCGGGGTGCGCTGGCCGGCGCCGGCGTGCTCGCGGCGGCGCTCGCGTCGGCCGGATGCCTTCCAGGGCAGCAGCGCGCGCCACGCACCATTCCACACTCCAACGTCAACCCGTGGGGGACCAACACCTTCCTGCACAAGGAGGTGGAGCAGTGGAAAAAAGAGCGCACCTTCAAGATGATCAAGGACGCGGGGATTGGCTGGATCAAGCAGCAGTTCCCGTGGGAGGAGCTGGAGCAGCCCCGCAAGGGCCAGTTCTATGACACCAAGTACGGCCAGGTGACGTGGGACAAGTTCGACGGCATGGTCAAGCTCGCGGAAGAGCACGGCACCAAGGTCATCGCGCGCCTGGACAGGCCCCCGGCGTGGGCGCGTGCGGACAAGACTAACCCAGAGCGCCCGCCGGAGAACTTCGACGACTTCGGGGACTTCGTGCACGCGGTCGCGTCGCGCTATAAGGGGAAGGTCAACCACTTCCAGGTCTGGAATGAGCCCAACCTGGGCGAGGAGTGGACAGGTAAGCCCGATGCCGCGGAGTACGTGCGCCTGCTGAAGATCGCGTACGGACGGATCAAGCAGGCCAACCCGGAAGCGGTGGTGCTGAGCGCGCCGCTGGCCATTAATCTTGAACAAGGCCCTATTCACCTGAATGAGCTGGATTTCCTTGACCAGATGTACGCGGCCGGCGCCAAGCAGTTCTTCGACGTGCTCTCCGCCAACGCGTACGGCATGGACAAGCCGCCGGCCGACCCTCCGTCCAAGACGGTGCTGAACTTCCGCCGGGTGGAGCTGCTGCGCCAGGTCATGGAGAAGAACGGTGACTCCAACAAGGCGGTCTGGTTCAACGAGTTCGCCTGGAACGCTTCGCCCAAGGAAATGGCGAAGGAGGACCTGATCTGGCAGCGGGTGACCGAGCAGCAGCAGGCCGACTGGACTGTTGAGGCAGTGCAGCGCGCCCAACGCGACTGGCCCTGGGCGGGGGTGTTTTGCACCTGGTACTTCCGCCACGTAGGCGACATCGCACCGTCGCGCTCGGACTACTACTTCCGCCTGGTAGACCCCGACTTCACGCCGCGCCCGGTCTACAACGCCATTCGAGCCGCGGCGACGAAGAAGTAGGCGCCGTCAAACGTCGGTGCGTTACTGGATGCCGGTTGCCGGCGCGCTGTGGGCGCTGGCGCTGCTGGGGGCGACGGCGGGGCTGTGGATCGGGCGTGCAGTGTTCGACCGTGGCATCGTCTATGGCGCCGACCTTCCGGTGTTCGCCGATGTGTCCGAGGGGCAGCGGGCGGTCAATACCCAGCTAGAGCTCGAAGCGGACGAGGCGGCGGTGCGACGGGCGCTGCGCCTGGCCAGGGCGGCCGGGTTCAGCCGCATCCGCCAGCAGTTTGCCTGGGCGGCCATCGAGACGAGCGGCAAGGGCCAGTTCTTCGACACACTGCGCGGCCGCTCCCACTGGGAGCGCTACGACCAGATCGTGCGGCTGGCGCGCGAGGAGGGCGTCGAGGTGCTGGCCCGGTTGGACCTGCCACCGGACTGGTCGCGTCCGCCGGGAAGCTACAAGACCCACCCGCCGGCCGACGTGCGCGACTACGGCGACTTCGTGGAGGCGTTCGTGCGGCGCTATCGGGACCACGTCCGGTACGTGCAGCTCTGGAACGAGCCCAACCTGAACGAAGAGTGGGGCCGCCGCCCCGTGGACGTGGCGGCGTACGTGGAGCTGCTGCGAGCAGGGTACGCCGGGGCGAAGCGCGCGGACCCCGGCGTGCGGGTGGTGACCGCGGCGCTGGCGCAGACGCTGGAGCCCGACGCTCCCGGATCGCAGGGACTGGACGACTTGCTGTACCTGGATCGCATGTACCAGGCGGGAGTGCAGCCGCACTTCGACGTGCTGGCGGTGAACGCGTACGGACTATGGACTGGGCCGGACGACCGTCGCACGACGCCCCAGCAAGCCAATTTCCCGCGCGTGCTGCTGGCGCGGGACGTGATGGTGCGCCATGGGGACGCTGGGAAAGCGGTGTGGGTCGCGGAGTTCGGCTGGAACGCGCTGCCGCCAGGCTGGACCGGCGAACCTTCTCCGTGGGGACAGGTCCCGGCGAGCCGCCAGGCGCGCTACATCTCCGGCGCGTACCAGCGCGCGCGAGCGGAGTGGCCATGGATGGGGCCCATGGCACTATGGCTGTTCCGCAAGCCTGGGGCCGACCCGCGCGACCCGACGCCATACTTCGCGCTACTGGACGAAGGCTGGCAGCCGCGCCCGGCCTACACCGCGCTGGCAGCTACCGCAGCCGAGCAAGAGCTGGGGACCGGCGTACACCAGGAGAGCGCGCCGGAGCTCTCGTTCGGTGGGGTATGGCAGTGGACGCACGACCAGCGCGCCAGCCTTGGCGGCCTGCGTGAGTCGCCGGTGTCCGGGGCGACGCTGCGGCTGCGCGCGCGTGGCACCCAGATCGACCTGGTGGCGCCCGCTGGTCCGAGCCGCGGCCGGGCGTACGTGAAGATCAATGGCGCCTACACGCTGGCCAACCGCCTAGCACTCAATGCAAACGGGCAAGCCACGCTGGACTTCTACGCCCCGGAGGACCGCCCGCAGATGCGCTTCCCCATCGCCAGCAGCCTGCCCGACCGTATGCACGAGGTCGAGCTGATCGTGACGGGGGAGCGCCACCCACTTGCCACCGGGGCCGGGGTGGGTATCGACGCCGTCGCGGTTTCGCGCACGCGGCCACTCCTTCCGGCCGCGCTGCTGGGCGCCGCTTGGGGCGCGACCGCATTGTCCCTGGCCGTGCTGGTTCGTCCCCGACTCCCTCTCCCCGCCACCGCCTTGCTCCTCCAGTGGCCGCCGGTGAAGTGGCTCGTGTATGCACTGGCGGCGCTGCTGCCGTTTTCTCCCATTGCGGTGCGAACCCCAGCCGGGACGTACTCACCGGTGGAGCTGTGCGCTGTGCTTCTACTAGGGGTGTGGCTGGTGCGGCTGTACCTGGGAACGGAGCTTCCTGTGCGCTGGGGAGCTTTCGGCTGGCCGGCGGCGCTCCTACTGGCGGGTGGGCTGCTCTCGACAATAGTGGCGGACTACCCGCGCTTGGCGTTGCGCGAGCTACGCACGCTGGTGTTCGAGCCGGTGCTGGTATATGTCGCGGCGCGCAGCGTGCTGCGTGGGCCAAGCGACGCGCTCTGGCTGGCGGCGGTGTTCGTGACGGGCAGCGCTGCGGCCGGAGGGCTGGCGCTCGTCCAGGTGGTCACCGGCACGGGGCTGCTCGCCGCCGAGGGGGTGGCGCGGGTAGCGGCGCTGTACAGCAGCCCCAACCAGCTGGCGCTCTTGATAGATCGCGCGTTGCCGCTCGCGGTGGCTGGAGCAATGGCCGGTACGGCCGGCGGGCAGCGCCAGCGTGGGGTATGGGCGCCGTTCGCCGTCGCATCAGCGTTCCTTGTAGCTGCATTGTTCTTCACGTTCTCTCGCGGGGCGTGGGTGGCGAGCGCCTGTGGGGTGTTGGTGGCGGTGTGGCCGTGGGTGCGCCGGCTGGTGAGCGGGCGGCGGCTGTGGGTGGTGGCTGCGCTCGTAGTGCCGGTGGTCCTTGGCGCAGCGGTGGTGGCGCTGCGGTTCGAGCGGTTCCGGTCGCTGCTCAGCGCGGAGGGAACGGGCTTCCTGCGGTTGCACCTGTGGGGAGCGTCGCTGCGGATGGCGCTGGATCACCTCCCGTTCGGCGTGGGCATGGACCAGTTCCTGTATCACTACCCGCGCTACATGCACGCCGGCGCCTGGCGCGAGCCAAACCTCTCGCACCCGCACCAGCTGGTGCTCGACTTCTGGCTTCGCCTGGGGCTGCCGGGAGTTGTCGCGCTGGGCTGGGCCGCGTGGGTGTTCGTCCGGCTGGGCTCGCGGACCCTGGGCTCATGGCCGCTGAGACTACAGAGCTCCGCTCGTGCGGCCAAGAACGGTAGTCTCCGGGCCGTTGATGGCCCTCCGATATCCACCGGCGATACCGCTGGGCTGATGCGCGGCGCCGCGGGCGCGGCGGTGGCGTTGGTGCTGCACGGGCTGGTGGATAACTCATACTTCTTGATCGACATCGCCTACGCGACCTGGATCGTGCTGCTGGTGCGCGAGCTCGCTTCGGAGGCGACGGACTGATGGCCGCGGCCCGGACCGTTTCTTCGGTAGGCGCGGCTGTGCCACGGCGTGTGCCGTCGCCGTGGCTAATGGTGCTGCCGCTGGGGATAACGCTGGCACTGCTGCCGGCATTCACCACCACGGCGCTGGTCATCGCGGTGTGGGGCACGGCGGCGCTGCTGACCCGGCCACGGTGGTGCATCTATCTGCTTGCGCTCACGGTGCCAAACCAGTCGCTGCTGGACGTCCGGCTGCAAGACGTGAGCGTGTCAATCACCGAGGGCATCGTCGCACTGCTGCTGCTGGCGTGGGGGCTGCAGCTGACTGCCGGCCGCGCGCGCCCAGCGGCGGCGTCGCCGCTGCTCGGCGTGGTAGCGGGCCTGCTCGTCACGTTCGCACTGACGTTGTTGGTGGCGGAGAACCTGAACCTGGCAGCCAAGGAGCTGCTGAAGTGGATGGAGCTGGCGGCGGTCTTCCTGGCCGGAACCAGCCTGCTGGAGACGCCCGCGCACCGGCGCACGCTGCTGGCCTGGCTGCTCGCAGCGGGGGCGTCGCAGGGGGTGTACGGCCTGATCCAGTCGTTTGCGCGGCTCGGACCAGACCATTTCATGATCGGCGGCGTCATCATGCGCGCCTACGGCACCTTCGAGCAGCCCAACCCGTTCGGGGGCTACCTTGGGATGACGGTGCCGCTGGCGGTGGCAGTGGCGGCATTTGGGCTGGCGCCCGGACGCTGGCGGCAGGTGGTGCTGGCGATCGCGGGGGTGACCGGGTTCGCCCTGCTAATCACGCTCTCGCGCGGTGCCTGGGTGGCGCAGGTGGTAGCGCTGCTGCTGGTCATCTCGGTCAGCAGTCGGCGCGCCCGACGCGCGCTCGCGGCCGGCGCCGTGATCGGCACCGTGCTGCTCGCAGTGCTGTGGCCGGCGCTGCCGCCGGAGATGACCGACCGCGTGGCGAGCGTCGGCACCAGCGCCTTCGACCTTGGCTCGGTGCAGACGGCGGTGGTGACGCCAGAGAACTGGGCGGTGTTCGAGCGGTTGTCGCAGTGGTACGCGGGCTGGCAGATGTTCGCGGCGAACCCCCTGTTGGGGGTGGGCATCGGCAACTACGACGCGGCATACGACGACTACCGTCTGCCTCAGTGGCCCGTCGCGCTGGGCCACGCCCACAACCACTACTTGACCATCGCGGCAGAGGCTGGCCTACTGGGGTTCATCGCCTACGTCGCGTTCTGGATCGTGGCGTTCCGGGTGTGTGTCCAGATGATCCGCAGCGCGCCGGGGCACCTGGAGAAGGCGACCGCGATTGGTATCCTTGGCTCCCTCGCGGCCTTCGCGACGCACAACCTGTTCGACGTGTTGTTCGTCCACGGGATGGGCGTCACCGTAGGGCTGCTGATTACCCTGCTCTACGGCCTGCGCCAGGGCCTTGCCGAGCCGAAAGGCCCGGAACTTCCGGCGGCGCCTACGACCGTGACCACCCAGACGCGACCTGTTCCGGCATCCACTGCGCCATTTGTACTCCCTGCCCCTACGTTACCTACTTCATCCCGGCCCGCTTCCTAACATCGCATGGCTCCTCCTCGAACAGCGCTTTCCGACACCGAGCCGGTCGCGGCCGTGCCGTCTCCAGGCGCAGGAGGTCCCGCAGGCTCGACGGAGCCAGGAGTGGACGGCGGGTTCGCCCGTTCTCCCGCGTCGGGAGTGACGGGAGTAACGGCGGAAGCGCCTGAGACGGACGACCGCACGGTCGACCTCAAGGCGCGCTTCTTCAACCTGCGCACGGGGCTGTCGTTCCTGCTGGGAATCGCCATTCTGGCGGCGGTGTTTCGCTACGCGGACATCCACCCGTCGGAGGTGCTGGCGCAGCTTGGACAGGTGGACGTGCGGCTCTACCTCCTGGCGGCGGCGTGTTACGTGCTGACGTTCCCGTTCCGCGGGCTGCGCTGGCAGATGCTGCTGGCGAACGTTGGGGTACGCGCTCCGTTTGTCGCGCTGACCGAGGTGATCTTCATCTCGTGGTTCGTGAACAGCGTGCTGCCGGGCAAGATCGGGGACTTGTACCGCGGCTACGCGCTCAAGCGCGAGTATGGCCACTCGTTCTCGCGCCTGGTGGGAACGGTCGTGGCCGAGCGGGTGATGGACCTGCTTGCGCTGATCCTGCTGCTGGGTGTGACCGGCTCGCTGGTGCTGCGTAGCCGGGTCTCGCCCGTGGTGGACGGCCTCCTTCAGATAGGATGGCTTGGCTTTGCACTCCTCATCGTCGGCATGATGCTGGCCTATTTCTTTGGAGAGCGCGTGGTGGCGTTTTTTCCGGAGCGCGTGCGGGAGGTGTATGCGCGCTTCGCCCACGGGACGTTCACGTCGCTACGGGCGCGCAGCTGGCCTGGGCTGGCCACGCTCACGGTGCTGGCGTGGTCCGCCGAGGCGGCGCGGCTGTACTTCGTGATGCAGGCGCTGCAGGTGCCGGCGCTGCAGGCGAACGCGGGACCACTGGCGGCGCTGTTCACCGTGGCGGCGGTGTCACTCTCGCTCATTATCCCCACGCCAGGCGGTCTGGGCGGTGTCGAGGCGGCGTTCGTGCTGGTGCTGGCGGTGTTCGGCGTGGACAAGAGCCTGGCGATCACGGTGGCGTTCCTGGACCGGCTGATCAGCTACTACAGCCTGATCGTGTTTGGCTTCCCGGCGTTTCTGTTGACCAAGCGCGGGCGCTGAGCGCCGCGTGGTGCCACGTAGCGTTGTGCGGCCAGTGACGTGAAGGTCGCCGTTGATTTCACTGCCGGGGTGCGGCAGTACGGCGGTGTGGGCCGCTACGCGCGCGGGCTGGTGCGGGGACTGGCCGGCGCGCTGGCGGAGACGGGCGAGGACCACCGGCTCCGCCTCCTGTGGGCTGGACCGCCGGTGCTGGACGTGCCGCGCGATTGGCCGCTGACGGAGGCGCGCCGCCTGCCGCTACCCGACCGCTGGATGACCGTGGCGTGGCAGCGCCTGCGCCTGCCGCTGCCGGCGGACCTGCTGGCGGGCGGCGCGGACGTGTTCTACTGCCCGGACTTCGTGCTGCCGCCGGTGGCGCGAGCGCGCACCGTGGTGACCGTGCACGACCTGTCCTATGTCGTCCATCCGGAGACGCACTTCCCGCCGCTACGCCGCTACCTGGACACAGTTGTACCGCGTGCAGTGCAGCGGGCCGACCTGGTGTTCGCCGATTCTGAGCAAACGCGCGAGGACCTGTCACGCTACCTCGGCGTGTCGGGAGAGAAGGTGCGGGTCGTGCTCTCGGCTGCCGAGCCGTGGTTCCAGCCGGCTGTGGAGGAGCGGGTAGCGACGGTACTTCAGCGTCACGGCATCGACCGGCCGTACCTCTTTTCTGCCGGGACCATCCAGCCGCGCAAGAACCTGGTGACGGTGTTCGAGGCGCTGCGGCAGTTGGTGGACCGCGGCAGAGACCTGCTGCTGGTGCACGTTGGCCGCCCTGGCTGGCTCTACGAGCCGATCTACGAGGCGCTGGAGCGCAGCGGGGTCAAAAACCGCGTACGTTTCCTGGCGGTGGAGGACGACGAGCTTGTGGCGCTGTATAGCGGCGCAGTGTCGTTGGTCTTCCCGTCCTTGTATGAGGGGTTCGGCATCCCATGCCTGGAGGCGATGGCGTGCGGCACGCCGGTGATCGCTTCCCATGCGGGATCGCTCGCCGAGGTGGTGCAGGACGCCGGCATGAAAGTGGAGCCGCTAGACGCCGGCGCCATCGTGGCCGGTGTGGAGCGTCTGCTGGACGACGTGGCGTTCCGCAAAGACCTCATCGAGCGCGGCTTCGCGCAGGCGGCGCGCTTCAGTTGGCACGCGACCGGCCGGCAGGTACGCGACCTGATGCTGGGGCTGGCGCGAGGTTAGCCAAGCTCCAGCGCCAGGGCGATGGCGCCCATGACTCCGGCGTCGTAGCCAAGCGCGGCCTGGAGGATGGCCGGCGCCGGCATGCCGGGCATGAGGTGCCAGGCCAGGTGCTCGCGCAACGGGGTGAGCAGCACGTCGCCGGCCCCGGCGACTCCGCCGCCGAGGATGATGGCGGCGGGGCCAAGGAGGTTGGCCGCGTTGCCCAGCGCCAAGCCCAGATAGCCGGCCGTCTGACGCACGAGCGTGAGCGCGAGCCGGTCGCCAGCGGTGGCAGCTTGCATCAGGTGGTGCCCATCGACGGCGTCTGACCGGCCGCCGGCCAGCGCCAGGATGGCTGCGCCCGCCGTTGGGTCTGCGGAGGTCGCCGCACGGGCGCGGCGACCGAGCGAGCGGCCGGACGCGTACGCTTCCAGGCACCCGCGCTTGCCGCAGTCGCAGGGCGCCCCACCGGGCACGACGGTCATGTGGCCGATCTCGCCGGCCAGGCCGTGGGCGCCGCGCAGCAGCCGGTTCCTGACGATGATTCCCCCACCGATCCCGGCGCCGATGTTGACGTAGAGGAAGTCCGAAAAGTCGTGTCCGACGCCGAAGCGCGCCTCGCCGAGCGCGCCCGCATTGGCGTCGTTGTCCAGCACGACGGGCACGCCGAAGCGCTCTGTGAGGGTCTGGCGCAGCGGGAAGCCGGACCAACCGGCAACGTGGTGCGACGTGAGAATGGTCCCCTGCGCATGGTCCACGGGTCCACCGAAGCCGATGCCGATGCCGGTCAGTTGCGTTCCTGGTGTTGCTTGAGCCGCTTCGGCGAGCGCCTCTTCCAGCAGTGCCGAGATCGACCGAACGAGATCCTCAGCCGTGCCGCCGGGTGGCCGCTGGGCACGGCTGCGGGTAAGGACGTCGCCTTCGGGCGTGGCGATGGCGACCGTCTGGTTGGTGCCGCCGATGTCGATGCCGGCGACCAGTGTGATCATTGCGACGAACGCTACTGGAGGGCGGTTCGGGCCCCTCGCCGGGCTCGGGATGACGGTGGAACTGTGGTTGCCGGGTGTCCGACGGTGGTGTCTAGTGGGAGGACCGCCGACCGGTTACGCAGCCAGGGCGGACTCGGCGAAGTGGCACGCGGCCCAGTGGCCGGGGGTGACTTCGCGGAACTCAGGCTCTTGCTGGCTGCAGATGCTGTCCGCGATAGGGCAACGTGTGTGGAAGCGGCAGCCGGACGGTGGGTTGACGGGAGACGGCACGTCGCCGGTGAGGATGATGCGCTCGCGCTTGCGCTCGATCAGCGGATCGGGGATTGGGACCGCCGAGAGCAGCGCCTTGGTATACGGGTGCAGGGGCTGGCGGTAGAGCTCGTTCCGATCGGCCAGCTCCACGATCTTGCCCAGGTACATCACGGCGATGCGGTCGGAGATGTGCCGCACCACCGAGAGGTCGTGGGCGATGAAGAGGTAGGTCAGGCCAAACTCATCCTGCAGCTCCTCTAGCAAGTTGACGATCTGGGCCTGGATGGACACGTCCAGGGCCGAGATCGGCTCGTCGCACACGATGAACGAGGGGTTGACGGCCAGGGCACGGGCGATGCCGATGCGCTGGCGCTGCCCGCCGGAGAACTCGTGGGGGTAGCGGTTGGCGAAGTAGGGGTTGAGGCCGACGACGGTGAGCAGCTCTTGCACGCGCTGCTGCTTCTCACGGCCCTTGGCCAGGCCGTGGATGTCCAGCGGCTCGCCGATGATGCTGCCCACGGTCATGCGCGGGTTGAGCGACGCGTACGGATCCTGGAAGATCATCTGGACCTTGCGCCGCATGCGGCGCATCTGCTCACCCTTCAGACGGGTGAGGTCCTGCCCCTCGAAGTGGACCTCGCCGGCGGTGGGCTTGTACAGCTGGAGGATGGCACGGCCGGTGGTGGACTTGCCGCAGCCGGACTCGCCCACCAGCCCAAGCGTCTCACCCTTCTTGATCTGAAAGGAGATGCCGTCCACGGCGCGCACGGCGCCGACCTTGCGCTGGAAGAGGATGCCCTGCGTTAGCGGGAAGTGCATGACGAGATCGCGCACGTCAAGGAGGGTTTCGCCGGCGCCGACGGTGGATGTGGTGGTCTGCGTCTGTACGGCCATAGTTTTCTCCGAGTCCAACGTTCAACGTTCGAAGTTCAACGGGTGGATTACGACCCTTTGAACCTCGAACCCGGAACGTTGAACAATCATCTCCCCTCGCCACGCGGGAACCAGCAGGCGGCCAGGTGGTTAGTGTCGGTGGGTTGCGCCGCCTTGTCTGCCGTGTCCGGTTTTGCCACGAGCGCCAGCGGTGGCATCTCGGCGCGGCACGTGTCGGCGGCGTAGAGACAGCGCGGGTGGAACGGGCAGTTGTCGGGCAGGTCGATCAGGTCGGGCGGCAGGCCGTCGATCGGCACCAGGCGCTCCCTGCGCGTCTCGTCCAGGCGCGGGACGCTGCGCAGCAGGCCCATCGTGTAAGGGTGCGCCGGGTCGGCGTACAGGTCATACACCGTGGCGCGCTCGGCGACGCGGCCAGCGTACATCACCACGATGTCGTCGCACATGCCGGCCACCACCCCCAGGTCGTGGGTGATCATGATGGTGGCGGTGCCGAACTCCTTGGACAGTCCGCGGATCAGGTCAAGGATCTGGGCCTGAATGGTGACGTCCAGCGCCGTCGTCGGCTCGTCCGCGATGAGCAGCTTCGGGTTGCACGACAGCGCCATGGCGATCATGACGCGCTGGCGCATGCCGCCGGAGAACTGGTGAGGGTAGTCGTCCACGCGAGTCTTGGCGGACGGGATGCCTACCAGGTCCAGCAGCTCCACGGCGCGCTTGCGCGCCTGGCCGCCGTTCATGCCCATGTGCAGCTGGAGTGATTCGCCGATCTGGCGGTTAATGGTGAGGACCGGGTTGAGCGAGGTCATGGGGTCCTGGAAGATCATGGCGATCTCCTTGCCCCGCACGCGGCGCACTTGCTCGTCGCTCATCTTCAACAGGTCGTTCCCCTGGAAGATGATCTCGCCATCTACGATCTTGCCCGGGGGGCTGGGGATCAGGCGCATGATGGAGAGCGCGCTGACGCTCTTGCCGCAGCCGGACTCACCCACCAGGCCGAGCGTCTGGCCGGGATAGAGATCGAAAGAGACGCCGTCCACGGCCTTCACGACGCCGTCGGCGGTGAAGAAGCGCGTGCGGAGATTGCGGACAGAGAGCAGGGGCTCGCCGCGCATCGTGACGATCGAACGGTTGAGCGTAGCGGTCTGTGACACTCAGCGGCCTTTCAGCGGGGAGCCTACGCCCGTCCGTGTAGTAGCGCCACTTTGTACCAGAAGGGTATCGGACCTTCCAGCATTTGTGTCAGGATGGGAGCCGCGGCGTCGTATCATCCACGCCGTCGTGCCTGCGGTCCGCGTTGCGTCCTGGCTCAATCTGCGCTCATTGGCTGCGATGGTGCCCTCCGCCGCCGCGCTGGTGCTAGTCGCGCTTGCGCTTGTTTCTTGTGACGCAGAGGCGGCTCGGCCGGCTGCGGTTGCGCTCGGTGAGGTGCGGCTCAAGGGGGCGGCGACGCTGTACTACCTCGGCGGCCCTGGCGATCCAGTGGTAGAGGTCCGCGTCTTCCTGGAGAATGACGGTGAGGCGACCGAATCAACGAGTATCCACTGGGATGCCGAGTTTGGGCGCGAGTTTTTGTTCCTGGACAGCGAGCCCAAGCCGTGGCGGGTGACGCAAGACGGCACCGGGCGCGGTTCGGTTGACACTTCTGGCGTGCTGCCACGCCAGGCCGGCACGTACCGCCTGTGGTTCGCCGCAGCAACGTACCGCGTGCTTGAGCCCCGGCTGCGCGTCATGTCTGATGGCGATCGTCTGCTGGGGGAGAACGTGCGCGCCGAGGCGAGCCACGTGCGCTGGCAGCGCATGACCCCCCAGCAGCAGACGTTCGAGCACGGACCCCTGGCGGGAATCGCGGCGGCGGGCGCGGTGTTGCCGGGAGACTCGCGCAGCTCCTTCCGCTGGGCACTGGCCATTAGCCTGGCATTGATGGGCGTGCTGCTTGGCGGCGGCATCGCAGCGTTCGTCAGCATTTATCGTCAGCAGGTCCCTCGCTTCCTCGGACTCGCATCCTCTGAAACACTCGCTCAGAAAGGCACTGCTCTTGGTTAATGAAACTCGCGTGTTGATCACCGGCGCGGCGGGCCGGATTGGGCGCACCGTCGCCGATGCGCTACGCGAGCGCTACCCGCTGCGGCTGCTGTATCACCGCTCGGTGCCGGATGAGCACGCGGCGGCGCTGGTGCGCTCGCGGGAGAGCGGTTTGCCGGCGCCACTAGCTGACGATCGCGTGGAAGTGATGAGCGCAGACGTGGCCGACCTGGAGGCGATGGTGCGCGCTTGCCAGGGAATCTCCAGTGTGGTTCACATGGCGGCCGACCCGCGCGTGCAGGCGCCGTGGCCGGACATCCTGAACGCCAACATCGTCGGCACGTACAACGTGTACGAGGCTGCGCGTCGCGCCGGCGCGCGCAAGGTCGTGTTCGCGTCCAGCAACCACGCCACGGGCTTCTACGAGAAGGAAGGCGTCTTCACCACGCCGGACATGCCGGTGCGGCCGGACAGTTACTACGGCGTGTCAAAGGTCTTCGGCGAGGCGTTGGGGCGGTACTACGCCGACGAGCACGGCCTGGCGGCGATCTGCCTGCGGATTGGCTCGTTCCAGCCGCAGCCGCGCGGCGAGCGCCAGCTCTCTACGTGGATGAGCCACCGCGACATGGCGCAGCTGGTGTGGCGCTCGATCGAGGCGGACGTGAAATACGGCGTGTACTACGGTATCTCCGGCAACACACGTGCATACTGGGACCTGAGCAACGCTCGTGCAGAGCTAGGCTACGCGCCGGAAGACGATGCTGAAACCCACGCGGCGCAGGTGCTCGCTGCCAAGAGTTAGCCCGCGGCGGGGACCTGTGGCTGGGTGTCGGTTGGGGGTTCGCTGCCGCCGGCTGTGGCGCGCGGGCGCAGGTCGGAGAAGTCGCTCCCGGTGCCGGCGCGACGCGCTTCGTCCTGCGCGTCCTCGCGCGACGGGACGACCTCACCCTCGCGTTTGGGGCGGTTGAAGCCGCAACCCACGCTGCACACCCACAGCTGCTGATCGATGTCCCAGCGGATGGGGTGCGGGTGGACCGTGCGAGCAGTCTCCGGTTGCGCGGTGGTTGCCGCTGTGGGCGCCTGCGCTGTGTCGCCAGTGGTGGCCATGGGTCAGATGCTCCGTGCGGACTGTGCCGCTGGGGGTGGGATTGACGGGTCAAGTAACGGTACGGCCTCAATGGGCGCGATGGGCTGGGCGGTACGCATGGCGCGGGTTGATTCGTCGGTTCCGGTGAACCCGCCGGGCGCAGCAGACGCGCCGGCGCCATCAGGTCCGTTGAGTCTGGCCGCGCCGGGCATGGTCCCCGCCGCGGCCGGGGCGCCGTCGAGGCCGGCCACGCCGTGCAGGGTGGCGTCCTCGATCTCGAGCCGCTCGTGGCGGGTGACCTGGTGGACTTCCTGTTCCTCGGTGACTTCGCGCTTGCTGATGCGCACCTCTTCCACCAGCATCAGCTGCTTGGTCACCACCAGCACCTCGCGCATGATGGGGATCACCAGCCAGTCGCCGTCGTAGCGGCTGCCAACCGGTGCATCGAGCGGCTGGTTGACCTGCACGCGCTCGACCACCAGGTCGTCGCGGGTGACCGGCTGGCGCACGGCCTCGTCCACCTCGTCCACCAGTTTGTGGACGCGCAGCTCGCCCAGGTCCACCTTGCGCTTCTCCGGGATGAGGCGCTCCTCCACGATAGGAATAACCACCTCGGCGCCGCGGTCGCGCGCCAACAGCAGCGCGTCCGGGGGAACCGCCGCGGCGCGCTCGCGCGCCTCGTCGCGCGTGGCGCCCAAGCGCACCTCGCGCGGGCTGTCCACGGCGCGGATCAGTTCGGCTGGGACGAGCAGCTGCTCATTGCTCCACCCGCGTCGCACCACCAGGTACGCCAGGCCACCGTCCTCTGGGCGGATGACCACCTCATCCACTGTGCCCAAGCGGCCGTCGGTGGCCTCCACCGCCGCACCGGGCTCGATCCGCATCTCCTGCACCATGCCACGCCGGCCGTGCAAGACGTGTGCCAGATGAGCGAGGTATCGCCTAGTAGTGGATCAACAGGGGCGTCCCGACGCGTGCCCAGTCCCACAGGAACTTGGCGTGCTGCTCCAACAGACCGAGGCAGCCGTGGCTGCTGGGCATGCCGAACAAGCCGGCGGGGCGCCAGTAGTTGGTATGCAGCGCCGCGCCACCGCCGGTGAAGTACTGGGTCCACTTCACGTTCTCCAGGCGGTAGTCCGGGATCTCGTGCGTGTCCAGGCGCAGCAGCGTGCTGCCGATCATCGTCTCGTTCTCCACACGACGCTGGATTCGAAAGGTGCCCACCGGTGTCTCCCAGCCGGGCCGGCCTGAGGTGGTGAGAGCGGAAAAGACCGCCTTCTCGCCTTCGTACGCGACGACAACCTGCTGGGTGAGGTTGACGTCGATCCAGCGCGCGCCGCCATTCCCTAGTGCCGTACGCGGCGGTGCGGGAGCGCGGTCGGCCGCCGCTGGCCTGAGCAGGCCGGAATAGATGAATGGCTTGGCCGGCATGTCCCCGGTGAGCAGCTCCACCGGCTGCCCAAAGGCGTCCTTGCGCTTGATGGATGTGACTCGCGCCCAGGTGCGATTGTCGCGGTCCAACTCTTCGCCCTCGGTCCAGGCGGCGACGGTGACCTCATCGCCGAGCCGCGCCTGGGCGACGTGCGGGACGTAGGTGTTCGGCTCGGGGCGCAAGTTGACCACGTCGCCTGTGACGACGCCGCGCCAGCCGTTCACCTCAACGGCCGCGGCTTTGGGACCTTCCGAGGGCGCGACGGCGGCGGCATCGACGAAGGCGTAGTTGCGGGTCTTGGGATTGAGCACGTGGAGCCGGGCGCCACTGGGCGGCGCCATGACCAGCAGGTGCTCGCCAATGGCGACGCGGCCAAAGGACGTGCCACCCGATAATCCCGACCAGAGGTCGGTGATGCGCCGCGCGGCTACCCAGGTGGGGCGGTAGGAGGGGGCGGGCGGAGGCGTGAGGGCGGGCGGAGGCGTGAGCGCCGGCGGCGGCGCGAACTCGTTGGGGACTGGCGGGTCGCTTGGGCCGATCAGTGTCGTTTCGACGTACCCCAGGCGCTCACTGCGGCCATCCTGCACGTAGTAGCGCGTCCCCGCGGCGGGGGCCAGCACCAGCATCTTGGAGAACGGCGATAGCTCCAGCATGCCTTGCGAGCCATCGTTGGGCGAGTCCCACAGGGTGGCGGGAGAGTGGTTGGCGATCCAGAACGGCCGGAAGAGGGGCGACCCCACTACGGACGGCACGCTGGTGGCGCCCGGCTCATTGGAGGGAGGGCCGCTGGGCGCCAGAGTTACGGCGTCGACGTAGCCATAGGCTTTCTCTGCAGCTTCCTGGACGTAGACCCGCCCAGCGTCGGGAAACGGCTGCGCGTCAGGAACGAAGACGTAATGCCCGCGCGGCAGCTGTCCGAAACTCTCGGCGCCGGTGGTGGGACCGGACCACATGTCGGCTGGGCGCAGTACCTGCGCCCACCAGCCGCCGGTGGGAGCCTCCTGGGTTACCGGTGTCGCGGGCATTGCAGGTGTTGCGGGCGCCTCCTGCGCTGCCGCAGGGACGCCGGAAACACTCACTGCCAGGAGGGCCGAGATACCGGCCACGCGAAATACACGAAGAAGATGCCGCATTGGTTGGTCGATTATAGGCATGCTGCCATGTCGCGCGGGATCGGTTGGGTGATCCGGCCAGGAAGAACGCGCGTATAATCGGAACGAAGGAGCGTCTGATGGGGCACGCTTGGCAATGGACGCGCCGCGGAGCCACGCGCCGGGGCAGCGGATTGACGGCGCAGGCGGTGCGGCTGGCCCAGATGCCAGCACGCGTGCTCGCGCTCTTGACCCTCATTGGCGCGTTGTGCCTGGGCGTCTCGCCCGTGGCTGCGCAGGGCACCGGCGTTACAGGCAGCACGGCGGGCGCTGGCGCCACGAGCGGCTCTGGCGCTCCCAGCGGCGCCATGTCCGCCAACGGCATAGAAGTGCTTGAGAGCGTGGCGCAGGCCGCGTTTGGCACCGAAACGCGCGAAGTGCGCTTCCTGCTGCGCGCTCGTAGCGAGAGCGCCACCGACCGCATCAAGACGGTCACGCTGCTCTACCAGGTGGATGGCTCGCCGGTGGAGAACACGGCCCAGCCTAACTACCAGCCCGGTGGCACCGTATCCGCGGTGTACATCTGGCGTGTCGCGGGTGTGCTGTTGCCGGGATCAGACGTGGCGTACCGCTGGCAGATCGAAACCGAGGGCGGGCGCAAGCTGACCTCGTCTTCGCAGACCGTTGCATTCACCGACGCGCGCTTTACCTGGCGTGACAGCCAGGCCGACCAGGTGGTGGTCTACTGGCACAGCCCGGACGCGCAAACCGGCACGTCACTGGCGGACGAGGCGAAGAAGGTGCAGGCCAAACTGCGCACCGACTATGGCCTGACGCTGGATAAGCCGGTGCGCGTCTACGCCTACACGCGCCAGCAGGACTACATGAGTGCCCTGGCCAGTGGCGCGCGCCAGGTTGAAGGCGCCATGACGGTCGGAACCGACCGGATCTTCCTGCTCGCGCCGGGCGGTACGACCGGCATGACCAATGCTACCCAGGCGCTGCGCCACGAGCTGCCAGCGGCGGTCTTCGCGCAGAAGACCGACAACCCCTACGGGCCGCCGCCGCGCTGGCTGTCGCAAGGGTTCGGCCTGTTCATGGCCGGCGAGACGATCTCCGAGCAGAACTACAAGGCCTTGGGGCAGCTTGCGCAGAATAACCGCCTGCTGCCGCTGCGCACGCTTAACGGCAACTTCCCCACATCCGACCGCGACCGCTCGCTCGCGTACGTGCAGAGCCTCTCCGTAGTCAACTGGATGTATGACACCTACGGACCGGAGAAGGTCAAGGCGCTGCTGGCGGCCTTCAAAGAGGGCAGCACCGTTGAAGACGCGGTCAAGAAGGGACTGGGCGTCTCGTTCGACCAGTTCGAGACGCGCTGGAAGAACGCGGTGAAGAACGGCAGCGCGGCCAAGAGCGCGAGCCAGAACGGCGCCAGGGCATCCGGCGAAGCGGCGCAGACAGGAGACGGCGGGTTGATGGACCGGTTCTTCGGCCCGACCATCGCCTATTGGCGCGGTATCCTCGGACCGAGCGCACCGGCGGTGATCATCGGTGTCACTGCGGTCGTCGTGCTGGGTATCGTTGCAGTGATCGGCGGCACGATCTTCTCCGCCGTGCGCGGCGCCCGGTCAGAGGACTGACCGGGGCTCCGGGGCTATTCCCCTGCGGCGCGGAGGCCGCGAGGGGCCTGCTGCAGCTTGACGTCCCAGTTGTAGTCCATCACCTGGCGTTGGAGCTCCAGGAACTGCTGGAACTCCTCGCGGTCGAAGTAGAGCGTGATGCCCTTTGAGGCAACGTCAACGAGCCACTCGTCGTTCTGCTCGTCGTGGTAGATCGCGCCGGCTTCACTCTCGGCGACCAGCTTGATTGTCTCGTTCACAGGTTGCCTCGCAGTATACTCGCGCGCTCAGCCACCCAAGGCTGTCGGCCGCCGTTTCCACCAGTACGTACCTAGCGCTGCCGGCAGGGTCGAGCGACCGCCGAAAGCGCTAGCCGGTTCACTGCACCACAAAGCAAGAAGCGGACCATCAGATGAAAATCTCCGAAGCGCTGCGCAGCACCTTTCCCTGCTTTTCCTTCGAGTTCTTCCCGCCGCGGAATGAGGAGGGCTCCGCCCAGCTGGCGGAGACGGTGACGAAGCTCAAGCTGCTGGCGCCGGCGTTCGTCTCGGTGACCTACGGTGCCGGGGGCAGCACGCGTCAGCGCACCATAGACCTGGTGACGCGCTTCAAGCAGGACTTCGGCGTGGAGGCGATGGCGCACCTGACGTGTGTCGGGTCATCCCGCGATGACTTGCGCGAGACGCTGGACCACCTGGCTGGCAAGGGTGTGGAAAACATCATGGCGCTGCGGGGCGATCCGCCCAAGGGAGCCACCGAGTTCGTGCCCACGCCGGACGGCCCGGCGCATGCCACCGACCTGATCTCGCTGATTACGTCGAGCTATTCCTTCGACGTGGGGGCGGCGTGTTACCCGCAGGGCCACCCGGAGAGTCCGGACCTGGACCACGACCTAGAGTACGTGCACCAGAAGGTGCGTGCCGGAGCGCGCTTCCTGGTGAGCCAGGCGTTCTTCGAGAATATCCACTACTTCGCCTACGTGGAGCGGGCGCGCAGCCGCGGTATCGATGTGCCGATCGTGCCGGGGATCATGCCCATCACCGACCTGCGCGTGATGCGGCGCATCATGGAGCTGGACCCACGCACCACCATCCCGGCGGCGCTCAAGCGCGACATCGAGCGGCGGGCCGACAACCCTGAAGCGGTAGTGGAGCTGGGCGTGGCGTACGCCACCCTGCAGTGCGAGGAGCTGCTGCGCTGCGGCGCGCCGGGCGTTCACTTCTACACGCTCAACCGCTCCCCTGCCACCAGCGCCATCGTCTCGGCGCTGCAGATCACGCAGCCCTGGCTCAACGCGCGCATGCCAGCGCCGGCGTACGTGGCCGGCGCGGCGGGTTAGCCGCCGGCGGCGAGCTCGGCGAGGAGGGCGGCGATCTCGGCCCAGTCTGGGCCGGCCTTTTCGTAGAGACGGCGGTAGAGGGCGTAGAGCCGGCTGTAGAGCGCGTGGCGATTAGCGTCGGGCTCGACGGTGCCGGCGGTGCCGGTCATGGGCGCCAGGTCTTCGAAGCGTGAGACGATGCCCGAGCCGAGCATCGCGAGCTGCGCGGCCCCCAGTGCGGAGGCTTCGGGTGAATCGACGAGCTGGAGCGGCCGGCCGAGCACGTCGGCGACGATCTGCAGCCATAGAGGCGACTTGATGAAGCCACCGGCGGCGCGGATCTCATATGGACTGCCGGCCAGCTCGACCATCGGCTCGAAGATGGTGCGCATGCGGTAACCCACCGCCTCCAGCACCGACCGTGACAGATGGCGGTAGTCGTGGGCCAGCGAAAGGCCAAACAGCAGCCCGCGGGCGTTGGCGTTCCAGCCGGGAGAACGTTCGCCGGCCAGGTAGGGCAGAAATACCAGCCCGCCGCTGCCGGGCGGCGCCTCGGCGGCCCAGCGGTTGAGGTCGGTCAGGTCCACCTCGCCCTCGCGGCCGTGGGCCAGCTGGTCGCGCAGCCAGGCGTAGACGATGCCGGCATTGTTGATCGCAGCGCCTACCACCCACTTGCCCGCGGCCAGGTAATAGCACCAGGTGCGCGCCTGTGGGTCGGTCCGGAACTGGTCGGAGACGGTGCGGATGGCGCCGCTGGTCGCCACCATAGCGACCATCTGCCCCGGCAAGACCACGCCGGTGCCGATGGTTTGCAGCACGCCGTCGCCCGCGCCGATCACCAGCGCACAGTCCGCCGGCAGGCCTAGCGCGCGCAGCGCGGCGGGTGGCGCCGCGAGCCGGTCGGTCGTCTCTACCACGGGCGGGAGGCGGTCCGCGGTGATGCCCGCCAGCGCCAGCGCTTCGTCGTCCCAGGCGCCCGCCGCACCGTTGTACAGCCCCGTGCCGCTGGCCACAGAGCGGTCACAGGCGTGCACGCCCGTCCACTGCCGGAGTACGTACTCCTTGATGCCGACGAAGGACGCGGCCTGCTCGAACACCTCGCGCCGGTGGAGGCGCAGCCAGCGCAGCTTGGCGGTGCTGTACATGGGGTGTACCGGCCCACCGACGCGCCGGTAGAGCGCCAGCGCGTCGGTGGCTGCGCGAATCTCTTCCGCCTGTGGCGCGCTGCGCGTGTCCGCCCAGATGATGGACGGGCCGAGGGCGGCCCCTGTGGCGTCAACCGGGATGAGTGAATGGAGGATGGCGGACACGCCGGCCGCGCGTGGGTGGAGACTCTGCGCCCGGCACCACGCGGCGATCTCGCGCACGCAGCGCGTGGTGGCCTCCAGGACGCGCAGCGGCTCCTGCTCGCCCCAACCGGGAAACGGGCTGTGCAATGGGTAGTCGGCACTGGCCGCGTGCAGCTGCGTGCCGTCCAGGGCGAAGGCCACGGCGCGCGCCCCGGTGGTACCGATGTCAATTCCCAGGACGCAGTCGCGTGAGTGGCCGCCGGACATTGGCCGCATTGTAGCCCGTTGCACCCGCGCGTTAGAATGTTGAGCGAGATACTCTACTTATGCGGCTGTCGATCAAGGGCGATTACGGCGTGCGCGCCATGCTGGACCTGGCGGAACGCGCCGGGCAAGGCCCCGTGCAAAGCGAAGCGATTGCCCACCGGCAAGAGGTCTCGGAGGCGTACCTGGACCAGCTGCTGACGCTGCTGCGCCGCGCCGGGCTGGTGAAGAGCACGCGCGGCCCGCGCGGCGGGCACGAGCTGGCGCGGCCGGCGGCGGCGATCACGCTGACCCAGGTGCTGACCGCGCTGGAAGGGGACTTCCTGGACGTTGGGCCGGCGGCGGATGGCACCCTGCCGTCGGTGCGCGTACAGCGCGAGGTCTGGGACCAGGTGCGCCTGGCGGCGCACGGCATCCTGGACGGCACCACGATCCAGACGCTGCTGGAACGCCAGGCGGAGCTGACCGCCCAGGTACGGTACTACATCTAATGACTATCGCGAACAACGCTCTGGACCTGATCGGCTCCACCCCCCTGGTGCGACTCAACCGGGTGGCGCTGGACGGCGCCGCGGCCGTGCTGGGCAAGGTAGAGGCGCGCAACCCTGGCGGCAGTGTGAAGGACCGCATCGCGCTCGCCATGATCGAGGCGGCCGAGCGCGACGGGCGGCTGAAGCGGGGAGCGACGATCGTGGAGCCGACCAGCGGCAACACGGGTATTGGCCTGGCGGTGGTATGTGCGGTGAAGGGCTACCGGTTGGTGCTGACCATGCCCGAAGACATGAGCGTGGAGCGGCGCAAGCTGCTCGCACGCCTCGGAGCCGAGTTCGTGCTCACTCCGGCGATCGAGCTGATGAGCGGGGCGGTCTACGCCGCGCGCGAGCTCGCCGCAGAGAAGGGCTACTTCATGCCCACCCAGTTCGAGAACGCGGCCAACCCAGAGGTCCACCGGCGCACCACCGGCCCGGAGATCCTGCACGACGTGCGCGCGGCGGGCGGCCAGTTGGATGCGTTCGTGGCGGCGGTGGGCACCGGCGGCACGATCACCGGCGCCGGTGGATACCTCAAGGATGAGCTGGGAGCCGGCAACGTGCGCGTGGTGGCGGTGGAGCCGGATCGCGCCGCGGTACTCAGCGGCGACCGGATCCGTCCGCACGGCATCCAGGGCATCGGGGCCGGCTTCCAGCCCGGTGTGCTGGACCTGACGGTGCTTGACGAGATCATTAGAGTGCGTGATGAAGACGCCTACGAGATGACCGCACGGCTGGCTCGCGAAGAGGGGCTGCTGGTGGGGATATCGAGTGGCGCCAACGTCTTCGCGGCGTGCCAGGTGGCGGCGCAGCTCGGTCCCGGCAAGACCGTGGTCACCATGCTGTGCGATACAGGCGAGCGGTACTTGAGTGTTAGTTTTTAGAAGACCTCACCCCCGACCCCTCTCCGGCGCGGAGAGGGGAGGTTCGCCCGCGGGCGGGTTCGGCGGATGGCGGACTACTGAGATTGAATGAGCAGGAACGGCAGGAGAAAGCAGTGACAGCGGCCACATTGGGCGCAGCGGGCGCCAGCGCGGGAGCAAGCATGAGTGTGAAGGTCTACATCCCCACGCCGTTCCGGCGGTTGACGGGCAACCAGGCGCGCGTCGAGGCCAGCGCCGGCACGGTGGGTGAGCTGCTGGTCGAGCTGGAGGGCCAGTTCCCCGGACTGCGCGAGCGACTGCGCGATGCATCGGGCTCGCTCCTGGGCTACATCAACATTTACGTCAATAGCGAGGAAATCGCCGACCAGGACGGCGAAGCGACCGTGCTCAAGGACGGCGACGAGGTCAGCATCATCCCGGCGGTAGCCGGCGGCGACATCATGACCGAGGAGCAGGTGAAGCGCTACAGCCGCCACCTACTGCTCTCAGAAGTTGGCCCGATCGGGCAGCGCAAGCTGCTGAACGCTAAGGTGCTGCTGATCGGCGCGGGTGGCCTCGGCTCCCCGGCGGCGCTCTACCTTGCCGCGGCGGGTGTGGGCACGCTTGGTGTGGTCGACTTCGACGTGGTGGACCACTCCAACCTACAGAGGCAGATCCTCCACCAGACGAAGGACGTGGGCACCCTCAAGGTCGAGAGCGCGCGCGAGTCCATCTCCGCCATGAACCCCAACGTGAAGGTGGAAGCGCACAACATGATCCTGGACAGCTCCAACGCGTTGGAGCTGTTCTCTCAGTACGACATTATCGTGAACGGGGTGGACAATTTCCCCGCACGCTACCTGGCCAACGACGCCGCGGTGATGCTCAAGAAGCCGATGGTTGACGGCGGCATCAACCAGTTCGAGGGCATGGTCAGCGTGTACTCGCCGGGTACGGGCTGCTACCGCTGCCTCTACGAGAACCCGCCGCCGCCCGGCGCGGTGCCCAGCTGCGCCGAAGCCGGCGTGCTGGGTGTGCTGCCGGGCATCGTCGGCAGCCTGCAGGCGCTGGAGACCATCAAGCTCATCCTCGGCATCGGCGAGCCGCTGATCGGCCGCCTGCTGCTGATCGATACGCTCTCCATGGACTTCCGCGTGCTCAAGACGCGGCGCAATCCTGGCTGCCCGGCATGCGGCGATAACCCGTCCATCACCGAGCTGATCGATTATCACGAGTACTGCGGCCTCCCGATCCCGGAGGAGCTCGAGCAGCAGCGCGCCCAGGAGTCGCACGTCGTGGCCGGAGCCAATGGCGCAAGTGGCGCGAATGGCGCCGCCGGCATCCACGCCGGCGGCACGAACGGCACCAACGGCGCGGCTGCCCCGCAGCGCCAGGCTGAGGCGGTCGGCGGCGTCTAGATGGTCCGTCTCCCGCGTGCGCTTGCCGGCGAGGTGATCGCGCACGCGCGTGAGGCGGCGCCCCTGGAGGCGTGCGGCGTCGTGGGACTGCGCGAGGGTCGTGTCGAACGGCTGGCGCGGGCACGCAACTACTCCCAGACGCCGCAAGTGCACTTTACGTTCACCAACCCTGCGCCGGGAGCACGACTCGGCGCCGACGACGGGTACAAGCTGATCATGGACTATGACCGTGATGGGCTCGATCTCGGCGTCTACCACTCGCACCCGGCATCTCCGGCGTATCCGTCACCGACAGACCGGCGGGAGATGAGCCAGACATGGCCGGACATCCTTCAGCTGGTGGTGAGCCTACGCCTGGGGCCGGATCAGCCGGAGCTGTTCGCCTACCGGATCGACTCGCAGGGCGGCGTGACGCAGGATGAGCTGCGGATCGAAGACTGAGTCCCTGTTAGACTGACCGAATGGTGGCCACCATCCAGTCCCAACAGTTCGAGCAGCCTCCGGCGGTTCCTTTCTCTGAGGGGAACCTCGGCCTGGATCCCCAGGTGCGTGAGAAGTACGAGCGACTGCGGGCCGTCTGCCGTGGGCTGGGCAGTACGCTGGTAGCGTTTTCGGCTGGCGTGGACAGCACGCTGCTGCTCAAGGCGTGTGTGGACGAGCTTGGGCCGGAGCACGCCGTCGCCGTCACCGCGGTGTCCGAGAGCTACCCGTCGCACGAGCTAGCGCAGGCGAAGCGCCTGGCACGCGACATCGGCGCGCGGCTGATCCTGGTGGACACCCACGAGCTGGAGGACGAGAATTACGCCAGCAACCCCAACAACCGCTGCTATTACTGCAAGCAGGAGCTCTTCACCACCGTCTTCCCCGTAGCCGAGCGCGAGGGGCTGGCGACGGTGGTGTACGGCGCCAACCTGGACGACACCGGCGACTACCGGCCGGGGATGCAGGCGGCCAAGCAGTTGGGGGCGCGCGCGCCGCTGCTGGAAGCGGAGATGGGCAAGCCGGAGATCCGCGCCGTCTCACGCTGGCTGGGACTGGAGACGTGGGACAAGCCGGCCTTCGCCTGCCTCTCCTCGCGCATCCCATACGGCGAGCGTGTGACCGAAGAGAAGCTGCAGCAGATCGACGCCGCCGAGGTGGCGCTGGTGGCGGAGGGCTTCCGCCAGGTGCGCGTGCGCCATCACGGCGACATGGCGCGCATCGAGGTGCCAGCCGCCGATTTGGCGCGCTTTTTCCAGGAGGGGCGCAACGAGCGCGTGACGCGCAGCCTGAAGGAGATCGGCTTCCGGTACGTCACGCTGGACCTGCAGGGCTACCGCAGCGGCAGTCTCAACGAGGGCCTGAGCGGCCTGGCCGGTGTGGCAGCGGCGGTCTCCGCCCCCAAGAAGACGCTCGGCCGCACGCTGCCGGTAGTGCAGGCGTAGGGGTTTTCACCTCACGCCCACACGTACCCGAGGCGAACCTCTCCTCTCCGCGCCGGAGAGGGATCGGGGGCGGGGTCTTCTACCCGCCCGCTACCGCGGGCACGATGCTGACCTCGTCGCTCTCTTTGACCTGTGTCTCCAGGCCATTGAGGAAGCGGATGTCCTCGCCGCCAACGTAGATGTTGACGAAGCGGCGCAGTTCGCCTTTTTCGTCATATAGACGCTCGTGGAAGCCGGGGTGCTCGCGCTCGAGGGAGTCGAGCGCGTCCTTGACGGTCGAGCCATCTACCGACAGCTCGGATGCGCCGCCGGTGAGGCGTCGCAGGGGTGTTGGGATGCGCAGTTTGATGGCCATGTTTTTACCTGTATTGCTTATAGAGTGGGTGAGGCGCCCAGCCGCTGGACCTGCTCGCCGCGCAGGAACGAGTCGAACGCGTCCAGGGTCGGTTCCACCAGCGGGGGCTGGGTCAGGTGCGGGATGACTGCCTCCAGCGTCTTGAGGCCGTTGCCGGTGATGTAGGCGACGACGCGCTCTCCACGCTTGACGATCCCCTGCTCGGCCAGCTTCTTGAGCACAGCGACTGTGACGCCGCCGGCGGTCTCGGCAAAGACGCCCTCAGTCGCGGCAAGCAGGCGCATGCCCTCGCCGATCTCTTCGTTGTTCGCCTCGGCCACCGCGCCGCCACGCTCGCGCACGATGCGCAGTACGTAGTAGCCGTCCGCCGGGTTGCCGATGGCGAGCGACTTCGCGACGGTGTCCGGCCGGTGTACCGGCTTGACGGCGTCCCAGCCCTCGCTGAAGGCGTGCGCCACCGGGTTGCAGCCGGATGCCTGCGCGCCGGAGACGCGCACCGTCTTCTGCGGGATGAGTCCCACCTTCTGCAGCTCGCCGAAGCCCTTGGTGATCTTGGTCAGCAGCGAGCCGGACGCGATCGGCACCACCACGTGGTCGGGGGCTTCCCAGCCCAGCTGCTCGGCGGTCTCGAAGGCCAGCGTCTTCGAGCCTTCGGAGTAGTACGGCCGGACGTTGATGTTGCAGAACGCCCAGTTCTTCTCGTCGGCGATCTCCGAGCACAGCCGGTTCACGTCGTCGTAAGTGCCCTTGATGGCGATGACGTGGGCGCCGTAGACGAGCGCGTTGAGGATCTTGGACGGCTCGGTGTCCCAGGGGAGGAAGACGTACGTCTTGAGCCCCACCCGCACGCCGGCCGCCGCCACGGCGCTAGCCAGGTTGCCGGTGGACGCGCAGGCGAAGGTGTCGAACCCGAACTCGCGCGCCTTGGCCGAGGCGACGGCGACCACCCGGTCCTTGAAGGAGTAGGTGGGGTTGACGGCGTCGTTCTTGATCCACAGGTCGTTCAGACCCAGCGCCTTGCCCAGGTTGGGGGCCGGCTGTAGGGGCGTGTAGCCCACGCGCCAGCCGGTGTCGGCCAGCCGCTCGACGGGCAGCAGGTCGCCGTAGCGCCAGATGTTGCGCGGACCGCGCTCGATGGACTCGCGCGTCGTGCTCTGGCGGATCACGTCGAAGTTGTACTCCACTTCGAGTGGGCCGAAGCAGAAGTCGCAGACGTGGATCGGCTCGATCGGGAACGCGCGACCGCATTCCCGGCACTTGAGCCCGACCAAACGTTCGGGCGCGGTATGGACGGCGCGCGCGTCACCGTCGTAGGCTGCCGCGACGGGTCGCGGCTCGGCGATTGTTGTCGTGATCATCCCCAGGCAAGTCCTCCCCGGATGGTGTTTGGGCAGCGAAGCAAGGCGGGTGAGTGGTGTGAACTGTGTGAGCAAAGCAGAGTGAGCAACAAACAAAAAACCCCTTGTCATCAGACAAGGGGTACGTGCGTGGTTGGTCGGCGTTTGTCCCCTTATCTTGCACGACGCGCACGGCAGAGCCGCGCGCGTTTGCCGGAATTGGCACCTGGCGCCACCCACCGCGCTGGCGGTTGGCACTGGTTGTCGGGCTTCATCGGGCCGTTTCCCTCCACCTCTCTTGATAAGACCGGTCGATATTCAGTTGTCAGGATGCCCACCGCGCGAGCGGATGGAGCAACGCGCAAAGTCTAGCAGTGAGGTCCAAGCCCTGGCAACCAGGGCCGCCAAGGCGATTGTGAAAGCGACGCTAGTGGACGTCTGGAGGCGACATGCGGCACGCGACGTGCCGGCCGGTACCATGATGGCAACACGCGCGCACCAGGGCGCGCCGCATCTGGGAGGCAGATCCTAACCGCATGCAGCAGCAAGTGCAGACCCACCTCTCGCCGGATCAGGTATTGGGCGAGGCATCGTCCTTCTTCTCGAAGCGGCGCGCAAAGATCAGTGACCGTGGGAGTGACGGGTTCCGTTTCGGCCTGCAGGGCAGCGACGAGACCGGGCGCGTGAGCATCACGAGCAGTGGCGGCGCGGGCAGCACCGTCACGGTGGAAGCGGATGGCCTGGGGGTGCTGGCGATCGCAGAAGGCTACGTGCGGGAGCTGCGCAAGCAGGCGCAGGTTGCCAGCCGGCAGACGCGGCCCGGTGGCGGCGTGGCATTGGGTGACTTGCGCCAGCGCCTGGGCATGCCCGAACCGGTACGCCCGCAGCCGCAGCGACGCCCACCCACGCCGACCAACCAGGGCGGCCAAGCGATGACACCTGGCACGCAGCGCCCCGAAGGCACGACTGGCGCTGCCGACACCAAGGCTACTGTCTCTACCGCTACAGCCGCATTGACGCCGGCCGTCCCACAAGACACGGCAAGCCCCGCGGCTGCTGCGACCCAGGCAGCGGCTGCCAGGTCCGGTTTCGCGGACACCGGCAGCACGGCGCCCGCCGGAACGAGACCGGATGGTCCCGCGCCGGTCGAGGCAGCCGAGGTGTTGCCGGAGACGGGGCCGCAGGGCGCGCCGGCCGGGGAGTCGGCGGTCGAAGCAGCTCACCCATCGTTCGTGGGGCCAGGCGACAGCAACACAACTGCCGCGCCCGACTCACCTCCGGTGGACGAGGGGACGAGCAACATCCAGCCGAGCGCTGAGGCGATGGGTGGCGTCCCTGCTGCGGGCGAGGTGGTGGTGCACAACGAGCCGTCGCGCCCGAACCCGGGCACGCCCGCCGGTCCCGCGGGCTCCGCTACTCCGGCCGAAGTCGGGCTAGAGGCGGGTGAAGCGCCCGGTCAGACTGCCCGCCAAGGCGGCG
>CADCTC010000145.1 GCA_902805635.1 uncultured Chloroflexota bacterium
CGTTCACCGAGTTGCTCCTGGATAGGTGCGTTGCGCTGTACGTCGGCGTGTTCAACTCGGCGCCGTGGCACGACGCGTGGACGGAGGAGGCGGCGCGGGAGACGCTTGCGGAGATCCTGCGCACCCCGGGCTTTCTCGGCCTGGTGGCCCTGGAGGACGGCCAGCCGATGGCGCTGGCGGCGGGTTACTGCGAGCAGTGGCACGACGGGCGGCACTACTACCTCAAGGAGATGTGCGTCCGCGCCGACCGCCAGCGCCGCGGCATCGGCGCCGCGCTGCTCGCCCGGCTGGAGGAGGAGGCGCGGGCCGCCGGCGCGGCGCGGCTGTACCTGCTGACCGATCGGGAGGGGCCGGCGGCGGCGTTCTACGCCAGGCACGGTTTCTACACCACCCCGCGGATGGCGCTCATGGCGCACCGGCTGGTCCCCTGAGAGGAACGGCCACGTCCTGGCCCCGAGCGGCCGCAGCGAGAGCGCGGCCAGGGGACGCGCACGTGATACAGGCTCCTGGCTTGGATGCATCCACTTGCACGCCCCATCGACCGGTGCCTGTTGTCCCGGAGACCGGCGAGCACGAGAGTCCGCCCGCGTGGATAGCCAGGCAGCACGCCAACTGCGGTGTGGTGCACCGGGCGAAGCCAAACGGGCGCGGGCGGGACAGCGCGAAGGGATGGGCGCTCAGGAGCGCGTGAGGGCGGTGATCAGTGGGCGATAAAAGGTGGCCAAGGTCATCAGCGTGTGACTACACGTAGATTCCTATATGGCCACAGCCCATGTAAGCGGCGCTCTATCTGGTAGGTGCTCCCAAACAGCGCTGCCGGCGGCCGCTGCGATTCGACATTGGTTGTGGCGCCGGGGGGACCCGATTAACCGGCAACTAAGTGGAATGTAAGTCACGGCGGGGAGGCGTACGGTAGCGATGACTCTTAGACTCCCTGCTGAGTTTCGGCCCGCGCCTCTCTGGTAGGGGCAGTGAGTTTGCCCGAACTCCCCGTGGGTATTTCGCGCACCGTGCGCGAGCTCTGCAGGAGGGTGGCGCGAGCGTGTGACTGGGGTGTGAGTGGTGAATCACTAGATCACCCTGCTGAGTTTTGCCTCGTGCCTATCTGGGCTGGCTACCGAACCGGGGCGATTTTCCCGTGGGCATTTTGGACTCGCGCACTCACGTCCGGCAGTGGCCCACCGTAGCGCGGGCGTGCCGGGTTAGCCGCTTGTTAGTCGCGGCGGGGTGACCTCGGAGCGCCCCCTGCTGAGCGTGCCCCAGGCGGCGCAGCTCATGGGCATCAGCACCACGGCCGCGTACCGCTGGCTGGCCGCCGGCGAACTGCCGGGCGCAGTCCGAGCGGGCGGGCGCTGGTACGTGCGCCGGCGCGTGGTCGTGGCATGGCTAGAGGGCGATGAACGGCAGACTGCTGCGTAACCGAGAGGGTGGTAGGATGCCAGTGAGGACAGGCCTGTGGAATGCACGCTGGTGATCGATGAGCGCCTGCTGGACGAGGCGCGCGCCGCGCTCGGGACGACCTCGGTGCAGGACACCGTTGAGGCCGGGCTGCGGGCCGCTATCGCCCAGCGCCGCGGCGAGGTGTTCCTCGCCCAGCTCGACGGCATCGAATTCGATATGACCGACGAGGACCTGCGGCGCCTGCGCCAGATGGACGTGGACCGGCTGAACCGGCTCGATGCCGATGCCGACGCGGAAGCAACCTCCTCCGCTGATCGCCGGTGAGCGCGCCCGCGTCCGTCGCAACTCCCGTCCCGCACCTGATCGACTCGTCCGTCTGGATACCGGTTCTGCGCCGGAACCATCCCACCGGGCCGGCACTTCGCGCGCGTGTGGCGCAGGTCCAGGGCAGTGGCGTCGCCTTCACGACGGAGCCGGTGCGCTTCGAGCTGCTGCGCGGCGCGCGCGACGACGCCAATTACGAGCGCCTGGCGGGCGTGCTCGGCGCGCTGCCGGTCCTGCCCGTTGCGGCTGAGCGCTGGCAGGAGGCCGGCGAGCTAGCCTATCGCCTGCTCCGCCGGCACGGCATGCAGTTCCCCGCGAACGATCTCCTGATCGCCTGCGTGGCGATGGCGCACGGCGCTAAGCTCGTCCACCGCGACCGCGACTTTGACCTGATCGCTCGCCACGCCGCCGTCACGGTCGAGAGCCACGTGTAGGGCACCCGCACGCCCGGCGTGTACCCCAACCGCAGGGAGCGTGTACCCCAATGCGGACGGTGAGCGGCGGGAAGTTCCAGGGGTGCTACAGGGAGCGGCGGTGATCGGCGGCGAGGCATGGTCAGCACTAGAGCCAATTCGTAAACAGCTGGCCGGCGGTTCGATTCCGCCCGTCGGCACCTCGCAACCAATGAGCCCCGTCCGGCGTATCTGGAACGGGGCTCTTGTATTTCCTGGCGGAGAGCGAGCGGATGGAATGCACGCTACGTGGTGCGCGCTGCCGGTGCGGGCTAGCCTGGAGTGGAGCGGTAGGTGGACCGCCGGCACAGCCAACATGCACGAACGGGCGATCCAGGAGCTGTTCGCCCGCCGGGGCGTGCAGCTATCGAGCGAGTTGCGCCTGTTGCGCCGCCTGCGGGAGCATGCCGACTACAAGGTGCAAGTGCCACTCGACCCGCCAAGGGCCGGAGAGGCGCTCAAGAAGGTCGGGCAGCCCCGCACCCCGGCCTTCACGTCCGCTACCGATGAGACGGGATCGCAGCAGAACCGTGGTGGCAGCGTTACGTGCCGCGGCACCGGGCGTGCATTAGATAGCAGTGGTCGAAGCAACCAAGCGGTCCAACCACAAGGAGGTACCAAATGAAGCGTAGACCAAGGCAGGCGCGACTACATGGCACGGTCGTAGGGTGCGGTCAGGCCGGGCTTTAGGGCCCGCCGGGCACACTCCCATGACCTGGTCAGGTAGGAGTGCCGACACGCTGAACCGCAGCACGCCACGGATATTGAGGGTCTATATCAGGGACCCGAGGTAACCGAGGCACAGAGCGGTGACGCACAACGAGCGGGGCAGCCCCGTTAGGGACTGCCCCGTTTCGTTTGCGCAGCGTGGGGATAGTCACCTGTGCTACTGGGCGCGTCTCGAGCGGTGCGCCTAGCCGCTCTGGATGCCTCAGCCTCCGGCGAAGGTCACCGGCGCGAGTCCGTCCCGGCTGAGCCGCACCGCGATCGCCGCCAGCAGGAGACTGGCCACCTTGGAGGTGGCGCGCAGCCCGTTCCGCCCGAGCAGCGCGGCGATCTGGTCGGCACGGCGGAAGATCCGCCACGCGAGCAGGAGGTTGACCACCAGCGAGTCGGCGGCGAGGCCGTAGCCGTACCGCTCGCGGAGTACCATGAGCGCGGCGAGTGTGGCGGGCCCCGCCAGGATGGGCACGCCGATCGGCACGGAGCCGAAGTCCGGTCTGTCCGTGCTCCCGCGCGCCTCGTGGCTGCCCCCGCCGGCGATGTCGCTGACCGCCAGCACCAGCAGCACGACCCCGCCGGCGACCAGGAAGTCCGGCAGCCCCACGCCGAGCAGGCGCAACAGCCCGTTTCCCCCCAGCACGAACACCGCGCCGACCGCCTGCGCCGTGAGCAGCGCCGCGCGCAGCTGGCGCGCGCGCTCTTCGGAGGGCAGATCGGCGGTCCAGGAGAGCATCAACGGCAGGACGCCAATGGGGTCCATCGCGACGAAGACCGGGACGATGACGGACACCAGCGTGCGCAGTCCGTCCAGCAGCTGGGCGAGATCCACAGTCACGGTGCGGGTTCCTGCCTCATGGGACCCCGCACGGCGCCCTCACGCGGCGCGGGTGGCGCACATCTGCCGGTGCTCACGGGTGCGCCCGCTCGCGAGCTTCCGGGGGGTCCCCGCAGGGCGTCCCGGACTTGCTGGTCCGTCTGCGTCACTTCCTCTGAAGCATCGTGTTCGTCGTACTCGCCCACGGTCACTCCCGCTGGGCCGCTCGCGGACCGGCCGCGCGCCAGCACGTGCCGTGCCGCGGTCGAACAGCGAGAGGGGCGACTCCGTTTGGGGTCGCCCCTTTCGCTGTTTCCGCATAGTGAGGCAGTGGTAGGGTGCGCATGGGTGGGAGCGTGAGAGGCGGACGCCCGGTGGCGGCGCTTGCCGCGGCCATCGACGCGGAGATCCGGGACTGGGAGGACCCCGCCGTGGAGCGGGCCATCTTCGGCACGCGTGCACCCGACGCTATCGCCGTAGCATTCGACACGTTCTGTGCCGAGCACCTGGGGAGCCGCATGGAAGCACCACTCTTCTACTCCTCCAGCATGGGGGCCGTGGCCGGGGTGCGGCTCGCGGACGGCCGGTGCGTCGTGATCAAGGCGCACCAGCCAGACCAGTCGGCCGCGTTCCTCTCGGCCGTCCAGCGGGTGCAACGCCACCTGGCGGCGCGCGCGTTCCCGTTCCCGTGCCCGCGGCCGCTGCTGGGGCCGGTGCCGGTTGGCGGCGGTCACGCGACGGTGGAAGAGTACGATGCCGGCGGCGAGTACCGCGACGCGCACGAGCCACCGGTGAGGCGCGCGCTCGCGAGGACTCTCGCGCGCCTGGCGGAGGACGCGCGACCCTTCGCGGGCGACCCCGCGCTGCTTGCCGCCGGCCGCGCCTGCAGACCGCCTGCGGACCGGTTGTGGGGCAAGCCACACAGCGTCATCTTTGACTTCGAGGCAACGGCGGCGGGCGCCGAGTGGATCGACGACATCGCGCGCCGCGCGCGGCAGCTGTTGGAGGAGCTTGAACGCGACGGCGGTGCGGGTGACGTGGTGGTCGGCCACAACGACTGGTCGATGCGCCAGATGCGCCTCGCCGGCGACACTGTCCGTGTGGTGTACGACTGGGACAGCCTGATCGCGGAGCGGGAGCCGGTCGTGGTCGGTCGCGCCGCCCGGGGCTTCACCATGACCTACGGCACGCCGCTGGATGGCACGGTGCCGGTGGCCCCGGCGCTCGTCGAGCTGCTCTCGTTCGCACGCGAGTATGAGGCGGGACGCGGCCGGCCATTCACTCCCGGCGAGTGGCGGACCATGGGGGCCGCCGCCGCACATGGCTTGGCCTACACCAGCCGGTGCGGGCATGCGCGGGCACCGCTGGACGGCCCCAACGCCGTGTTCCCCGCGGGCAGCTACCGTGAGGCACTCGCGCGCTACGGCGAAGACTTGCTGGCGCCAGGGGACCGTGCGGTGTGGGCATTCCGCAAGTGACGCCAGAGACCGAGGTGGTGCGCGAAGTCGCATTGGCGCGCGTGCACGGGCGAGACGCGCGGGCGGCTGGCGGCGTATATGCAATCCCGGATAAGGAGGTGACGCATGGGTAAGCTGATCGCGGATCAGTCGGTCTCGCTGGATGGTTTCAGCGCCGGGCCGAACCTGGCCATGGGGAACGGTTTGGGCGACGGGGGCGAGCAGCTCCACGACTGGATGTTCTCCGGAGGCGCGTCTACGGGGCGCGACGGCGTGGCCATCGAAGATCCGCAGGCGCTGCTAGCGGGCGCCGGCGCCGTGGTGGTGGGGCGGCGCATGTTCGACTTTGGCGAGGAGCCGTGGGGCGATCCGCCGCCGTTCCACAACAACCCGGTCTTCGTCGTCACGCACCGGCCTCACGCGCCGATTCCAATGCAGGGCGGCACGTCGTACACGTTCGTGACCGATGGACTCGAGGCGGCGATCGCGCGGGCGCGTGACGCGGCCGGCGACCGGAAAGTGGTGGTGCTGGGCGGGGCGGAGATCATCCGCGAGTGCATCAGCGGTGGCCTGCTGGACGAGCTGCGGCTCCACGTCGTGCATATTGTGCTCGGGGGCGGTACGGCGCTGTTGGCGGGGCTCGATCCCTCGCGGGTGTCGCTGGAGCGGATCGGGCTCATCGACGCCGATGGGGTGACACACATGACCTTCCGTCTCGCGCGCTAGGCTCGGCATCGGGTTCTCAGAGCCCTTGCCCGTCCTCCCGGGCGCGCATCCTGAGCGAAGTCGCCCTGTCCGGACGCTGAGGCTCGCCCCTTGACGTGCAGCTAAATGGCTGCGTATTATTCATGCAGCCGGAAGGCTGCATGTTGAGGCGACCGCACAATGGACGAAGTCTTCAAGGCGCTGGCCGATCCGAGTCGCCGTCGCCTGCTCGACAGTCTGAACGCTGCTGACGGCCAGACCTTGGGCCAGCTCTGTGCGGGCCTTGACATGGCACGCCAGTCGGTCAGCAAGCACCTGGCCGTGCTGGAGGTGGCCACCCTCATCACCACCGTCTGGCGCGGACGTGAAAAACTGCACTACCTCAACGCCGTCCCCATCAACGCCATCGCCGACCGCTGGATCAACCGCTATTCCCGCGCGCATACCCGCGCACTCGCCGATCTCAAAACAGCACTGGAGCAACCACTTGTGACCACCGTGACCAAACCCGAATTCGTCTATACCACCTTCATCAAGACCACGCCCGAGCGCCTCTGGCAGGCCCTCACCGACCCCGCTTTCACCGCCCAATACTGGGGAGTGACGTTCGAAACCGACTGGAAGCAGGGCTCCCCCATGACCTGGAAGCTGCGCGACGTGACCATGACCGACCCCGCGCAGGTCGTGCTCGAATCAGATCCCCACCGCCGCCTCTCCTTCACCTGGCACACCATCACCGCCGAGTTCGCCGCCGACCAGAAGATGGGCGACGAGCTCATCCAAAAGCTCAGCAGCGAGCGCCGCTCGAAAGTCACCTTCGAGATCGAGCCTCAGGGAGAGATCGTCAAGCTCACGGTCGTACACGATGGTGTCGATCCCGGCAGCACGCTGCTGGAGATGGTAAGCCAGGGCTGGCCTGCGCTCCTCTCCAGCCTCAAGACCCTCCTGGAAACGGGCGAGCCGCTCCCCGACTGAGTGGTTCCCGAGTGCGGCAGCGCGGCGCCACGGGCGCTGAGAGCAACCGAGGCGTCGCAGTTCGGTCTTGGAGCACGGTGCCGGAGCGCTGAGATCGGTACGCGCCGAAGCGCTCCGAGCCGCCATGTGCCGAACTGCGGCTTAACGGCGGCGAGGGGTGGAGTGATTGGGTGGTACGGGCACAGCTGAGCGGGAACCTGCACATGATATGCCCATATTTTGGCGGGTTGCGGCACCATACTTGCTTTAAGTGTGATGCACACCCACACGAGCTACCGGAGTACGGGCTAGAACGTCGGGTTTCGGCGTCTTCCCGCCAGAGGGACCGGTGAGCCCCATGGGCTAGTCACCAGGCCGCGCACACGCGGTAGAACAGGAGCAGAGACATGGCAGGAGTAAGCGGATCGAGCACAGGAACCGGCCGCGGCCGGGCGGACGATGCCGGGTCGGAAGTGGTGGAGGCACAAGGGGAGATCCGCGTGCCGGAGGTGGAGGAGCGCCTGCACGTCGAGAAGCGCCAGTCGGAGATCGGCGAGGTGCAGGTCCGCAAGACCGTGACACAGGAGCAGCAGACGGTACCGGTGGACCTGATGCGGGAAGAAGTCCTCGTCGAAGAGCGGGACACGGAGGACCGGCCGGCAACGGACGCCGATCTGCGTAACGCCTTCGACGAGGGGACGATCCGCGTGCCGCTGCGTGGCGAGGAGGCGGTGGTGTCCAAAGAGGCGGTGGTCACCGGCGAGGTGGTGATCGACAAAGAGCGCACCACCGAGCACCAGGACATCACCGGCACCGTGCGGCGCGTGCGGGTGGAGGTAGAGGAGCACTACCAGCGCGAGCGGGATACCTTCCGCCAGCACTACGCGCAGGGACGCGGGTCGAGCGGACAGCCGCCTTTTGAGGAGGCGGAGCACACGTACCGCACTGGGTTCGAGGCCGCCTATGACGAGCGGCACGCCGGCAAGCGGTTCGAGGAGATCGAGCCGGAGCTGCGGCGCCAGTACCAAGGCTCAAGCAGCGCGCGGGCCGGAGGCGATCCCTGGGAGCGGCTGATCGACGAGGTACGCGAGGGCTACCGGCGCGGCGGCGGGCGCTAGGCGGGCGCTAGGCGGGCGCCCCACCAGCGCCGCATCTGAGAAGAACCACCCAGAGGGACGGGTGCGCCGCCAGGCAGTTGCGATGACGTCATGCGAACGGGCACAGCGACGGCAGATGCGGTCGCGTCCACAAAGTGTCAGCAGTAGAAACACGCGGTAAGGAGCACAGCGGTATGGACACATCGGCAGCGATGGTGACGGATTGGGGCCAGGCGATCATGGTCGCCGTCACTCGCGCGCTCGGCGACCTCATGGCGTTTCTCCCCAAGCTGGTAGGTGCGCTGGTGATCCTGCTCATCGGATGGATCATTGCGCGGGTCGTCTCGGGCCTGGTCACCAAGGGGTTGCGCGCGGTGCGCTTCAACCAGATCGCGGACAAAGCGGAGATCGACCAGTTCCTGGCCAAGGCGGGCGTGCGCATGGACCCCGCCCAGGTGGTGGGCAAACTGGCCTACTGGTTCCTGCTGCTCAGCTTCCTCATCGCCGCGTTTGGCGCACTGGGGCTGACGCAGGTCGAGGGCGTGCTCGCCAATATCATCGGCTTCATTCCGAATGTGGTAGTGGCCATGGTCGTGCTCCTGCTGGGTGCCCTGATCGCCACCTTTGTGGCCAACCTGGTGCGCGGCTCAGCCGGCATGTCCCGCGTTGGTGACCCCAACCTGCTGGCCACCATCGCCCGCGTGGCGGTGCTCGTCTTCGCCACCCTGATGGGGCTGGATCAGCTGCAGATCGCGCCCACCATCATCAACACGCTGTGGATGGCGCTGATTGGCATGGTCGCGGTGGCCGGAGCCCTTGCGTTCGGCCTGGGCGGCCGCGACCTCGCGCACCAGATCTTGGAGAACGCCTACCAGAAGGGGCAGGAGAAGGCCCAGGATGTCAAGCAGGCGGTGCAGGAGACGCGCTCCGCGCCTCCACGTCCGGCAGGGCCGACAGGGCCGGACGGCACCCAGGGTCCGCCGGAGATCCGCCGGGTGGCTTGAGCCCGTCACGGCTCAGCTCCCGGCCCACGCATGGCGCTCTGTGTGGCGACCACCACACTCCTAGCACTGCGGCGCTGGAGCATTGCTGGGAGCGCCGGCATCCACGCACCGTCAGCACCGAATGCACGCTATTTATCACATTGTCTCTGTTGCAGCTACCCCGGCGCGCGTTGTAGGACCGTGTTGACCTCGCGCGCGGCGCTCGCCGCCGCGTCGTTCACGCTGGACTTGTTCGACCACAGGTCCGCCAGCCGCTCCGTCGCCGCCTTGACCACGTCGGGGAACGTGTAGTTCCAGGGATAGTGCAGCGGTCCGGGCTGGCCAACGGTCTTCTGCATGAGCGAGTAGATGGGGTCGAAGCTCAGCAGGCGCGAGTCCTCCCAAACGTCGCGGCGGGCCCCCGGGCTGCCCGCCCCGCCGGTCACCTGCAGGACGCCGTTGTCCCGGTTGGTGATGAACTGCACCCACCGCCAGGCCGCGTCGGTCTTGGGCGTGCCCGTGACTCCCATGCCGGACGACGACACCTGGGTGCCGCGCCGGCCGCCGGGGTGCTTGGGCATGAGGGTGATCCCCAGCTCGAACTTGATCTGCTGCTGGCCGGGCGCCCGCCAGCTGGCGACCCCACCGGGGGTGGACGCGACAAACGCCAGCTTGCCGGAGGGAAACCCGGTGGGGTTGTTGATCGCCGCGAAGGTGCCGCCGGGCGCGAGCAGCGTCTCCACCGTCTGGAACTTGTGCTGCGCGTCGTACAGCCACTGCAGCCCCTCCCGCGCCGGCTGGGCGTCGAGCGCCGACCGCCGCCCGTCGGGCGCCAGCAGGTCGCCGCCGAACGTGCGCAGGAAGGTCACCAGCCATTCGGCGGTCTCCAGGATCGGCCACCAGCCGTACTCGCCGTCCGCCGGGCGCGTGAGGCGCCGCGCCCAGTCGACCAGCTGGTCGGTCGTCCAGTCGCCGGTGGCGATCGGCACACTGATCCCCGCCCGCTTGGTGAGATCCTGGTTGACGTACAAGACGTTGGGCCCGAAGTGGCCGTGCGTGGGCAGCGCGAACAGCTTGCCGTCGACAGTGAACATGTCGAGCGCCGACTTCCAGTACTGCGCCCGGTCGAAGCGGTCGCGCCGCACCAGGTCATCCAGCGCCTTAAACATGCCGCGCTTCGCGGCCGGTTGCCCGCCGAACCCGTCGGCGATCACGCCGAACCACGCCGCGTCGGGCGGTGTGCCGCCGGAGTGCAGCACGATGTGCTTCTCGGCCACGGTGGGCGTGGCGTCGATCAGGTTGACTGTAATCTGCGAGTCCGGCGTGAAGCGCTCCTTGGTCGTCTTGTCGTACCACTGGCTGTGGCGCGTGGGGGGGGGCACTCCCGTGCGGGTCAACACATCGATCGTGACCGGCCCCTTCTGCTGCGCGGGCGGCTGCGGCCCACCCACCGAGCCACAGGCGGCCAGCAGCCCTGCTCCGATTGCGGTGGCGGCCGTGCCCAACACCCGCGCGCGCGTTACGCGCGCCAATCGAACGTCCGTCATGTCGCTCTCCCTCCTGGAGAGTCCCCGCGCGGCTCGGAGTCCCTCCGGGCCAGTCTACTCGCACGCCACGGCGCGCGCAACAAGCTCTCGGTGGCCAACGCCAGTCGCAATGCATCGGGCGCCGGTCGCGGC
>CADCTC010000146.1 GCA_902805635.1 uncultured Chloroflexota bacterium
CATCCGGCATGGTTCAACCGACGGGAGCTGCTGCAGCAGCCGGCAGGGTCACCGGCTGCTCGGGGCGCCTCACGCCGCCGCAGGCTATTTTCTCGCACTTGATGCCCAGGAACAGCCCCATGACCTCGCGCCCGTCGGGGCGCATCACCTGGTAGCCAGCGGCCTGGGCGGCCAGTGCGCGCCCGCACTTAGGGCAGTGAATGAGGTTGTCGTCCTTCACCTGGTGGGCACCCCCTATGTAAGAACGATCATAGGGGATATGGCTGTCGCTCGGGCGAATGCAGGGACTCAGTCCGCCGGTGGGTTGAACACGCCAGCGGCGTCGAACACATCCGCCGCCTCACGGCCGAAGGCATTCCACAGACGGTCGCAGATGCGTTTGGGAAGGGTTTGGGCGTCACGGGTGAGGTCATCGACGGCGAATGTCCCCAAGTCGAGTTGATCCCCCTGCCAAAACCGAAGCGGCCGCATGGAGAGATTTAGGGCATTCGTCATTAGGCCCAGCCCGGCTGCGTTGACGAAGGAGAGTCGCGCCAGCGCGGGGGTCGCTCCGAGGAGTTGACCGTAAGCCGCTGAGGCAAACGCGACGAAATTGACGATGTACTCAGTGTCGACGAGGGACCTAAAGGCAGGACTCAGGCTGCCTCCATGACCCGGTGCTATCGCCATGCCGAACGCCGCGTAACCGTTCCGGTGCACCTCCAGAAACTTGGGACGCTCGTGGTCTGCATCATCGGCCCGGATCCCATGCAGAGTGGGCAGGGACCTACCGCACCACATTCCCCCTGAGAAGCGCGTCGCCGCGTTGGTGGGATGATCCACCATTTCGCGCAGCGCCCGGTTGTGCACGTTGAGTATCTCCGCGCCATCGTCGAACGGGAGCGGCAGGAGGCTAACGACCATCCAGCAGCGCGGTCCCGCGGAGGTACGCGCGAACTCCCGTTCCAACTCCCGGTCCCGGGCTGCCCAGTACCGCTCGATCCGCCCCTGTGTCTCAAGCGCTCGGTTCATGGCGTCCCGTATCTCGTTCACCGTCATCTTCTGCTTCTCGCGGCCGTGACGCCTCCAGAACTGGTTGAGTCCTTTGAAGGTCACCATGTGTGGCGCGTTTCGGCTTTCGGGAACGTCGATGATTACGACGATCATGCCGTTGCCTAGCGAGAGTTGGTCATGAACTTCCAACCCGACGATCCGCGGTTCCACTGCCGTGAGGCACAGGCTCCGGATCCACGTCGCGTGCTGGCCAGCGGTCACTCCGGGCATCGCTCTTGCGACGCCATCTTGATCCTCTTCCACCCCAATGAGGATGTGGCCGCCGCGGTGGTTGGCCATCGCCGTCACATCACGGAGGAGCTCACGGCGGCTCTCATCGTCGCCCGCGTATATGTCTCGCTTGTAACCGAGCCGGTCGCCTTCACCGACGCCGACGGATACGAGGAGTGTTTGGAGATCCGCCTCTGTGAGCGTTTCCGGTTGCCGTCCGAGGAGCAACATGCGGCGAGTCTAGCGCCTCCCAAACAGCGCCCGATCGCTCAGATAAGCACAGTCACGTCCACTATCGCGCTAGGCGGCGCGGCTGAGGGCCGGCGACGGAACCGCTTTGATGGCGTCGATTGGTTAGGTCTGCCCGCGCGCCGCTTGTACTACGCCCGCAATCGCCTCCACCACGAGCCCGGGCTGGTCCCGGTGCACGTTGTGGCCGCTGCGGTCGGCCAGCACGTGGCGGCCGCCGGGGACGCGACCAGCGAGGTCGCTCTGGTGCCGAAGCCAGCTGCGCCGCGCGTTCTCGGCGGTCTCATGGGTCCAGCCGGGACGCGTGCCCTGCTTCGCCGTGGCCGTCACCACGACGAAGGGCACTTGGGGCAGGGGCGGCGCCTCGCGTGCCTGGCGGCAGCTGAGCTCCAAGTCCACGCCCTCCTTGTTGCCGGTCAGCCACAGGTCCAACTCGGCGCGGGCATCCTCGGACAGCGTGGCGCGGAGCCGCTCGAAGCCCTCCTCGTGAGACGCCTCCAGGAGCACCAGGCCGGCCACCTCGCCCGGGTGCAGGCCGCCGAACAGGCACGCCGTGAGGGCGCCGAAGGAATGCCCGACCAGCACGTAGGGCGGCGGCACCCGCAGCGCCGTGAGCAGTGCGCGCAGGTCATCGACGCTCGTCTGGGCGGATCGGGGGCGCGGGCCGGGATCGCTCTGCCCCAGGCCGGCGCGGTCGTAGCGCACGACCCGCGTCACCGCCGCCAGCGCCGGGGCCACGTCGTCCCAGCTCCGCATGGCCGCACCCACCCCGCTCTCCAGCACCACCGTCGGCACGCCCTCACCGCGCACCTCCGCCGCCAGTCGCCGCCCGCCGATGTCCACCAGGTCCACTGCGCCCGCGGCGCCCACAGCATCGACCAACTCAACCTCCTGATTGCCCGCCCCTGGCACACCTACTGGTGGTAGTCGACTACCAGTGTCTCAGGGGCGCCATTATGCCTAGGAGCGACTTGCACATGGGCGCGGTCAGCTGTGCCTGACTCAGCCTCCTGGTTGGGATTGGCCAATTTGGCCCGCCTCAGTTTCCACGCTTCCTCAACCGCCGCGGTCCGCGACAGCGCCACCTCGACCGGCCTGCCCTCGTGGCCGGCCACTTCAGTCCGGTGCACGCGCCCGCCAGTCTCCTTGGCCAGATCATCACGGACGGCGCGGAACTGGGCCACGCCGGTGGCATTGAGAGACGTAGGGGATTTCGTCATCCTTGTCGGCTGTATCGTCGAGCACGTGGGCGCCTGTATCGACAACACCAGTGCGCTGCTGTGACCAGGGCCGGGAGAAGAGCCTCCATGGTGTTGCGAGCAGGGTGACACCCACTACGGCACTACCGACGGAAATCCAGTCGACTATGTCCATAGGCGGACGTGCCGCCCACACTTCAGGCAGCCTGGCCACCAGCGGGCCTAACCATTCACGCCACTGCGCTAAGTCGCCTGGCAACCCAGCCAAACTGACCCACTCAGCGGCGAATCGAAATGAGCCCCTGAGCGCCAGAATGCAGCTGGCGAGCTGCCTTTTCACCTATCGGAGCGTCTTCCCTGCGCCGCAGTTGTCGATACGGCCTGACCCAGTTGGGCTACACGGCCTATGAAGAGGCCCCCCAGGAGGGTCCTGGGGGGCCTATCTTCTCTGGAGCCGATGGGCGGAATCGAACCGCCGGCCAGCTGTTTACGAAACTCCGGCAAGGGGTTCGGGACGTGCCCCAACGTTCCGGCGAATGCCTGTTCCCATCTGGAAGGGACCGGTTGTGTGGGACTCTCCGACACGCTACGTGCCTTCGCGACACGCACCCACTTCACGATTATTTCACGATTTCCCGCGGCGTCCCAAGCCGTTCCACACGCGCCGCTGCCGCGAGAACCCACTGTGCGGCAGCGAGCGTATCCAGGGCGAGCTGCTCACGCTGGGGATTGTGGTGAGTAACCCCTCCATCCGACGCTACCGGTGGCTCGCGCCACCCCGGGCGCCGAGGCAGGTGTGGCGGACGTTCCTCCGCAACCACGCCCACGCGATTGGGGCAGCGGTCTGGGACGGCAGAACCTCGCGCGTGCCGCGGCGCTGGGCGGTGGGCCATGCTTGCGTGGTACGTGACCTCCTGCTCGTCGTGCTCGCCGCCCTGCGGGCCGCCTGCCGCCGGCGCGGTGACCTGGTGCTCGAGAATCTCTTGTTGCGCCACCAGTTCGCGGTGCTCACCCGCCCTACGCGGCAGCGGCGGCGCGGCGGCTTCCGGCGACTCGACAAGGCGTTGTGGGTGCTCGCTGTGGGTGCTCATCCGCCGGATGCACCGCGACTGGCGCCGGCACCTGGTCGTGGTCACGCCGGACACGGTGGTGCCCTGGCACTGCGCCGGCTGGCGCGTGGCACCACTGGAAGCTTCCAACACTGGGCGGGTGTGTCATCGCCTCAACCGCGGTGGTAACCACCGCCTGAACGCCATCCTGCACCGCATGGCCATCGCCCAAGCGCGCAGTTCGCCACTCGCCCAGGCCCGGGTCGCGGCCTGAACCCCTAGGCACTTGACAATAGAGGAGCGGCAATGCCAGCGAAAGTGCCGCACACGATATCAGTCGGTTTTGTGCAAACCCCTCCTGGCGTCTTACGGCAGTCGGCGCCTCACGACCTACAGCGCCGGCTGCTCGTCCTGAAGGGAGGCTCCTATAAGTTGTCAAGCGGACGAATGATCGGTGTGTTGCTGCGTGTCGCCGGCACGTCAGGCAGCAGTGAGGGTCATGGTGGGAACGGTGGTTGGTGTGCTCGCCAGCAGGGGGAAGAGCTCACGGGCGAGGTACCGCTTCAGGCAGCGCAAGATCTCGGGTTTGGTCTTGCCTTCCGCCGTGCGGCGCGTGGCGTAGGCGCGCGTGCGCGGATCCCACGCCAGCCGGCGCACGGCGAGCAGGTGCAGCGCGCGGTTGGCGTCGCGGTTCCCGCCCCGGTCCAGCCGGTGGCGCACCGTCTTGCCGGAAGACGCCGGGATGGGCGCGACCCCGCACAGGTGCGCGAAGGCCGCCTCGCTGCGCAGCCGCTCGGGGTTATCGCCGGCGGCCGCCAGCAAGGTCGCGGCCGTGTCGGTGCCGACGCCTTTCACCGCCACCAGCTGCGGCGCCACCTGGCCGACCAGGCGCGCCAGGTGCGCATCGAGCGCCTCGATCTCGGCGCTCAGCTGCCGATACCGGCGCGCCACCGAGCGCAGCGCCAGCTTGGCGGCCGCCGTTGGCGTGACGGGATGCCCCGCGCCGCGAAACGCCGCCGCCGTGGCGACCCGCCGCGCGAGAGACAGTGGGCGTAGCTGCTCCCGCAGCGCCGCCGGTGCCGTGACCACCAGGGCGTGCACCTGGTTGGCGGCTTGGGTGCGCGCGCGCATGGCCGAACGGCGTGCCACCTGCAGCGTCCGCACCATCTCCACCGGTCCGTCACCGGTCTTGGGGCGGCCGGTCGCCACGCCGGCGAGTACTGCCCGGGCAGCGGCTTCTGCATCCACCGGGTCGGACTTGCCGCGCCGCCGCCGCATCTGCCGGCCTGGCCGCTCCACCTCCAAGACCGTCAGACCGCGGGCCCGCAGCCAGCGCGCCAGCCCAGCGCCATAGCTGCTGGTGCCCTCGACCCCGACCCGTTCGAGGGTCCCGAAGTGGGTCGCCCACGCGAGCAGCTCGGCATATCCCGCCGGTGTGGTCGGGATCGCGTGGCTGCCCAAGAACCCACCGAGCTGGTCGAGCGCCACGCCGACGTGCACGTCGGCGTGGGTGTCTACCCCCAGCGTCACGCGTACCTCGGCTCCCTTGATCCGCTCCTTCCTCGACTCTGTCTCTTGTCGCATCGCACTGCCTCCTCTGCACGTGCTCTCGCTGCCCGCACCAGCCACGCCCATGGACAACACTGCGACGGGGCACCGCGAGCGCGAGCGCACGCGGTCGCGGCCAAGCTCCTGATCAAGTCACATCGGGCCCGTACCGGTGATGAGCAGCGGTGCCGCTCCGACGTGGCCGACAGCTCCCTTCCAAGGCACGAAGCCGGCGCAAAAACGGGTCAGACCAAGCGGAACGGCACCTCCCAGTGAGTTTCGCAGCGCGAAAACTCATCCGCGTTGGGCGCTGCTCTCGATCCTGGCGGCGGTGGTCACCATCGGGCTGAAGCTGCTGGCGTATTGGCTGACCGGATCGGTGGCGTGGTGGTGGTAGTGGTGGGGACAGCGGAGAGCCGGTGGGCTACGCTTGCGCGGACGGTATTCGCGGTATGGCGGTACAGATGACGTGGCAGGAGAGACCCCATGGCAGCAAGGGCAGCCACAGCGGCAGCGTCGGTCGTCGGCACCTGGCGGCTGCTCCGGTGGGAGACGCGGACGGCGGACGGGCAGGTTGGCTATCCCCTGGGAGCGGATGCGGTCGGCTACCTCAGCTACACCGCAGACGGGTACGTCTTCGTGGCCATGATGCGCGCTGCGCGCCCGCGGTATGCCACAAGTGACCTGCTCGGGGGCACGGCGGCGGAGCGAGCGACGGCAGCGGCGGAGTACGTGACCTATTGCGGGCGCTACCGCCTGGAGGACGAGCGCGTCGTCCACCAGATCGAACTGAGCCTGTTCCCGAACTGGACCGGGAGCGACCAGGAGCGCTTCGTGGCGCTGGAGGGCGACCGCCTCACGATCACGACCGCCCCCCTTGCCATCGGGGGCACGACGACCAACTGCTTGGTGTGGGAGCGGGCCAGCCCCGACGCGCCGGACACCCTCGGGCAGTGAGTTCGCGACGTTGTCTGGAGCTGGTAGGGGCCTGATGCCCACCTGCCCCTTCTGCCGCCGGCCGGCGTCCAAGCGAGCCGGCCATGACGCCGCCGACCGCCAGCGCTACGCCTGCCGCCCCTGCGGACGGGACTTCACCGAGGAGTTCGCGACATCGGTGGGTGCTGCAGCCGGAGAACCAACGGCAAGGTAGGGTGACAGGTGCCCGCGGCTGCTTGAGCTACGGCGGCCCCATAGGTCCGTAGGCGCGGCGGTCAGGCTGCTGGCGTGACCGCATCGAAGTCGCGCACTCTTCGGCCGAGCGTGGCGTCGACGTGTCGGCCCGAACGGTGCCTACGTGGGTGGGGATCGTCACACTAACTCGGTGGCGGCACAGCGAGCCTGTGCCGCACCCCGTCGGCGAAGCGCTGCCCGAACTTCTTGCACCAGCGGCGCACGGTCTCGTAGCTGACGGCAATCCCCCGCTCGGCCAGCAGTTCCTCCACGTCCCGCGGCGTGAGCGGACGTCTGGCAGACTCCTTCCTGGAGGACACTGCGAGCATGAGTATGAAGAGAACGAACGGTCCGGGTGCGCTCTCGCGGCGGGCGGTGCTCGCCCTCACGCCGGTCACAGCGGCGGGCGTGGTGCTGGCCGCCTGCAGCGGTCCGGGGCCAGGCACCACCGGAACGGCGGGAACAGTGCCGGGCGGCAGCGGTGCCGCTGCCGTGGGCGGCACGGTGCGGTTCTCGTTCTTCGGGTCTATTGAAGAGAAGGCGATCTGGGAGAAGATCGCCCAGCAGTTCAGCGCGACCACGCCCGCGGTGACGATGGTGCCGGAGCACATCTCCGCGCAGTACTTCACCAAGATCCAGGCGGCCATCGTGGCCGGCGACTCGGCTGACGTGCTCCTGATGGAAGACAAGCCGACTGCCGGCTATGCCAAGAATGGCTTCTTCCGCGAGCTGGATCCCTTCATCTCCGCCGACCGCACGTTCAAGCGCGACGACTATTTCCCTGGCCTGTTCGATGGCCTGCAGTACCGCGGCAAGTTGTACGGGCTGCCGCAGCACTGGCTGGCGCACGCCATTGTGTACAACAAGGAGCTCTTCCGCAAGGCAGGCATCGCGTTCCCGCCCGCCACCTGGCGCGACGGTGGCTGGACCTGGCAGACGCTGGTGGACGTGGCGAAGAAGCTCACGGTGCGCGACGGCGGCCGGCTCGTCCAGTCCGGCCTCGCTCTGGGCGGCTACGCCTGGACCACGTGGCGCATGTTCGTCTGGCAGAACGGCGGCGACGTGGTGACGAAGGACCTCAAGCGGTCGACGCTGGACACGCCCGAAGCAGTGGAGGCGCTGCAGTTCTTTGCCGACCTCGCGCAGGCCCACCGGGTGGCTCCCACACCCGAGGAGCGCCAGGAGCTGGGAGTCGCCAGCAACGACGAGCTGTTTTACCAGGGGAAGGCGGCGATGATCTCCTCGGCGCCCTACTTCCACAATCTGCGCAATCGCATCAAGGACTTCGAGTGGGACGTAGCCGTCACGACGATGAAGAAGCGACGGGCGACGCCGCTGTGGCCGGACTCGATCTCGATCTCTGCGGGCACCAAGGTGCCCGAGGCGGCGTGGCGGTTCCTGCGCCACGTGGTGGGGCCGGACGGCCAGCAGACGATCACCGAGCTGGGGCGCGGTGCGCCGGTCCTGAAGAGTGTGGCGAACTCGCCAGCCTTCCTGCAGGAACATCGGGACCCCAAGAGCGTGCGCCTGTACCTGGATCTGCCCCAGCACGGGGTGGTGACGCAGTACACCACCGCCTGGAACGAGCTGGAGCAGGCAAACCGCGAGGAGTTGGAGCCGGTCTTCCTTGGCAGGCGCTCGGCCAAGGACGCGGTGAGCTCACTGGTGCCGCGGCTGAACGCGCTGCTCCAGCAAGCGGAGATCGGATGAGTGGGGTATGGGTGCACCCGTTATGACCTCGCGGAGCGCCGAGGCGGATTCGCCAGAACTGCCCAAGGTGATCTTGGTCGGCGATTCCATCTGCATGGGGTATGCCCCACTGGTGGCCGCGCGGCTGGCGGGTACGGCCACGGTGGTGAGCGCGGCGGAGAACGGCGGGGACAGCGCCAACGTCCTGCGCCACCTCGAGGAGTGGGTGCTCCGCGAGAGGCCGGACATCGTCCACTTCAACGCCGGGCTGCATGACCTCAAGGTGTCCAAGGAGGACGGGCGGCACCAGGTGCCGCCCGACGGCTACGCGGCCAATCTCCGAGAGATCGTCACCCGCATCCGCGGGGACACGTCCGCCGCGCTCGTCTTCGCCAACACCACGCCGGTTGTCGACGAGCGGCACGCGGCACGTGGCGCGGGGTTCGACCGCTTTGCCGACGATGTGCGCCGCTACAACACCGTGGCGCTGGGGGTCATGCGCGCCGCCGGCGTCCCTGCGCACGATCTCCATGGCATCGTGGAGCACGCGGGCAGCGCCGGGCTGCTCGCCGCGGACGGCACGCACTACACGCCGGAGGGGAACGAGCGGCTGGCCGAGGCGGTGGCCGACTGTGTGCTGCGCCAGCTCATTATCCGGCGCTACCGGCCGCTGGCGGTGCCGGCCGCCGGCCCCGAGGCCGCGGCCGCCTACCAGAGCGATGAAGCCCGTCGCGATGCCGTGGTCCCGGCGGCGTACCGGGACGTGTCCGTCCCGGCGTTTCCCGTGCCGGAGGGCAGTGCCGCCTGGGAACGGCAGCGGCCAGGGGTGCTCCAGACGGTCGTCCGCTCGCTCGGCGACCTGCCGGCGCGGCCGGCGCCGCCGCGCACCCGGCTCGTCTCGAGAGAACTGCGTCCCGGCTATACCCTGGAGCGGGTGGCGCTCGACAATGGGGTGGACGGGGAGGTGAGCGCGCTGCTGCTGGTGCCGGAAGGGCTGCAGCGCCCCGCGCCGGCCATCGTGTGGCTCCACTCCTCCACGCCGGACAAGACGCAGATCGTCGTTCCTAACACCAACGGCGGTGCCGAGGCGCTCGGCGAGGTGTTCGTGCGCGCCGGCTACGTCGTGCTCTCCCCCGACGCCTACTGGCACGGCGACCGCGCCGGCACGGGACCAGCTGGCGCACTGGAGTCCGGGAGGGACGAGCAGTCCAGCCTGTTCAAGTTCCACCTGTGGTTCGGCCGCACGCTCTGGGGGATGTTCGTTCGCGATGACCAGGTGGCGCTGGACTACCTCTGCAGCCGCCCTGAGGTCGATGTGGCGCGCATCGGTGCTACCGGCATGAGTATGGGCAGCACGCGGGCGTGGTGGCTCGCCGCCGTGGACGAGCGGGTGGCGGCCACCGTAGGCGTGGCGTGTCTCACGCGCTATCAGGACCTGCTCCGGCACGGCCAGCTGCGGGCGCACGGCCTCTATTACTTCGTGCACGGCCTGCTCCAGCACTTCGACACAGAGGGCGTGCTCGCGCTGGTCGCGCCGCGGCCCTTCTTAGCGCTGACGGGTGAGCTGGACGCCGGGTCGCCCGCCGATGGGATCCGGGCGTTGGAAGCGCGGGTGGGAGGCGTGTACGCAGCACTCGGAGCGGCCGAACGCTTCGAGAGTGTGCTGTACCCGGAGACAGGGCACACCTACACGCCAGAGATGCGGACGGCCATGCTCGCGTGGTTCGAGCGCTGGCTCCGCCCGTCGCGACCGGCCCGCTGAGTACCTGATCGCTGCCGGACCGCCTGCGTCACCTGCCTTACCGCGGGCCTGCAGGCGCCCTGGCCGTCGCGCGGTAGTTCGCGGATCACGGTTGATTTCTATACGGAAGTCCAGTGGTGCAGGGAGGGGCGGAGGTGCGTGGTCGGTACGGGGGCGGCGCCACCGTCCGCCCGCGCGAGGGAGGCGCAAGGGCCGCCGCGCACGTGCGTCATCGGGAACCTCTCGATCAACCATCCCGAGCCCGGCGCGACCGCCGCAAGCGCATCCTCTGTCTGGATGAGGTGAAGACGCTGCTGGAGCACCCGGAGAGCGCGCGGCTGGTGGCCCACCTGTACGCGCTGGGGCGCGCCTACCGCCTCTCCGTGTGGAGCATGAGCCAGCTGCTGCGGGACTACGCGCAGACGGCGGAGGGGGAGCGCGCGGTGCAGAACGCCCACACCGTGCTGCTGCTGCGTCAGGCGCCTTTGCGTGACGGCGATGGGAGTACCGGTGGGGCATCGCTCGATGGGGAAGGGCCAATCGATGCGGTGTTCCTGGACATGGCGCTGTCGGTGGTGGCCGGAAACCGGCTGGACATCTACGCGCGCCGCCGGG
>CADCTC010000147.1 GCA_902805635.1 uncultured Chloroflexota bacterium
CGCCGCCCGCAACGCGAAGCGCGGCCCCGTCCGCTGGCGCTTCACCACCGCCGACGCCCGCACCAAGCTCCACCGCCTCTACCCACTACTTCCCGAGTGACAGGCTACTAGTCGGAGCGTGGCAGAGCGGGATCCACGGCGATGATGCCGTACTGCAGGGCGCAGCGGATGAGGTCGGTGGGCGATTCCAGGCCGAGCTTGCGCATCATGTTGCCGCGGTGCATCTCCACCGTGCGGGGACTGAGTGAGAGCCGCGCCGCGATGTCTGCATTGGTGTGACTCTCGGCGGCGAGCTGGAATATCTCCCGCTCGCGGGTGGTGAGGGTTTCGAACGGTGTGAGCGGCGTGGCCTGGGCGCGGTCGATGTACGCGGCCACGGCGCGCTCGGCCAGCGGCGCGCTGAGATAGCGCCGCCCGGCGGCCACCTCGCGCACGGCGCGGATCAACTCGTCGGTGCCGGCATCCTTGAGCACGTAGCCCGCGGCGCCGTGACGCAGCGCCTCCAGCACGTAGGGCTCAGAGGCGTGCATGGAGAGCACCACCACTCGCGTGTGCGGCACGCGCTGGCCCACCTGACGAGTGACCTCCAGCCCGTTGATGCCCGGCATCATCACGTCCACCACCAGCACGTCCGGGCGCAGGCGCTCGACGAGCTTCACGGCGGCCAAGCCGTCGGCGGCTTCGCCGGCCACCCGCAGGTCCGGCTCGGCGGTGAGCAGCGCGCGCAGGCCGGCCCGGACGACGGCGTGGTCATCCGCCAAGACGACAGTGGTCACGCGTCCCGTCACGCGCCGAACTCCGGCTGCTGCGCGCCGGGCTCTGTAGCCGTGCCCGGCGCGGGTGACTTCATGCTGGCATCTACGCCCGAATCACTAGATTGGTCTGCTTTTGATTGTGCGGCTGGGTCGGTACGGCCGGCGACGGGAAGAATGGCGACGACGCGCGTGCCGGCTCCGGGTGCCGAATCGACCTCGAAGTGGCCACCTAACAGCGCGGCACGTTCGCCCATGCCCGCCAGCCCCGCGGAGCCGGCACCGGCCGCCGCGTGCTGGGGGCGGAACCCCCTCCCGGTGTCGGCCACCTCAAGGCACAGCTGTCCGTCAGCGCGCCACAGACGCACGCTGACCCGGTCGACCCCGGCGTGGCGTGCGACGTTGGTGAGCGCCTCCTGGACGATGCGGTACGCTGCGGTCTCGACGTCGGTTGGGAAGCGCTCGTCCACCCCGCTGTGCTGCAAGTCGACGCGGATGCGCGTCTGCTGGGTGTAGCGCTCTACGTGCCAGAGCAGCGCGGGCAACAGGCCGAGGTCCTCTAGCACGGTGGAGCGCAGGTTCAGCGAGAGCGCCCGCACCTGGCCCATTACGGTTGCGACCAGGGCCTGCGCTTCGCCAAGCAGCGGGCCGATCGCTTCGGGCGGGTCAGCGCCGCGCCGGGCCATTTCAAGCAGGAGCTTGACGCCGGTGAGCGACTGGCCCAGCTCGTCGTGGAGCTCGCGACCAATGCGGCGGCGCTCGTCTTCCTGGATAGCCACGAGGCGCTGGGAGAGCGTGTGCAGGCGCTCACGGCCCGCGCGCTCGGCCCCAAACAGGCGAGTGTTCTCGATCGCCAGGGCACACCGCGCGGCCAGGTCCTCGGCCAGCCGCAGGTCGCTCTGGCCGTAGGGCGGCCCGGCGCGGCCGCGCACAAAGGTGATCACCCCCAGCGTGGCGCCCCGCACGGTGAGCGGAACAAGCATGGTGGATGCGAAGTCGAGGGCGCGCAGGATAGCGAGGTGCTCGTCGTCGCGCGCGACCGCTCTCAGCCGCTCGTCCGACAAGAGCGCGTGGAGCGTCGACCGTCCGGTGCGCAGGACGTTTGGCACCCCCCTGGGGTGGGCAGGATCGATGGGATAGCGCTCCCGGAGCCGCTGCGCGAGCGGCTCCTTGGCCGGGTCGGCGACGGCGGCGGCCAGGCGATGGATCTGGCCGTCGTCCTCTGCCATGTCCACCACGCACAGCTCCGCCAGGCTCGGCACTGCCAGACGCGCGACGGATTGCAGAGTGGTGGCGTAGTCGAGCGAGGAGGCGAGCACGTTGCTGGCGGCGGCGAGGAAGGTGGTGCGTTGCTCGGCCTGTTCGGCAGAGGCGCGGGCGGCCTGCTCGCGGGCCAGCACCTCTTGCTGCAGGCGCTCACGTAGGTCCCGGATGATGGAGGAGATGGCGCTGAGCTCACCGAGCGGGCCGAAGTGCGGCGTGAGGCCGGCGGAGACGTCGATGCGCTTGCCATTGGCGTGGACTGCGACGCTCTCGATGTGGACCGACCGGCCGGCGCGGAGCTCTGTCTCGATGGCTCGCCACTCACCCGGGCTTCCGGCAACCGGCAGGACATCCTGCAGGCGGCGCCCCACGATGTCGGCGGACTCATAGCCCAGCAGGTGCGTGGCGCCGGAGTTCCAGGTCCGGATCTGGCCGTCGGAAGAGGCGCTGAGGATGGCGTCGCTGGATGCTTCGACGATAGCGGCGAGGTGCTCGGCCTGGCGCCGCGCGCGCAGCAGCTCGCGCTCGTACGCGCGCCGCGATGTCGCGTCGAAGATCGTGCTGGCGATGACGCGAGGGTGGCCGGCGCCGTCCTGCCGCTGGACCGAGCTCACCAGCACGGCGAGCGGCTCGGATTCTCCGCCGTGGCTGGCGTTGCGGACGATGTCGAATGTGACCTCGCTGACAAAGCCCTGCATACGCAGCAAGGGAGCGTACTGGTTCTCGTAGAAGAGCCTTCCGGGGACGGTGAGCAGGTCCTGGAAGCGGCGCGCTGCCAGCAGCTCCGCGCGCGAATAGCCGGTCCAGTCGAGGAAGGTCCGGTTAACGCGCAGGATCGTGCCGTCGGGAGCGGTGAAGAGGTAGCCGCAGGGGGCGTCCTCGTACAGCTCGAGCAGGCTCTCCTTGAGCAGGTCGTCGTTCACGTCAGCGCTGTGGGCGCCCACTATCGCCCCGGCGGTGCTCCGGACAGGCCGGCCGGCTGGCCGTCGACGAACGGTTTGATGGAGAGGACGTTGTTGTGCGCACGCACGGGCACAGGGCAGTGTGCCTCTTGGCGTGTCTGGCGTGCCACCGAATGGGCGGGCGGTCAACTGCCACAATCCGCTGTCATGCAATATCGCCTGCTCGGCCGCTCCGGCATCCGTGTCTCTGCGCTGTGCCTGGGGGCGTCCCGCTTCGGGATCACGCCACTGGCCGATGGTGTCGATGCCCTGGTGCGCCGGGCGCTAGACCTTGGCATCAACTTCATCGACACGGCCAACTCGTACGGCAACCAGCCGCGCTACGACCGGCCCGGCGTACCGCCCTGGCACGAGCGCTTGTCATCCGAGGAGTACGTGGGCAACGCGCTGCACGCGCTGGGCGTCTCGCGGCACGACGTGGTGATAGCCACCAAGGTGCAGGAGGTGGTGGGTGAAGGGCCGAATGACGGCGGCCCCAATGGCGGTGGCCTCACCCGCAAGCACATCATGGCCCAGTGCGAGCGCAGCCTGCGCCGCCTGCGTACCGACCACGTGGACGTCTACTACGCGCATCACCCGGATCCAACCACGCCGCTGGACCAGACGCTGCGCGCCTTTGACGACCTGGTACAGCAGGGCAAAGTGCGCTACCCAGCGCTCTCCAACTTCCCGGCGTGGGAGCTAACGCGCGCGCTGTGGCTGTGCGAGCGGCTCAGGCTCAACCCGCCGGTGGCGATGGAGATGCCCTACAACCTGTTCAACCGGCGGATCGAGGCCGACGTGGTGCCGGCCTGCCAGGCATTCGACGTGGGCATTGTGACGTACACGTCGCTGGCGATGGGGGTGCTGACCGGCGCGTACAAGCCGGGCGAGCCGGCGCCACCCGGCAGCCGCGCGTCGTTCGGACGCCTGCAGTATGAAACCGAGCCGCGCAAGCAGGCGGCCGCCCGCCTGGTTGCACTGGCTGCCGAGTGGGGCCGGCCCACGCCGCAGCTGGCGCTGGCCTGGCTGCTGGGCCGTCCAGGGATCACCAGCGGGATTGTCGGCACCGAGACCATAACGCAGCTGGAGGAGCTTGTTCCGGCGGCCGAGCTGGCGCTGAGCAGCGAGCAATTGGCGCAGGTTGAGGCGGCTGCGGCAACCGTCGCGTAACCCGAGGTCCCTGGTTGCCCTGCCCCTCTTCCCCTGGTCGAGTGTGTCACGCAGGCATACGCCCCGACAGTCAATCAACGATGGGGTGTATTATGGCGATGATGGCGTGGGCTCAGCGGTGCACGTGGAGGTGGACGCCTGCCTGCAGTGTGAGCCGAGGAGGAACATGACGGATACTCTTGGGGCGTGGCGCCACCTGGTGGAGCTGGCGGCGGCCCGCCTGCGCAGCGCGGGCTGGACGGTGGAGGCGACGCAGCACGAGCAGGCTCACGCCTGGCACGTGGCGTCCCGGCGTGGCGACAAGTGGCGCGTGGTCCAGCTGTTGGGTCCGGCCACCGCTGCCCCCTTCCGTCAGGCGCGCCGCCGCGAGCTGGCGGAGACCGTGCGCCTGGCACCACGCCGCGGCACGATGGAGCAGTGGGGGGCGCACGTGCGTCCCGGCGGCCGCGTGGTGTTTGGCGAGGAGACGCTCAACGGCACCGCGTGGGTGGGTCTGCCCGATGAGGGAGAGCTGGTCGAACGGCTTGGCCTCACGGCGCCAGGCACCGACGCTCACACCACTGCGCACTGAAGGGCGGCCGCTGCTCTACGCTCACCCGCCGGCGCCGAAGGCGTCTTTCGGAGCCACATGGATCCGCCACGCTAGCGGTGGATGGTACGCGTGTTCTATAGTTGCTGTAGAGGAGCGCACGCATGACAACCAGCCCTGTGAGCACACAGGTCCACGCGGTGTACTGGCGGGCCGGCGACCACCGACTGTGGACGCACGACCGGACGCTGGCGGATGGAGTGGAGGCTGACCGGCAGCGAGCGAACCTTGTCGGCCAGCGCCGCGGACGTCACACGATCGACGCGACCACGGTTATCGCATACCCGGGTCCGGGCGACGTGCGGGCATTTGTCCAACTTGGGCGCGAAGGTGAGGCCGCTCCGGCGCACGCAGCGACAGTGCTGCAAGCGGTGCCAGCTAGCGTGAAGATCGAGAACCGTCGCTCCCGCAGGGACTAAGAGACCGGTTCGCTGCTCCATTCGTGGTGAGCCCTTCGGCAGGCTCAGGGGAGTCCCTGTCGAACCACACCCTTCGACAAGCTCAGGGCGAGCGGACCTCTTGGACCCACGTCTAATCGGCGTCGTCTGACCGCCCGATGGCAGGCGGTCAACGGGTTACCTGGCAGATGAGTGTCTTGAGGTACATCGCCTCCGGGAAGTAGATGGAGGGCGGATGGTCCGCGCTCTGGCGCACCGTCTCCAGGTGGTGCAGCGTGACACCCACCGCAACGGTGGCGCGGCGCAGCTCGAACGCGAAGTCGTCTTCCTTGAAGAAGCTAGAGCAGCTGGAGGTGACCAGCAGCCCGCCGTCGCGAACCAGGCGAATGGCGGCGCGGTTGAGGAAGTGGTAGGCGCGCCGCCCCTGCTCGGCGTCGCGCTGCGACTTGATCAGCGCGGGAGGGTCGAGCAGCACGATGTCATACTGCCCGGCGCTGCTCGCCTGGTCCGCCGCTGCGGTCAGCCACTGGAAGATGTCCGCTTCCTCCACGGTGAAGCGGTCCTCGCCTAGCCCGTGCAGGTCGGCGTGCGCGCGGCACAGCTCCAGCCCTGCCGCGGAGCTGTCCACGTTGTGCACGCTGGCGGCGCCACCCAGCAGCGCCGCCAGGCCGGTGCTGCCGGAGTGCGCAAACAGGTTCAGCACGCGCGCCCCTTTCAGGCCAGGAGCGCGTGTGACGCCGGCACCGGCAGCACTGCTAGCACTGCTAGTAGCTCCGGGCGCTCCGGGCACGTGTGCTGTCAGCGCGCGCAGCCGCAGGCGCAGGTCCTTTTGGTCCAGGTAGAAGCCGGTCTTCTGCCCGCCGAGCACGTCCGCCAGCAACTCTACGCCGTGCTCTCGGAACGGCACCAGCTGGGGCGGCTCGCCGTGGCGCAGTGACGTGACCTCGTTGAGCCCCTCCTCGCGCCGTACTGAAACGTCGCTGCGTTCCACGATAGCCTGCGGCTGGAACTGGTCGAGCAGAACGTCGATCAGGTCCTCACGCAGTGCGTCCATGCCCGCGGTGGACAGCTGAAATACCAGCACATCGCCGAAGCGGTCGAGCACCAACCCCGGCAGGCCATCGGATTCACCGAACACCACGCGGTAGCCAGTGGTGTCGGTGCCTGGCCCGTAGCCGAGCAGCCGCCGGCGTGCATCGGCCTCCGCGATGCGCCGGGCCAGCCAACCGCGATCGATCGTGGCCGGGCCAAACTCAAACAGCCGCACCGCGATCGACACGTTGGCGGAGTAGGTGCCGGTCCCGAGGATTCGCCCGTCCGCCGCCGCGACGTGGACCAGGCGGCCGTGCAGCTCTGGGTCGGGTCGCGTGGCGAGCGCGCCGGAGAAGACCCAGGGGTGGCGGAACGCACTGCTAGCGGCGCGGTCCTCGCGTAGCTTGAGCACCATGTAGCGTGGCGCCTCCTGGACCGGCCGCCGGTCCTGCGCGCGCCAGTCCTCACGTTCCTGCTGCGCTGTACGTGCCTCTTGCTCGGAGCGTGCCGGTCCACCAGGGCGTGCCGGTCGGGCGGTGCGGGTCACCCTCACTCTGGCGCCGCTGGGCCGCCTGCTATCGCCGTCTCTGGAGCTGCGTCCGCGTGGTGCTGCCATCTACAGATTGTGCCGGTCGCCCTGCGTGACAGTCTGCCGAACCGGCTGGAACGGTCATCGCGCACAATCTTGACGGTCATGGATATTGATGCCTACCTGGGCCGCATCGGCTACACCGGTCCGCGCCACGCGACCGCGAGCGTGCTCGAGGCGGTGCACCGTGCGCACCGCCGGAACGTGCCGTACGAAAACTTGGACGTGACGCTGCGCCGGCCGATCTCGCACGAGCCGGAGGCCCTCTTCGAGAAGATCGTAGTGCGGCGCCGCGGCGGCTGGTGCCACGAGCTGAACCGGCTCTTCGCGCTCGCGCTCCAGACACTGGGATTCGACGTTTCATTGCGCAGCGCCCAGGTGTGGGGGAGCGATGGCACGGTCTCACCTGAGTTCAGTCACCTGGTGTTGGTCGTTTCGCTGGAGGAGCGCTGGTTAGCCGACGTGGGCTTTGGCGCGCGGGGTCCATCAACACCGCTGCGCCTTGACCATGGCTTGCACCAGGAAAGCGATGGCGACCTCTACCGCGTCCGCGCCGGTGAAGACGCACAAATCTTCGCGGAAGGCTATCTGCGGTGGCAGGACGACTGGGCGACGCTTTACTCGTTCAGAGATGTCCCGCGCTGCCTAGACGACTTCGAGACGCGCTGGCGGCAGCAGCTGACCGAGCCGTTCTGGACCGACCGCCGCATCGCCACCATCGCCACGACCGACGGGCGCGTCAGCCTGGACGGAGAGCGCCTAATCACCACCCGCGGAGACGAGCGCCAAGAACGCATCCTCACCGGGGTCAGCGAATGGCGGGAGGCCGTCCGCGAAGCCTTTGGGATCGAGATCGACTGAGCCCCACCCGGAGGTGCAGCGACGCGTCCCGGAAGCGCGGGCGACCGCGGCCTATAATGCCGCCCATCCAGCTTGAGAGGGGCGCAGCCGCATGAAGATCACCGATATCAAAGCGAACCTGGTCCTGGACCGCTCTATCTTCGTCCGTGTCTTCACCGACGAGGGCATCATGGGCATCGGCGAGTGCAGCCCAATGCACGCGCGCAGCGGCGTGATCCAGCATTTCGTCAACCACGTGCTGCGTCCCATCTGCCTGGGCAAGAACCCGCTGGAGGTGGACAAGCTGTGGAGCGCCATGTTCTACGGCCCATACAAGCTGGGCGTGATGGGCGCGCACCTGAACGCCATCGCCGGGGTGGATATCGCACTGTGGGACATCCTGGGTAAGGTCACGGGGCTGCCCATCCATACACTGCTGGGCGGCTGCTACCGCGAGAAGGTGCGCATGTACGCCAGCCTGGGTGGCGGCGGCGGGCGCACGCCGGCTGAGCATGCGCGCATCGTGGAAGACCATCTTGAGAAGGGCTACACCGCAATCAAGATCCGCATGGACTGGGCCTACCAGGTGGACGTGAATCCCGACAAGGACTGGGCCATGTTCCAGGAGTGCAAGAAGTTGACGGGAGACACGGTGCCGCTCAGCTTCGACGCCAACAACGGCTACTCCCCGGCCACCGCCATCCAGCAGGGGCGCAAGTTCGAGAGCCTGGGTATCTACCACTTCGAAGAGCCGGTGATGGTGGACGATTACGCCGGGTACGCCGAAGTGGCGCGAGCGCTGGACGTGCCGGTCAGCGCAGGGGAGCACGAGTACACGCGCTGGCAGTTCCGCGACCTGATCGAGCGTGCGCAGGTGGACATCATCCAGCCGGACATCGTCAAGTGCGGCGGCTTCACCGAGATCCGGCGCATCGCCGCGCTGGGCGAGGCGCACCACAAGCACATGGTGCCGCACATGACGCAGCCCACCATCGGTACCGCTGCCAACTTGCACTTCATCGCCAGCCTGCGCGACGCCTCTCGCCCGCAGGAGTTCACCGGCGTCAGCGAGCAGCTCAACGCGCTCTTCAAAGCGCCGCTCGTGCTCGAGGACGGCCATATCGCCGTCCCGACGGGGCCTGGGCTCGGCCTGGAGCTGGACGAGTCTGCCTTTGAGCGCGCCATCACGTCCTGAACCCTAACCGCCAGAATCAAACGAGGGCGGCTTATGGGCCGCCCTCGCGTGAACGAATGAGAAGGTAGCCCCTCCCAGCGGGAGAGGCTACCCAGCTGCCGGCTCTACGTGTTCCGGCGCGTGGTGTCGGTACGGGTCGTGTCAGTGCGCGTGGCCGCATCGTCCACATGCACGTCCGTGTGACGGACGGTGTCGGTGACGTTCTCACGCTCGACACGGGTGTCCTTGTTGACCACGACCTCGCCCGTGACGACGGCCTCCTTGGTGACCACTGCTTCCTCGCCCCGGACCGGGACACGGATGGTGCCTTCCTGGAAGGCGTCTTCGCCGGCCTGCAGCGGCCGGGCGGCGACTTCACGGCGCTCGACGTGCACTTCCTCACGTCGGAGCTCGACCGGGATGGTCTTCTGCTCGACCTCCACTTCCTTGGTGACGCGCACCTCGCCCGTCTGAGTCTGGCGCTTCTCGACGTTCAGACGCTCTTCGACCTCAGGGATGCGCATCTCACCCTCATTAGAGTGGGTGGTAGTCTGCGCCGCGGCGCGGGGCGCCTGCGTGTTGGCCATGCCTGCGGCCGGAGCGGCCGCAGCGCCGGTCTGCGCGAACTTCCCGCCGTGGCGGCGCAGGATGCCCTCCGCCTCGGAATAGCGGTTGTCCGCCCGGACCGTGACGATGGCGCGACCGGAGCGGAACTCCTCGTCGTAGATGCGCGCGTCCTCTTCGGGCACGCCGGTGGTCACGAGGCCGCCCACGAGGCCTCCACCCACCGCGCCGATACCGGCGCCGGCGGCAGCGCCGCCGAGCAGCGGGCCGAGGATACCGGCTGCAACTACCGGGCCCACGCCAGGGATTGCCAGGGAAGCGAGCGCGCCCAGCACGCCGCCGATCAGGCCGCCGGTGGCAAGGCCCGTCATCGCGCCGCTGCCGGGACCCGTGTCGGTGGTGACTTCGCCGCTACCCGCCGCGCTGCCGCCGCCGCTACCCGCCGCGCCGCCGCCGTCGCGCATCGCGAAGCCAATCTGGTTCTCGTTGAAGCCCGCGGCCTGCAGGTCGCGTACGGCCATCTCGGCGTGGTCGCGGTCGTCAAAGACGCCGACCACGGTGGAGCGGCCCGCGCCGCTGTTGGAAGCACTCTGGTTCATCGATCGATCTGCGGTCACTCGGTGGATCCTTTCGCCCTGTAAAGTGACGGCGCCTCCCCTCGTTGGAGCACGCCGGACATCGTGAAGCACAGCCCTTGGGCGTTTGCCTCTACGGGAAAGTGGACACGCAGGTTGCGTGCCACTTGTGTGGAGTCCGGCGTCGTTTGCTTGTGCGTTACCTGTGCGTTGGGTAACTGCCACCTCGGCAATTGCGATGCCCTGCTCACCGGCCACGGAATACAGTAAGTAGTCGCGCCCGGGTTCGGAGAAAACGTAAGGATCCCGGAGCTGGTAGGCCGGCGCGTGAATGACCCCGCCCTCCGATGGCACGTGTGGCTCGTTCATTCCTTCGTAGTCGCGCCCCGGTTCCAGCACCTCGGCCATCGCCCCCGGCTGCCACGCGCGCCAGTCTGCCGTGAGGTGAGTTGAGTACGCCAGGATGCGTTCCGGGCAGTCGCCGCGGTTGGAGAAGAAGACGTGTAGCGTGTCGCCCGCAAGCTTCAGCCCGACGTGACGCTGTGCCTGGGGCGGCAGCGGTGGCCCTTTCTCGAAGTTAGACAGGCCGTCGCGCGAGCGATAC
>CADCTC010000148.1:0-284 GCA_902805635.1 uncultured Chloroflexota bacterium
CGCCACCGCCGCCCCCCGCGTCGAAACCCGCTTCGTCGAAGGCGCCGACCACGGCTACCTCAACCACGAAGCCGAAGTCGCCGCCCAGCTCGCCGCGTGGGCCGCATCCCTGTAGCCCCGCGACGGCTGCTATGCAGCTGTACCGTGTGATCTCTCGTCAGCGTCACCCGCAGCCGGAATGCACACTCCAGCCGCCGTAGGCGTTACCCCAGAGGCTAACCTGGTACTGGCTGTCTGATCCGAGCCTGTCCGGCGACCGCACTGGCGGCCGTGCTCTGGGCCAG
>CADCTC010000148.1:378-10432 GCA_902805635.1 uncultured Chloroflexota bacterium
CTACGAGTCCGCCTCATCTACAGGCACAACCCGGCGTACACACTGGATCAGCAGGTGGAGCGGCCCCCAGATCGTGTGATGTCCAGGGCTCGCGGTCGTACGCTGCACCGCGAAGCCGGCGCCGTCTGGAACTTCCACTTCGGCAATGTAATCGCCGATGGAGTGTCCGATCTCGCGCAAGCTGCGCGCCTTCTTCCGAGCCTGCTGCTCCGTGGCGTTCACCGAGAGCCCATCCCACAGCGTGCGCTGCTCCGGCCTGATCGGCGGCGGCTTGCCTAAATCCCTCGCCGATTTGAAGTCGTCGGGTGTTGGCCGTGGACCAAGGATCACCCGATAGTAGACAGCCGCCACGTCGCGCCGAAGCATGCCACACCGTGACCCCACCATCCCCTCCTGGGCCGCAACCCTCTAGCCCCACAGCCGCATCAGGTTCGAGCCGCTCCACGACCGGGTCGCCAATGGGGCTCGGCAGTAGGCACAGGTGCTCAGCACCGTGCGTCGCTGTCGCCCGCCGGCAAGGCGGCAGGCGCGTGCTCCTACCTCACCGGGTCCGCCGTCGCTGATGCCGCCGTCCCCGCCGTCGCTGCTGCCGCTCGCGCGTCTACCAGGAACGCCTCCAGGAACTCGCAGAGCCGGTCAAGGGCCCTCTCGATGAGCTCCCTGCCGATCTCTGCCGTGGACGCACGCGGATCGCCAAGCGCGCCGTTCGCCGTCGCCAGGTGGAACGGCTGCGGGAAGCGCACCCGGCCCGGCCCATTCTGCCCCGCGTAGGGCAGGTCCGCCGTAGGCAGCAGCGCTCCCGCCTCGTACCGGTCGGGGCGCACCAAATGCGGCCGCAGGTACAGCGTCTGCGACGTCTCGATCTCGCACGCGTGCCCATTCACCGCGCTCACCGCCAGCTGCCGCGCCACGTCCGGCACCACCGGCGTGATGCCGCTATAGGCAATCCGCAGGTCCGGCAGCGCCGCCTGCAAGCGGCCCGTCGCCACCCCAATCGCCGGCTCATTCCCGCCGTGCCCGTTCAAGATGAACAGCCGGCGCCATCCCTGGCGGTACAGGCTCTCCCCCACCTCATAGAGCACCTGCTGGAGCGTCACCGCGCTCAGCGTCAGCGTCCCCGCGAACGCCATGTGGTGCTCGCTCACCCCCACCGGCAGGCACGGTGCCACCACCGCCCGCGGCGCCAGACGCTGCGCCAGCAGCACGCAAAACTCCTCAGCCCGCGCCGTGTCCGTCTCCAGCGCCATGTGCGGCCCGTGCTGTTCGCACGCCCCCACCGGAAGCAGCGCCAGCGGCGCCCGTTCACGCGCCGCGGCCACCTCCGGCCACGTCATCTCGCCCAGCAGCACCCTAGACCGCTCCCCCGGCTCCCTAGCGCCGCCGGCAGCCCTGCCGTTGCCGCGCGTGTCCGCATGCGCCGTCTGTCTGGCCGCTCCGTTCGTCGGCGCCGGTGTAGGTCGTGTGGTCATTTCTGTCAGTCCTTCGCGGACGGTGCGGTCGCGTCGCGCAGCGCATCGCCGATGGTGTTGATTCCGAGCACGGCAAGAAAGATGGCGATTCCCGGGAAGATCGCCAGCCATGGGGCCACAAACAGCTGGTCCTGCGCGCCCCGCAGCAAGTTTCCCCACGTCGGCGTGGGCGGCTGCACGCCCAAACCCAGGTAGCTCAGCGTGGACTCCGTCACGATCGCGCCCGCGACGCCCAGCGTCGCCGTGACGATCAACGGGCCGCTCACGTTCGGCAGCACGTGGCGCACCACAATTCGCCACGGCGACGCGCCGATGGTGCGCGCTGCCTCCACATACTCCAGGCGCTTCTCAAGAAGGAACGCCGCCCGCACCACGCGGGCCGTGGACATCCAGCGCAGCGCCCCTATCGCCACCACAATCGCCACCAAGCTGGTGCCCAGTACCTGCCCCATCAAGATCAGCAGCAGGAGCGACGGAAAGCTCAGCGCCAGGTCGGTCACCCGCATCAGCGCGGCGTCCGTGGCACCCCCCGCGTACCCGGCTATCGCGCCGATGCACGTTCCGGCCACTACCGCCACCGCCATGGACAGCAGCCCAATGGCCAGCGACACCCGTCCCCCCGCCGCCACGCGGACCAGCACGTCCCGACCCAGGTCGTCGGTGCCCAGCGGATGCGCCAGAGAGGGCGGTTCCAGCGTCGCCAGCAGGTTCTGGCGCGTGGTCGCCTCCGGGAACACCGCCGGCAGCACCAGCGCGGCGAGCGCCAGCAACAGCAGTGCACTCCCCCCCAGGCGCGCCAGCCGGTGCCGGAAGAACCGCCGCCGCGCGCGCGCCCACGGACTCCACCCCGCCTCTGCGGCCACCGCCGTACCCGGCGCGACGGACGCTGGGAGGCGTGAAGCGCCGTCTACCTGGTGCACCAGCGTCCGCGCTGCGGCGCCGCCCGCCACCGTCGATCCGGCTTCCACGTCGGACAATCCGCTCACGAGAGCGTGATCCGCGGATTGAGCCAGGCGTACGCCACATCGGCCGCCGCGCTGGAGACCACCACCGCGGACGCCCCCAGCAGCAGCAGCGCCAGCAGCACCGGGTGGTCCTGGCGCACCGCCGATTCCCAGAACAGGCGCCCCATGCCCGGCCAGGAGAAGATCGTCTCGGTCACCACCGCCCCGGTCACCACCTCCGGCAGGTGCAGCGCCACCACCGTGACGAACGGCGCCAGCGCGTTCTTGAGCACGTGGCGCCGCAGGATGGTCGGTTCGTCCAGCCCCTTCGCCCGCGCCGTCCGCACGTAGTCACGCGCCAGCACCTCCAGCACGCCGGCCCGCAGGTAGCGCGCGTACAGCCCCACCGAGACCAGCACAATCGTCGCCACCGGCAACATCAGGTGCCGCAGATGGTCCAGCGCACCGGGACCCACGCTGTTCCCGCTCACCGGCAGGATGCCTCCCGCCGGCAGCCACCGCAGCGTCACGGAAAACACCGTGATCAGCAGCAGCCCCAGCCAGAACGTCGGGATGGAAAGCCCCAGGTACGTCAGCGTCGACGACGCGTAGTCCAGCCACGAGTACTGCCGCACCGCCGCCAGCACCCCGATCGGCACCGCCAGCAGGACCGAAAGCGCAAATGCCGTCCCCATGAGGTACAGCGTGTTCCCCACCCTCGCCCCGATCATGCGCGAGACCGGCTGGTGCGTCAGCAGCGACGAGCCGAAGTCGCCGCGCGCCAGCCGCCCCACCCACGCCGCGTAGCGCACCGGCAGCGGCTGGTCCAGTCCCAGCTGCTCCTGCAGCCGGACCATGTCTTCGTGCCGGAACTCCGGGTTCGCCTCGTACGCCGCCAGCGGTCCGCCGGGCAGCCGGTCCACCAGGATGAAGCCCACCAGCGAGACCCCCACCAGCAGCAGCGCCGCCTGCAGTGTGCGGCGGATCACGTAGGCCAGCAAGGTCCCTCACCCATTCCCTTGACACCCGCCTCGCGGCCCGCGGCGCCACCGCGCGCCGGCCCTCCGGGCACCCGCCGCCCGGCTCACTGCTTGAGCCACCAGTTCTGCGTGTCCCAGGAGAAGTTCTGCCACGGGTTTGGCGTATCCCCCTGCACCGCGGTGCGGAACGCGTTGATGCTCTGCCTCGCGAACAGCAGCAAGTGGGGAAGGTCCTCCGCGATCAGCTTCTGGGCCTCGGCGTAAGACGCCTTCCGCCTGGCCTGGTCCACGCTCGCCTGCGCCGCGGCCAGCGCCGCATCCACCTTCGGGTTCACGTAGCGGGAGAAGTTCAGCCCCGCCCCGTTGTTCGCCGCCGTCGGGATCTGTGACGAGTGGAAGTAGCCGTACACGTGTGCGTCCGGGTCGATGTCCGGGCCGGTCGAGTACAGCAGCATGTCGAAGTTGCCCCGCGCGCGCGGGCCGTTGCTCGCCCACGGCGCCAGCAGCGCCGTCGAGTCCAGGTTCTTGATCTGCAGGTCCACCCCGATCACCTTCCACTGCTCCTGCAGGACCTGCTCGAGCAGCTCGCGCGCCTTGTCACCCGCCGTCGAGTTGACCGTCAGCGTCAGCCTCGCGCCGCCCTTGCTGCGCACGCCACCCGACGCCGCCGGACCCGCCGCCCAGCCCGCCTCGTCGAGCAGCCGCTTCGCCGCGTTCACGTCGAAAGCCAGAGGCTTGAGCGACGGGTCGGCCGCCCAGCCCATGTGGATCGGCGATCCCGCCGGCTGTGCCTGCCCGGCGTACAGCTTGTCGATGATCGTCTTCGTGTCGATCGCGTGCTGGAGCGCGCGCCGCACCTTCTGGTCGGACAGGATCGGGTGCGGCCGGTTCTGGTCAGCGCCGTCGGCCGGCGCTGCCAGGTTCAGCACCAGGCGCTCCACGTTAATCGAAGGCGTCACCGCCACGCGCAGCGTCTGCTCCGTCTTGAGCTGGGCGGTCGAGCTCTCGGTGAGGTCCCACAGCACGTCAATCTCGGCGTTGCGCAGCCGCGCGATGCCGGCCTCGCGGCTGGGGATGATCAGGAACGTCAGCCCCTCCAGGTACGGCTTGCCGGCGTCGCGGAAGCTCGCGTTGCGCTTCATCACGATCTTGTCGCCCGCCGCCCACTCAGACACCACGAACGGTCCCGTTCCAACCGGCTGCCGGTTGAACGGCGCCTCATTCATGTTCGGCAGGGCGCCCAGCACGTGCTTGGGCAAGACGTACGGGAAGCGTGTGAGATACGCCGCGTACGGCGCCTTGTAGCGCACCACCGCCGTGGCCGCATCCGGCGTGTTCACACCCTCGATCAGGTCGTACCCCGCGCGACTCACCACCCGGTTGTCGCGCGCCATGATCGCTTCCCAGGTGAACGCCACGTCGGCTGACGTGAACGCCGCCCCGTCCGACCACTTGACCCCCTCGCGCAGCCGGTAGGTGACGGTCCTGCCGTCCGCGGACACCCCGCCGTTCTGCGTGGTGGGCACCTCTTTCGCCAGCACCGGGTAGTACTCGCTCGTCTCGTTGACCGCCACCAGTCCCTCCAGCGTGGTGAGCACCACACGCGTCGTGGCGCCCTGGCTGACCAGGTACGGGTTGAGCGTCTGCGGCTCCTGGTTCAGTCCAATCCGCGCGATCCCGCCGCGCACGGGGCTGCCCGCCTGCGCCGGTCGCGCCTGTCCGGCCACCCCCGTTCCGGCGCCGGCGCCGGCGCCGCCCTCGCCCTGCCCTCCCTGGCCGCACGCCACGGCGCCCACTCCCAGTGCGGCCAGCGTGCCCAGCATCCGGCGCCGCGGCGCCGCCGGGGGCAAAGCGCCGCCGGCAGAAAGGGCACGATCGAGCGGTTGGGCAATGTTCACAGTGGTAGCTCCTGTTCTTGAGGGTGCTCTGGGGTCGGTGTGCTGTCGCGTGCGGTGTCGCGTGCGGTGTCGCGCGCAGGTTGCAGGTACGCACCGTCGTTGGGACGGGCGTCGCTTGCGCCCCGAGCCACCGCCCCCTGCAGGCGCAGTGCTACCTCCCAATCGGAGCGGATCACGGTCGTGGCGGCCTCGAGCGAGCGGGCGGTCGCCGAATGAAGCAGCTCGATCAACTCCGGACCACCGGGACCGGGCCGCACCAGTTGCCGCACCAGCTCGCCCGCCACCGTGCTGTGCAGCACCACGTCAGCATGCCCGGCGGCGTCTGAGATGGCCTCCGGATCGTCGGCCCTGGCAAACGCGGGCGCCTCGTGGAACGGGCGCAGCGGTGTGATGAGGTCCTCGTAGATAGGCCGCGATTCCTCCCGGCAGACCAGCAACAGCCGCGCGTCCCCCGGCACGCCCGCGATGGTGCGCACCACCGGGCGCGCCAGTTCCGACACGATCGGCACGACGCGCACCGGGGCGTCCGCCAGTAGGACCTGCAGCTCGCGCGCGTGGAACGCCAGGCAGACCACGTGGGTGACCCCCGCGGGCAGGGCGCCAAGCGCGCCAAGCCCGGACATACGTCGCGCCGCCTCACCCGGCTCCTCACGCGGCTCGGAAGCCCGGCGCACGTCCTCCACGGGCACCGGCAGTACCGTGGACAGCCCGACCGGTAGCGCGCCCATCACCTGCCGCGCGTAGCGCTCCACCGAAGGACGCACCCCCACGAACGCCGCCACGGGCCCCCGCTGCAGCAGGCGCAGGCGGTGCGCCACCAGCCTGCCCAGCGTCTCGGCCTGCGCGCCACCCGCCAGTGCAGCCTCAAGGAACGAGTCGAGCGCCGTCTGCAGCTGCGCCTCGGCCGGGTCCCGCCCATCCTGCGCTGCTGGCAGTGACGTGAACGTGCCCGCGCCATGGCGGGTGGTCGCCAGCCCCTGCTGCTCCAGCTCCACATACGCCTGGCGCACCGTCTCGATCGCGATGCCAAGCTGCGCCGCCAGTCCACGCACCGATGGCAGCCGCGTGTTCTCCGGCAAACGCCCCGTGGCGATCGCGTACTCCAGCTGCGTCTTCAGCTGCAGATAGATCGGAATACCGGATCGCCGGTCGATCCGTACCCCCAGCGCCGCACTCACCTCTACTGGTGTCGCAATCGCAGTGACCACTGTACTAGATCAGTAGTACACACGCGCCCCACCCGTGTCAAGCCCCGGTCCACTCTCCACTCGAACGCGAAGCCTTGAGGTCGCCGGCGAGCCCACCGCCTGGTCCGCAACTCTCAAGTCCAGGACCTATGAGCCTCGCTTCGACCACCCGTCTCGCTGGCACTCCGGTCCCCTGGAAGCGCCTCACCCACTGGCTGGACGGAGCCGCACTTCTGCTGTACGCTGAGGTTCCCATGGGCGACCGAACCGGAACCGCCATTGACGTGATGTCTGCACTGCACCGCGGGGGTCGTTGGCACGCCGCGTCAGCCGGTGCTCTCGTGGTCGCGGTGCTCCTCGCGGGACTCGCGGGAGCAGCGGGCGCCGGCCTCGCGCGGGCAGGGCGGCCAGTCGAAGCGGCGCCGCTGCAGCTCCTGGCTGCAACGTCAGCTGCCTCACGCGCGCACCCCGCCCAAGCGGACCTGGAGCCAGCAGTGTTGCGCTTGCCGGCGACCGGCGGTGGTGGCGGCGGCACACCTGTCGATGGACTCGGTGGGGACGCCGCCGGGCCCCAGTGGGAGGCGACCGGCGTCGGCGGCGCCGTCGTGCGCCTGCGCCTGAGTGGCGCCGCGGCGTACGCGGTCGCGGCCGGCAACGGTGCCGCGCCCTCGATGCTCTGGCGCGGCGAGCGTGGCGCCAGCACGTGGCACGTACTGTCCACGCCGGTGTCGCGCATCGCAGACCTGGCAGTCCACCCGCTGGACGACCGCGTGGTGTACCTCGCCGGCGAGGGCGGAATATATCGGTCGGCTGACGCCGGGCAGACTTGGTCCGTCAGCCTGACGGCGCCGGCGGCCCACCAGGGGCTTCGCGTTGCGGTGAGCCCCGCGGCCGGCGCGCTGGTATACGCGGCGACCGGTTCGTTCAGCGGCGCCGCCGTCTGGCGCAGCACCGACGGCGGCGACAGCTGGACGCGACTGCGCGACCTGCAGGGCACCCTATGTACGTGGACCTTCCCGGTGGTCGCACCGGACCCGGCGGTGCGTGAGCGCGTCTTCCTCTCGTACGCCTGCCAGGCCGGCCGGACTACCTCCGCGCGCCTGACGGTCAGCGACGATCAGTGGGCGACTGACGGCGAGACGCTGCTGACTCCAACCGCGCGCAACGACGATCCCCTGGGCTACCTCTACCCCCAGGCGGTGGCGTTCACTCCGGACCGTCGCACCGGCGTCGTGGCTGCGCTGCGAGACCAGCGCCTGGGCGGGAGCGCGCTAGTGCGGACCGACGACGGAGGGCGGACGTGGCGTGCGCTGCTCAACTACGGCCCCTCGGTGGCCGGCGGCCGGCAGGTGGGGCCAAACGTCACCCTGGAAGCGCTCGTGGCCGCAGTGCCGGGCGCACCGGGAGTGCCGGCCCTCGATCGGCTCTTTGTGGGCCTGGCGCGCGACGGGCAAGGTGTGGTGGGCAGCGTTGATGGCGGCGTGACGTGGCGGCGGGTCGGTCAGGGCACTATCGGCCCCGTGCGCGCCCTGGCGCTCGACGATGCAACTGGCGTGCTGTACGCCGGCACAGACCAAGGCCTGTGGCGCCTCACGGGGATCGCCGGCTGGCCTACCGCATCCACGTAGCGACAGCACCCCTCCGGCGGCTGGCCACCGGGCATGCCTCACCACTATGGGCACGGCTCGCCCGTCGCTGAGCTGGCCGCAACGTCCATTGACCCACCGCTCGGCGCCGAACATCCTGCTTCCGCCCCTGTGCTACCACCAACCCCGTTGTGCATGCCCGCGTGAGCGCGAGAGGAAACCCATGATGGCGCAGTGGCAGAGCGGCGACGTCGTCGCCAACGGCATCAAGATCCACTACACCCGCACCGGCGGCACCGGTACGGGCGGCACCGGCGGTGACAAGCCACCCATCGTGCTCTCGCACGGCGCCACCGACAACGGCCTCTGCTGGACCCGCCTGGCCCGCGCCCTCGAAGCCGACTACGACGTCATCATGCCCGACGCCCGCGGCCACGGCCTTTCCGAATCCCCCGAGGACGACTACGGCGCCGGCGCGCGTGCCGCCGATCTCGCCGCCTTCATCCACGCCCTCAAGCTCGACCGGCCCGCCGTCGGCGGCCACTCCATGGGCGCCGGCACCACGCTCCGCCTCATCGCCGACCACCCGGACCTCGCACGCTGCGCCATCCTGGAGGACCCCGGGTTCAGAGACACTCCCGTCGGCGTCGCCGGCGATGCCGCCGGCGCCGAGCAGGAGGCCCGCCGCGCCCGCATGCGCGAGAGCGCCGCCGCCAACAAGCGGCTGGGCCGCGATGCACTCCTGGCCCGCATCCGCCAGCAGCACCCCGACTGGCACGAGGACGAGCTCGGCCCCTGGGCCGACTCCAAGCTGCAGCTCGGCGAGCAGTTCCCCGGCGCCCCGCGGCGCTCCGACCGCCCCGACTGGCGCGAGCTCCTCCCCAAGGTCACCTGCCCCACCCTCCTCATCACCGCCGACCCCGAGCGCGGCGCCATCGTCACCCCCCAGATCGCGGCAGAGGCGCAGCGCCTAGCCCCCAGCCTGACCGCGGTCCGCCTACAAGGCGCTGGCCACAGCGTGCGCCGCGAGCAGTTCGACCCCTTCCTGTCCGCCGTGCGCGCCTTCCTGGCCCAGCACCACCGCCAGCGCCACCCCTCGCTGCGTGGGTAGACGGCCCCAACGGCTGGTGCTATGGTGAATTACAGGTCCGGGATGGTCCGGGTGAGGACCCGGGTGTCGCCGCCGGACTCAGGAGGTACCGATATGACTGCTGTGCCTGCTCCGCGGACAGTGACCCGCCGCGCCCACGTGCGCGCCACGGCGTCACTCGCCATCGCCGGTCTCGCCGCCACCGCCGCCGCCGGCTGCGCCGCTCCGCTGCCCGGTGCCGGCGACGCCTCCAAGTCCAAGCCCACCGTCAACCTGCGTCTCGTCTGGCGCGCCACCGAGGCCGAATACACCTTTGCCCAGCGCATCCCCTACTTCCAGGAGAAGTTCCCGCACGTCAAGGTGGACGTGGAGCACATGCCGCCCGATGACTACTACACCAAGCTCGGCGTGCTCTTCTCGTCCAATGCCGTCGGCGACGTCGTCTTCCTCGAGGCCGACGACGAGGCCTTCTACGGCTTCTGGACCGCCCAGGGCATGCTCAAGCAGCTCGATCCCTACATCGCCCGCGACAAGGTGGACATGAGCGTCTTCGTGCCCAACACCGTCGAGGCGCTCAAGATCATCGACGGCAAGATCTGGTCATTCCCCTACAAGGCCTTCATGGCCCGCAACGGCCTCTTCTACAACGCCAGCGCCTTCCAGCAGAACGGCATCCCGCTCCCCACAGACAACTGGACCTACGACGACATGCGCACCGCTGCGCAGCGCCTGACCAAGCGCTCCGGCGCCGAAACCACGTTCTGGGGCGGTGGCCGCAACTTCGGCGGCGACTTCTCCTTCATGGCCATCACCCGCGCCTTCGGTGGCGACCTGTACTCGCCCGATGGCAAGCGCACCCTGATCGGCAGTGAAGGCTCCCGACAGGGCATCTCCTCGGTG
>CADCTC010000149.1:0-16776 GCA_902805635.1 uncultured Chloroflexota bacterium
AAGCGCTGCGCCGCCAGGCTACCGCCTGCCTCGACGCCGGCCAGTCCTACCTTGTGCTCGACCTCTCTGATGTCCGCGAGATCGACTGCTCCGGCATGGCTGCGCTCGTCGCTCTCGCTCGTTCTGCCCGCGCCCGCGGTGGCGACTTGGTTGCCCGTGGCGTCTCCCCCCGGCTGCGTGGCCTGTTCGAGATGACCGGGCTGGATCAGGTTGTGACGAGCGATCCGTAACGCGCACTACGTGACGACCCCACCGTAGGGGACCCGCATCACCCTATGCAGTACGGATTACGCTCCAACTCTCAAGTAGCGCTCCACGCTGGCCACTAACGCCGCGTGGCTCCAGGTGAGCGGCGCCACCGAGAGCGGTGCGCCGCTGTGGGGGTGGATCTGCTCGGCCAGAATGCCGCTCGGCGGTACGTGTTCCGTGCACCACTCCAGCCAGCGCCGCGCTTCCTGCCGCTTCCCCGTCGCCGAAAGCCAGTCGGCGTACCACAGCGTGCTCACGAACCAGGTATTGCCCTGGTACTCGGCATAGTTGCCGTTGATGTGGTGGTAGTAGTCGTCCCCGTGCCGCGCGATGCCGCCGACCGGCGGCGCGTTGCCCAGCTGCACCCGGATGGCGTCCATCGTGCGCGCTACCCGCTCGTCGGTCGCCGGGAACAGCCCGTAGATGAAGACCGCCGCCATGCTCGAATCCAGGATCCGCTCGCGCACGTACCTCCCGTCGGGCTGCACGTGCAGCATCATCATGAACCGCCCAAGCTCTTTGTCGTACAGGTGTGTCGCCACCGCCTCGCGGAGCTCAGCCGCCCCATCCGCGTAGTCACTCGACGCGTCGGTATCGCCCATCTGCTCGGCCAGTGTCGCCGCCGCTTCCAGCGCCGCGTAGATGGTGCTGCACGTGAACAGGAAGACGCCGTATTTCTCTTCCCACAGGTCATATGAGGGCCGCGGCAGTCCCGTCGCGTGGTCGCGGTAGATCAGCATGAAGTCGGCGGCCGGCCGCACGAAGCGCCAGTAGAGGTCGCGCATCAGCTCCACGTCCCCCGTCGCAGAGAGGTGCCGGCACAGCCCGTAGACCGCCAGCGCCGTGCCATCCTCCTGGATCGGCAGGCGCAGGCGGCCGTCTCCTACGCTGGGATGCCACGATGCCGCCACCAGCCCGCTGGGCGTGTAGCGGTGCAGCAGGTACCCGTTCACCGCGTGGTTGGAGAGCGGCAGCAGCGCCTTGAGGTAGACGTACGCCTGGCGTGGCGCCTCATGGTAGCCCGCCATGTCCAGCGCGTCCGAGACCACCGCCGCGTCGCGCGGCCACACGTACGAGTAGTGGTCCATCCCAAACGCCGAGATGTCGCTGTCGTTCGCCGCCACGATCGCGCCGTTGTTGTCGATCTGCGTGCGCATCACCAGCAGGCTGCGCCGGTAGAGGTCGGCCACCGCCGGAGACAGGTCGCCAAACTCGGTGCGCGCCCGGCCCAGCCAGAAGCGCCAGGAGCGCGCCGTGCGGTCCAGCAGTGCGTCCGGCGCGCGCCCCGCCGCCTCGTGCAGCTCGGTCACTTCCTGCAGGCTGCGCCCCGCCGCCAGCCAGGCGTGCGCCGTCGCCTCTCCCCCCGCCGGCACCGCCAGCTCCAGCATCATCGTGCAGTCCACGTAGCCGCTGGCCACCGGGTTGCTAGACAGCGCGCCGTCTTCGGCGTCGCGCCAGGTGCCCTGCATGTCGCCGAACCCCTTGGTGCCCACCGCGTAGCCCGTCAGCGTGGGCGTGCTGCCCAGCAGGAAGTAGCGGTCGCCCTTATAGCAGACCAGCGCCTGGCGCTCGCCGTCGTAATACGCGCAGTTCGCCATCGGCGATTCGCCGATCGTCGGGTCGAAGTGCAGGAACAGCCGCGCCTCGCGCGCCCTGCCCGACTCATCCTGCAGCGTGAAGCGCCGCAGCAGCATGTTGTCTTCGCAGTCCACCGCGTCGTTCGCGCGGAAGCTCAGCTGCAGCCGTTCGTGCCTGCCGCGCACGTCGGTCACCAGCGTGTCGGGCAGGTAGCGCAGCTCCAGCGCCCACTCGTCCTGCCACGTGAACGCCCCATCCACCCACAGCCCCAGCCGGCTCAGGTTCCCCAGCGTATGGTTCTCCTGCCCTACGTGTGGGAAATATACGTCGCGCAGCCGGTACTGCGCATCGAAGTTCACCAGGAGCGAGCCGTTACCCAACGGCAGATCACGCGGCATCCCGGATTGTACGAACGTACTACCCTGGCTTACTCCTTTGCCCGCTCCCACTCCAGCGTGGCGACCCCGCGCACGCCGCTGCGCATGATAGGCGGCGTCTTCAGCGTCAGCCGGTCCCCCGCCAGCCGGAAGTGCCGCCGCTGCTCCGTCCCGATCCAGTTCGGGTACGAGCACGTCTCCAGCCGGTGCACCACCGTCCCTTCCATCACCCCCTCCTCCACGTCCCGCGCCTCCTCCACCTCGAACCGCCCGCTATACCCGATGAACTTGTGCCCGCCCGACGCCAGTGCCCGCGCCGCCCCCGCGAACACGTCCGTCTCGTCCACCCGCTCCGGCGCTGCTCCCATCATCGATACCGCCATGGCCCCTGCCGGCGTGTACAGGATGTGGCCGGTGGGCTGCCGTCCATACGGATAGCTCTCACCACCCCGGTCATCTAACGCCACGCAGCTCAGCAGTTGCCACGCTCCGAGCAGGCGCCGCTCCGCCTCCTGTTGCATTCTGGGCCCTGGCTACCCGTGGCGGTATCGAACGCGGAAGTGCTCCAGCGAGCCGTCGTCCTGCGGCTCGTAGCCCAGCTGCTCGCGCGTGCTGGTCAGGTCCCACTTCTTCTCGCCGCCGCCTGAGACGCCGTAGTAGATCCCAAACTGGATGTGCTCCGCCTCGATCGACCGCCACACCAGCTGCGCCAGGTCGCGCGGCGACAGCCAGCGCGACATGCCCGGCTCGTAGTCCCGCCCCGGCTCGTCCTTGCCGTTGAAGTTGGCGATGCGGATGCACGAGACGCGCACTCCCATCCGGTCCGCATAGAACCGCCCGATTGCCTCGCCGAATGCCTTGCCCGCGCCGTAGATGCCGTCCGGCCGCACAGGCAGGTCCGGCCGCGAGACCAGGCCGTCCTGCTCGTTCAGCCCCGTCACGTGATTGGTGCTGGCGTACACCACGCTCGCTACCTTGTCGATTCGCGCCGCCTCCATCACGTTGTAGGTGGCTTTCATATCTACTTCGAACGTGTTCCGTGCCCGCTGCGCCTGGGTGACCCCGCGTCCCACCGGCGCCAGCGCCAGGTGTACGATGGCGTCTAGTCCTGCCGCCGCCTCCAGCACAGTCTCGAAGTGCGCCGCGTCCCCCACCACCAGTTGATCCCCCGGCGCCGCGTCGGGCACCGGCTTCACGTCCAGCAGGCGGAAGTCGTAGCGCTTCCGCAGCCAGCGCCGCAGCGCGCTGCCTACCGTCCCCGCTGCCCCTGTGATCAGGATCCGCTTGCGCCCGCCTGTGTCGCCGACATGCTGTTCGCTCATGTCCCCTCAGCGTACGGTCTCACGGCCGCCGGATGCACACCGTCCACTCCCCCGGCAGAGTGATGGTGCTCGACGCCAGGCTCGGCCGGCACGCCCCGCCACAAGAAGGGTAAGAGCAGCCCGCCGAACAGGCCCAGCACGCCGAGAGTGAACAAGACCGCCTCGCCGCGGGTGCCCGCTCCTTGTGGCGGCGCGGCCTGCACGCCGAGCGCCACCGCACACAGCGCGGCGGCTACCAGGCTGGCGGTCAGCGCGACCAAGCGGTGGATTGCTTGCCGCCCCCGCGGCAGCGTCCAGTTGTGCTGCCACGCCAGCACTGCTCCGGTGAGCACGGCGAACGCAACCATGTTGACCAGCGCCGTGCGCCACGGCGTGACGCCCAGCCGCTCCAGGCCGGTGGCCATCCACGGCAGCGCCGGCGCCGTGTGCGCCAGGTTGATCAACAACGTCACCGAGAAGACACCGTAGAGCGCGACAAACAACGGATGGCGCCAGAGCGAGAAGGCGAGCAGCACCACCGCCGGGTACAAGTAGCGCTCATGGATCAGCGTCGCCATCAAGAAGAACGCCAGGTACAGGCATGCCCCCGTCGCGAGCACTGTCGAGACGGCAACGGTTGACGGGAACCTTCGCTGTCCGCGCCAGAGCCACTGGGGCCGGTACGCCCAGAGGACCAGGATGGCATAGACCAGACACACCGCCATGCCCGCGTGGCGATAACTAAAGAAGCCGATGAAGCGGTCGGTATCGGTAGCCCAGTTATGCCAGCCACCAGGGCCGCTGATGGCCCACCACAGGTTGTACGCGTTGACCGAGACGCGGTGGTCTACCGACGTGACGTTCGCGTAATTGCCGACGACCTTGTCTAACCGCCCGGTGAGCCAGAAGGGCGTGGTCACCAGCATGAAGGTCAGCGCCGCGGCGCCGGCTCCATGCGCTAGGCCGGGCAGGCCACCGTAGCGCAGGGTCAGCGCCAGCACCAGTGGAAGCTCCACCACAGCCTGCGGCTTGATGAGGACCATCACGGTCCAGCAGACCCATGCCAGCGCCAGCCGCTTGTGGGCAGCGCACACCAGTACCAGCGCCAATACCAGCGTGAGCAGGGACTCGATCTGCCCCCACCATGCCGATTCATACACCAGCGCGGGGTTCAGCAGGATGGCCGCCGCCGTGAGCGCACCCCACCGTGGGCCGGCCCACTGGCGCGCCCATCTGTACGCGACGGCCGCCAGTCCGAAGTCTCCCGCAATGATCCAGAGCTTGACGAGGAAGCCGCCTACGCCGAATGGTGGCGCCCCGACCATGACGCCGGCTTCGGCCGGTGGGGCGGCGCCAGCCAGGGAAACCACTAGGCGCCACACCCAGTACGTTGCGCCGGTAATGAAAGGGAAGACCGGCGGAATGACCCACATTGCCGGCGGGATGGTGGATGGGTCGTACAGGGCGTGGGGCCCGTGCACCAACACCTGCGAACCATAGAAGGTGAAGGCGGACAGGTCGCCGTGCGGCCCGTCCAGAGGAAGGAGCGGCAGCCGTATCGCCAGCGCCGCGATGACGATCAGCGCCACCCACCGCGCGTCGGCGCTGAGAGTCGGGCCCCGGGCTACCCCACCTGATTTGACTGCCGCGGGCGAGCCTTTCATCCCCATGATGAGACGGACGACTGCGCGTTGCGCCACCGCACCCGCTGCCATAGCGCCACCTGCGCCGGCGCCGCTCAGAGTCCCGCCCGACGCCTCGCGCAGTCAAGCATCAGCCTGGCATGTCTTGGCACCGGGATGGCACACTGGCCGCCGGAGACCGACATATGTTGAAGCCTGGTGGACGCCCCGGCCTGCACGACTCGCGCAATCGGAATCGGTGGCACTTGCCCGCGATGCTAGGTGTGTTCATAGTCGTGGCCGGCATGCTAGTGGGTGCCTGCGGCGCGGGCGGTCTCACTGGGCTGCCGGGGTTCTCTCAAGGCGGCGCCGTGCGCCAGGCGGCGCCGGCGGGCCCCGCGGTGCCCGCTCCCGTGGCGCCGGCGCCACGCCCGGCCGCGCCACCCGCAGCGCCACCGCCGCCGAGCATGGCGGCGCTGCCGAACGACGGCGTGCTGGGGCAGCGCCAAGTCTCGCTCGCCTGGACGCCGGCTGGTGATAGCAGTGCCATCGTCGGCTATGCCTACGCCGTCGGCCGTGAGCCGGAGCTGGCGCTGCCGGCGGAGCCGAACGCTGCTGAGGCGGCGGCGGTGCTGGAGCTGCCCGAAGACGGCGAGTGGCACGTGCGGGTCCGCGCGCTGGACCGCTGGGGCCAGTGGGGTGAGCCCGCCGCCGCCTCGTTCGTAGTCGATACCGCGCCGCTCACCTTCTCCGGCGTGACCTATCGCACCACGGCGTCCAATCCCGGCTACGCGACGCTTCCGGTCAGCTTCACGCTCAGCAAGCCGGCCGATGTGACGGTGCACGTGCTGCCGGCTGCCGGCGCGGCCGGCGCAGACATTCCCGTCCGTACGTACGCGTTGGGCGCGCAGCAGGGTGAAGTGCGCCTGGAGTGGGACGGCCGCGATGGGGCCGGCGAGGTGGTGGCGCCCGGCGCCTACCGCCTGAGCCTGACGGCTACCGACCGCACGGGCGCCGTCAAGCAGACGCTACTTGATCGCGTGTCGGTGACCAACAAACGCATCGTCGTCTCACTCAGCCGGCAGACGCTGACGGCCTATGACGGGGAGCGCGTTGCGCTGCACACACTGGTGACTACCGGCGGCCCCCAGACGTGGACGCCGGCGGGCACGTTCGAGATCATGACGCGCCAGGCGCCGTTCACGTTCCGTTCGCCGTGGCCCAGGGGACACCCGTTCTGGTACGCCGACGCGCAGTCCAGCTTCGCCATGCTATTTGCCGACGGCGGCTTCTTCATCCACGACGCGCCGTGGCGTGGCAACTTTGGCCCTGGCTCCAACACCAGCATGGGCACGCCAGGCGGCAACTTCACCGGTACTCACGGCTGCGTAAACGTGCCCTACGCCGCGGCGCGCCAGCTATTTGGGTGGACCGTGGTCGGGACGCCCGTGATCGTGCAGTGGTAAGGAGCCGGAGCCCGGTCGTCAGGCGCTGCGCTTCGCTCCCGGCTCGTGGCCCGCGGCGGGTGGCTCGCCGTAGGTCATGGGCGGACGCAGGTGCACCTCGGAGCTGGGTTCGAGCTTGCCGAGGTAGGAGCGTTCCATTGCGCTCACCAGGGAGAGCATCGCGCGGTTGAGCGGCACGTCGATCCCGGCTTCGGTCGCGGCGTGCACCACCGCGCCGTTGATCACCTCGATCTCGGTCTTGTGGCCGCTCTCCACGTCCTGGAGCATGGAGGGTTTCCCGTTACCGCCGTTCTGAAGGATGGCATGGATGCGCTCCACGCGCTCGGCGTGGTCGATCTCGTAGCCCTGCGCGCGCGCCACCTGCACTGCCTCGGCGGCGATGGCGTCCAGCAGGTCCAGTACCGGCCCCGGCTGGCCGAGCTCGCCTGCGGTCAGGCGCGTGAGCGCCGCGGTCGGCAGCGTCGCGCAGTTGAGGACCAGCTTCTTCCAGATCTCTGTCTTCACCTGCGCCGTCACCGTCGTCTCGATGCCGGCGGCGTTGAGCAGCGCTCCGACTTGCTTAGCGCGCGCGATGTCTCCGCCATGTACGTATGGTCCAACAAAGCTTTGCCCGCGGCCGGTGTGGCGCGTGTGGCCGGGCCCAGCCGCGCTGGCGGAGTGGTACGTCACGCCCACCACCAATTGATCAGGTGTGTGCAGGCGGGCCAGCAGGTCGGCGCTGCCCCAGCCGTTCTGCTGGGTCACCACGGTAGTCCGCGGGTCCACCAGGGGTCGCGTCAGCTCGACGGCCGCGGCGGTCTGGTGCGCCTTCACCAGGAAGAACACCACGTCCGCCGGACTCTCACCCTCCGGCTGGCCGACGGCGCGCACCGGCACCGCGGGCTGCTCTCCCGCCGCGGTCTCCACGATCAAGCCGCGGGTGGAGATGGCCTCCACCACGTCCGGCGCCACGTCAACCACCAGCACGTCGTTGCCTGTTTGCGCCAGTCCCGCCGCCCAGATGGCTCCGATGGCGCCCCCGCCAATCACGGCAATCCGCGCGCCTGTGTTAGTGCTCTCTCCCATCTGGCGATGCTAGCACGTCGGTCCCGCTCGGCATCTACAATCCCTTGGAAGGGGCGGTTGAGAAGCGATGCCCAAGGTCGTCGTTCGTAAGAGCTATCGGTGCCAGCCGGGGAAGCGGCGCGAGGTGCTGGCGGCGCTGCAGGGGCTGGACGTGGCCGCCGCCGAGGTGGGCTATCCACGTGGGCGTTACCTCTTCGTGGAGACCCGCAATCCGGGCGACCCGGACTTAGAGGTGGAGTTCGCCTTCGAGAGTTATGCCGAGATGGACCAGTTGGAGCAGCGCATGCGCCAGCACGTGGCGCGCGCCATCCGCGACGGCGCTCCCACTGGCCAGGACCTCCAGCTGGAGCCAAGCGCCACCCGCTACCTGCTGCTCCTTGACGACGGAACAGCGGGTAACGCGACGAGAGCGCAGGGCTCAACCGGCGAAAGCGGGATGACCGGAGCAGCGGCGGCATCCGCGACTGCCGGACGCACACCGGCGGCTCGGCCGCAACCAGGGCTGACCGCCGGGCGTGATGGCGGTCAAGCGGGGCGCGATGCGGGCAGTTCGCCCGCGCGGCCCCCCGGCGCTCCCCCGGCTGCGGCACAGACGCCTCCGCCGCGCGGTAGCGGCCCGGCGCGGGCACCGCGCGACGAGCCGCCCCCATTCGAGGAGGAGGAAGAGCCGGACGAGCTCTTCCGTGGCGAGGATGTGCCGGAGCCAGACGTGCCCCCGCCGCCCGATGTGCCCGAAGGGATGACGGAGGCGCAGTTCCGGGCGGCACAGCTGGCGCGGGCCCGCTCGGCACTCACGAACGCCGAGCAGGTCACCGGCATGGGTGGGCGGCCTGGCGGCCTGGCCGGCCTAAGCTCCCAGGGCCCACGCCGTCCCGCCAGGCAGCAGCCCGCGGACGGCGATGGTCCCGGATTCTGAGTCTGAGTGGGAGGCTACTCCTCGATTACCTCTTCCTCGACCGTCTCGGCATCGCCCGTTTGGGGCAGGGCGCCGGCGCGAAGATAGGTGTTGAACCAGGCCAAGGTGTCACGCCAGGCATTGGTGGCCGCGACCTCGGTATAGGTCATCGGGCGCGTGTCGTTGAAGAAGCCGTGTGGTGAATCCGGGTACACGTTGATGCGGAAGGTGCGCCCGTTGGCCTGCAGCTGCGAGCGGTTATTGTCGATCTGCATGTTGACCCGCTCGTCGTTGCCGGCGTAAACGCCCAGCACGGCCGCGCGGATGTTGCCCACCTCGTTGGGGTAGGCGGTGGTGCCGTAGTAGGGGGCCGCTGCGCGCAGGGTTGGCTCCTTGATCGCCACGTTCCAGGTCATGCCGCCGCCGTAGCAGTACCCGGTCATGCCGATCCGGTCACCGGCGACGAATGACTGCTGGCGCAGGAACGTCATGGCGGCGCGGAAGTCCTCTACGAACTGCTCGGTGGCGCCGGGTCCAGTGAGCGCGCCGCCACGTTCATTGGCCGGCACAGCGTCGGTGCCGCCGCGGCGCGAGAGCAGGTCCGGGTGCAGCGCGACGTAGCCCTGCTTCGCGAAGCGGCGGGTAATGTCCCGGAAGTGCTCGGAAGTGCCGGCGTTCTCGTGGCAGATTAGCACTGCCGGATAGCGGCCGGCTGCGCTTGGACGCGCCCAGTACGCCTGGATCGTGGCGCCGTCGCTGCTGCGATACGTCACCGGGCCGGCAGTGATGGCCGGGTCGTTCTCGGCGACGGTGAACGGGCTCATCGGGCCGCTCTGCGCGGGCGGCGCCGCGTTCCCGGAGGCCAGCGGATCGGCAAATGCCGGCTTGACGCCCAGCGCCAGCAGCGTGCTGGCGGCGACCGCAACGCTGCCTGTAATGCTGTAGACGCGCTCCACCAGGTCCCGGCGCCGCATGACGCCATCTTCATAGTTATCGACGAACTCGGTGACCAGGTAGCTCTGGGTCGGGTCGAGCTTCTCGATGTACTTGTGCAGCTTGGGATTCATCACTGCTCCACTGTCCTCCGCATCGGTGTTTGGTCCGCCCCCTACGTTGCACTATACGAACCTGGCTGCCAGGTCTGGATTGGTGCGACAGCTACTCCAGCCCAGGTGGATAGTCGGCGGCGGTGAGAGTCCCGGGTCCGGGCGCCGGCTGGATCTCGCCGACCTGGCCCGTGTAGGGCGGCCGTCCGGCGTGCTGCTCCTCGGCGGGCGTCACAGTAAACGTGAAGTCAAAGTGCTTGCCATTAGTGGTGCGCCACCAGCGGCTGGCACCGAGGTGATCCCTACTGTTGAGGTACGCCACGCCGCCCTGCAGACGATCGGTCCCGACGAGATCGTGTTCGCGCCCACCGGCCACGAGGACCAGGTTCACCGCCGGCGGCACGTCGAACGGTCCCAGCCAGTGGAGGACTTCGTACGACTCGGCCCGCCGCACGGTGTTGGTCCAGCGCGGCGTGACCTTCATCGCCGAGCCGTCTCCCTCTGGATAGGCGGCGAAGACGACATCGTACTCGCCGTCACCGTCACCTGGATCGCTGGTATCGTGGACGACGATCTCCCGGATGAAGACGTTCACGTTCATAGGTTGGACGGTAACACGGTAGCATCGGTCTGCCATGAGAGAGTTCCGGGTGCCTTCGGTCGTGCTCACTGGATCGGGCAGCGCCACCGGTGTGGGTGCTGTGCTGCGCAGCCGCGGGTACCGGCACGCCTTCGTGGTTTCCGATCCGGGGGTGCTCGCCGTGGGCAGCGTGGCCATGGCGCTGGAGCGGCTGCGAGGCGCCGGGCTCGCCGTGACGGTGTTCGACGCCATCCCCTCTGAGCCGACGGTGCGCATGATCGACGCGGCGCTTGCGGCGTACAGGGCCAGCGGCGCAGACGTAGTGGTGGGCCTGGGCGGCGGCAGCCCGATGGACTCGGCCAAGGGGGTTGCCATCTTGGCCGGCGGCGTGGAGCCGCTGCCGGCGTATGAGGGCGCGGACAAGGTCCCGCCGCGCGCGACGCCGTTGGTCTGCATAGCCACAACCGCCGGCACCGGCAGCGAGGTGACGCGCTACCTGGCGGCCACCGACGAGGCGCGCGACCGCAAGATGCTGATCTCCAGCTGGGAGGTGCTGCCGGACATCGCCGTCGTCGATCCCGACCTGACGCTCGGCTTGCCGCCGCGCTACACCGTCTCAACCGGCATCGACGCGTTGACCCATGCCGTCGAGGCGTACGTCTCGAAACGCGCCCAGCCGCTGAGCGACTCGCTGGCTCTCTCCGCCATCCGCCGCATCGGCGGGTCGCTGCGCACCGCGTACCGGGAGCCGGACAACCCAGAAGCGCGCGCCGAGATGTCGCTCGCCGCGCTGGAGGCGGGCATCGCCTTCTGCAACGCGTCGGTGGCGCTCGTGCACGGCATGGCGCGCCCGCTGGGCGCCTACTTCAACGTGCCCCACGGTCTGGCCAACGCCGTGCTGCTCGCCCGGGTGAGCGCATTCAGCGCCCCCGCCGCGCCGGCACGGTATCGGGATGTGGCACTGGCGCTCGGCGGCGCCGGCGCATCGCCCGAAGACGGCGCGCGCCTCGCCGCCGAGACAATTGCCGATCTGTGCCGCGACCTCGAAGTGCCGTCGCTCGGCGGGCTCGGCGTGCCGCGCCACCGCTTCGACGAAGTCGTCATGCAAATGGCCGCCGACGCCATCGCCAGCGGCAGCCCCGCCAACAACCCCCGCACGGCTACCGCCGAAGAGATCGTCGCGCTCTACCAAGCGTGTTACTAAGTGGCGCGTCCCTATAGTCCCAGGCTGGCGATCAGGCGGGGGGCGGCGGGGACGTCGGCGTCGGGCTGGAGCAGGCGGCGCTCTTCGCCCAGGAGCTGGAGCAGGGCGGCCACCAGGCCGGTCCAGCCGGTCTGGTGGGTGGCGCCCAGGCCGGCACCGGAGTCACCGTGGAAGTACTCGTGGTAGAGCACCAGGTCGCGCCAGAGCGGGTCGTTGGCGTAGGGGTGGGCGCGGTTGAACGGGCGCGCGCCGTCGGCACCGGGCAGGAAGAGACGGGTCAGGCGCGCCGCCAGGTCGTCCGCCACCTCGCGCAGGCTGAGCAGCTGTCCAGAGCCGGTGGGACACTCCACCTGGAAGTCGCCGGCGTAGTAGCGGTGGAACTCGCGCAGCGAATCAACCAGCAAGTAGTTGATGGGGAACCAGATCGGTCCGCGCCAGTTGGAGTTGCCGCCGAACATGCCGCTGGTCGATTCACCGGGGTCGTAGCGCACCTCGTAGCGTGCGCCGTCCAGCTGCAGCACGTATGGCTGGTCCAGGTGGGTGCGGCTCAGAGAGCGGATGCCGAAGTCGCTGAGGAACTCGGCCGGGTCCAGCGCGCGGCGCAGCAGGCACTTCATGCGGTGGCCGCGCACCAGTGCCAGCAGGCGGCGCTCGCCGCGGCCGGGCTCGGCCCAGCGCGAGACCAGCGACGCCAGGTCGGGCCGGTGCTCCAGCACCCATTCCAGCCGCCCTCTGAATCCCGGCAGTCGCTCCAGGAGTCCGGGTTCGATCGTCTCCACCGCCAGCAGCGGGATCAGGCCGACCAGTGTGCGCACGCGCAGGCGGACAGAGTTGCCCTGCGGCAGGTGCAGCATGTCGTAGAAGAACTCGTCGCCGTCGTCCCACAGCGCCACGTCGTCCTCACCCATGGCGTTCATGGCGGCGGCGATGCGCAGGAAGTGCTCGAAGAACTTGGTGGCTATGTCCTCGTAGGTGGAGTTGGTGGTGGCCAGCTCAAGCGCGACGGCCATCATGTTGAGCGAGAACATGGCCATCCAGCTGGTGCCGTCGCTCTGCTCCAGGTGGCCGCCGCTGGGCAGCGTCGCCGAGCGGTCGAAGACGCCGATGTTGTCCAGCCCCAGGAAGCCGCCCTCGAAGATGCTGTTGCCTTCCGAGTCCTTGCGGTTGACCCACCAGGTGAAGTTGAGCAACAGCTTGTGGAAGGCTTTCTCTAAGAACTTGGTGTCGGGCTCGCCGCGCTGCACCCGGTCCATGTGATAGATGCGCAGCGCGGCCCAGGCCAGCACCGGCGGGTTGGAATCACCGAACGCCCACTCATAGGCGGGCACGTCGCCGTTGGGGTGCTGGTACCACTCGCGCAGCAGTAGGAGCAGCTGCGCCTTGGCGAAGCCGCTGTCCACCAGCGCCAGCGGGATGCAGTGGAACGCCAGGTCCCAGGCGGCGAACCACGGGTACTCCCATTTGTCGGGCATCGAGATAACGTCGGCGCAGTTGAGGTGGCGCCATTCGCGGTTGCGCCCCTTCTTGCGTCCCGGCGGCGGCGCGGGCTGGCCGGGGTCGCCGTCCATCCAGCGCTCCACGTCGAAGTAATAGAACTGCTTGCTCCACAGCATGCCGGCGAACGCCTGGCGCTGGACGCGCCGCTCCTCTTCGCTCAGCGTCTCCGGCTGGATGGCGGCGTAGAACTCGTCGGCCTCGAGCTGGCGGCGGGCGAACGTCTCGTCGAACTGGTCGAAAGCGCCGGCGGCGCGCTCGGTCTCGCGGTCCTCCCCAGTGCGCACCAGGCGCAGCCGCACCGTCCATGCCTCGCCCGGAGCCAAGGTGCGCTGGAAGTGCGCCGCCGCCTTCGTGCCGGTGTACTCCGGGTTGACGGCGCCGCGCTCGCCCTCCACGACGCAGCGATTGAAGGCGTCCTTCACGTACGGCGTGCCGTTGGGGAAGTCCCACAGTCGCTCGGCATTCGACTCGTTCTCGGTGAAGAGCAGGTCGTCGGGGGAGTCGATCAGCCACAGGTACTGGCGCAGCGAGTGGTGCTCCGCCTCGACCACGGCGGCGCTGCCTGAGTCGTCCAGGCGGCGCAGCGATGGCTTACTCGTCTGGTCTCTCCAGGACCAGGTGTTGCGGAACCACAAGGTGGGCAGCAGGTGCAGCGCCGCCGGGTCCGGCCCGTGGTTGGTGGCGGTGATGCGGATCAGGACGTCGCGTGCGGTGCGCTTGGCGTACTCCACCGTTACGTCGAAGAAGTGGTTGCCCTCGAAGATGCCGGTGTCCCACAGCTCGAATTCGGCCGCGTCACGCCCACGGCGGCCGTTCTCCGCCACGAGCTGCTCGTAGGGGAAGGCGCGCTGCGGGTAGCGGTAGAGCGCCTGCATGTAGGAGTGGCTGGGCGTGGAGTCGAGGTACCAGTAGCACTCCTTGACGTCCTCGCCGTGGTTGCCCTCGGGGCCGTTCAGCCCAAACAGCCGCTCCTTGAGGATCGGGTCGCGCCCGTTCCAGAGGGCGAGCGAGAAGCAGAGGCGCTGGAGGTCGTCGGAGATGCCGAGCAGGCCGTCCTCGTTCCAGCGGTAGGCGCGCGAGCGGGCGTGGTCGTGGGGGAAGGAGGTCCAGGCGCTGCCGTCGGCGCTGTAGTCCTCACGCACGGTGCCCCAGGCACGCTCGGCCAGGTAAGGCCCCCAACGGCGCCACGACGTGGGATCGGTCTCGAGTCTCTGCCGTTCGGAGCTCATGCCGGCGCATGGTACGGGCCATGCCACGGCGTGTCCAGGCGCGTGGCAGCGCAGCCGTCGGGTTTCGACCGCATTTGTCGGGCGCTGGCTGTGGGGCCTGATGAATTGTGACGGCGATCGTTGTGTCGATTTGTGTCCATTTGTGTCCCGCGTCACACGGTTTTCGGTATGTGCGGTGCGGCGCGCGTGGACTGGAGATGGGTTTGCTGCTGGTCCTCTACTTATTAGACTCTCGCGGAGAGGAAAACCGGCAACACGGAGCGGGTATTGAGTGAGGCGGCCGGTAGACTGCCGCCAGCATGAAGATCACGCGCTTTGAGATTCTGAAAGTGCCGCCCAGCTGGGTATGGCTCATGCTGCACACCGATCAGGGGGTACACGGGCTGGGAGAGCCGTACCTGGAGGGACACCCGGAGGCGGTCATCGCTGAAGTGATGCGGCTGGAGCCGCTGCTCGTGGGCAAGGACCCGCGCCGGGTGGAAGAGCACTGGGACGCGATGTACCGCGTCAGCGGCTACCGCGGCGGCGCGGTGACCATGAGCGCCATCTCGGGGATCGACATCGCGCTGTGGGACGTGGCGGGCAAGCTGGCGGGCCAGCCCATCCACCGCATGCTGGGCGGCCCGGTCCGCGACCGGATCAAGATGTATCACGCCGCGGGCGGTGGGCCGCCGCACTCGGTGGAGCCGGGACTGCCGTACCGGTCTGGGGGTGCACCACGAGCGGCCAACGGGCAGCGCCGCCGGGCAGAGGCGGCGGACTATTTCGAGGGCGCGCGCGTGCTGGTGCAGGAGTGGGGCTTTCGGGCAATCAAGGTGCACTTGGGGACGGGCGAGGACTTGCGCGGTACCTACCGGGTGGACGACGTGGTGGAGCGGTTCGCGGCCGCCAAGGAAGGGGCTGGGCCTGGAGTGGACGTGGCGATCGACATCCACAATCCGACGGCGGCCGTGGGCACGCAGCTGCTGCGCGCGCTGGCACCGCTGCGGCCGCTGTTCATCGAAGAGCCGATGCCGATCGAGCGAGTGGACGTGCTGGAGCAGATGGTGCGCCAGTCGGGCACGACGGCGCCGGTGGCCGCGGGCGAGCGCTGGATGGGCAAGTGGGTGTTCTTCGACGCGCTAGCGAAGGGCCTGCTGGCGGTGGTGCAGCCCGACATCTGCCACGCCGGCGGCATCACCGAGTGCAAGAAGATTGCGGCGATCGCCGAGGCGGCCTACGCCGAGGTGGCACTTCACTGCCCACTCAGCCCCATCGCCATCGCCGCCTCCATCCAGCTTGATGCCGCGATCCCGAACTTCCTGGTGCAGGAGCACAACGAGGTCAACTGCCGCCGCGTGGACGGCCGCACCGTAATCGGCGACGGGTTCCTCAAGGACCCGTTCGTGCTCGACGCCGACGGCTGTGTGGCGGTGCCGCAGGGGCCCGGGCTTGGCATCGAGCTAGACGAGGACGGCATGCAGCGCATCATGCGTCAGGAATGGTCCGAACGGCGCGGGTAAGCCCGTAAGCTCGTCGCGGACGCCAATTGCCGGGGGTGGGAGCGGGATCGCGTAGCGCGGGGATGAAGCGCTTAGCGACCTGCGGGATGACGATCATGGCTACCAACATCACGACCGCAATGACGCGGTCGTCCTCGGTAACGGTGGCGGTCGCCATGCTTGTGGCGAGGAGCAGGGCAAACCAGATCAAGTCGCCGGCGATGGCGGCGAGCCAACCCGCCACACGCGGCACCGGCAGCCCGGCGACGAGCATGCCGGCGGTATAGACGTCTACGCCAAAGCCAATCGTCCCAATGCGGAAGAGCGCCGGGAAGACTCCCTTCGCGCCGTCCCTCAGGTCCTCGACCCGCGGCGGCCGCGTGCCGATCAGAGCGAGCTTCATCAGACGCTGGCCGAGCGCGCGCAGGACCGGCACGCGGCTGGCGACGTGGCGCAGGAACGAGAACCAGGGGTGGCAGACGAATGCGCCTAGGACGTCCGACAGGGTGTAGAGCGCAAAGGTCAGCGCGGGATTGAGCTCGGCGTGGCGTGCCAGCAGCACTCCGGCGGGGATGCCTGGTCCCACCGGAGCCCAGAACAGCGCGAAGACCAGCGCCGCTGCACCGCCCGGAAAAGATGCCGCGGCGTCGAGCAGGCGCTGCGGATCGACGATGCCGAGCATCGTCTGCGGGTCGAGTGGGTTGTAGTTGGCTGGGTTGAAGAGGTCGAGCGGGCTCATTCGGCGTTGGGTGTGTTGATCTGAATGGTGCCGGGGGCGCCGGCGGCCTGGCCTGGCATGGACCGGCCGGCGTCGCAGTTGAGCTCGGTGCCCGTGACCTGGGTGGCTTCGTCGCTGGCCAGGAAGACGGCGGCCATGGCGGCGTCTTCGGGCAACTGGTGGCGTCCCAAAGGCTGCCGGCGGCCCATCTCAGCCAGCCAGGCGGCGTCGTGCCCCTCGTCCGACTGGACGACGACTTCACCTTCGGAGATCACCCAGCCCGGGTTGACGATGTTGACGCGAATACGGTCGGGAGCCAGTGAGCGGGCCAAGTTGCGAGTCAGCGTCAGCAGCCCGCCCTTAGCGCAAGAGTAGGCGAACAGGTTGGGGAGTCCGGTGTATTGGTTGGTGGAGCCGATATTGACGATGCTGCCGCCGCCCGCCTGACGCATCGCGGGTACGGCGTGC
>CADCTC010000149.1:16786-49391 GCA_902805635.1 uncultured Chloroflexota bacterium
TGCAGGTGAAGAATGGGCCACGCAGGTTGGTGGCGAAGATCCGGTCCCACAGCTCTTCGGTGGTTTCTTCTACAGTGGCTCGCGGGAAGATGCCGGCGTTGTTCACGAGCACGTGCAGACCACCGAAGTGGCTCACGGCTGCACGTACGGTCGCGGCGCAGTCGGCCTCGCGAGTGACATCGGTGCGCTGGAACAGCCCACGGCCGCCGGAATCAGCGATGAGCCGGGCCGTCTCGTGGCCGCGCTCCTCGTTGCGGTTGGCCACCACCACGGCGGCCCCTTCACGTGCAAACGCCAGCGCAATGCCCCTGCCGATTCCAGTTCCCGCTCCGGTGACGATCGCCACCTTGCCTGCCAGCCGCCCGGTCATCGTGTGGTCACCTTCGCCTGTGCTCCGCGGTGCGTGTGCATGCCGTAAGTCTACGAAGGGAACGGCGTGCGAGAATCGAACGTTCCTGGTGTAATGGCCGCATCCACGCCGGCTCCGCCCGTCTCGCGGCCCGTGCTCGTGCCGGCGCCGGTGGCAGTGCCACGCGGCGCGGGCGGCACGGCGCGCCTGCAAACGCGAGCCGCGGTAGCAGCGCTGGGGGTGCACTGGCCGCTGTTGCTGGTGCTGGCGATTGGGCTCGTGCTGCGCGTGCCGTACGTGACGCACGGCCACACCGGGGACCTGCTCAACAACTCGCGCGTGGCGACCACCATCTTCACGTGGGGCCAGTGGCTGGACCTGTACCACAACGGCTACATCCACGCGTACCCGTACGCGCACCCGCCACTCGGCCCCATCCTGTACGCGCCGTTCAACTGGCTGGCGCTCACCACGGGCGGCTCGTACACCGCGGCGTATCACCTGCTCAACTACGCGTTCGAGGCGGTGGCGACGGCCCTGCTCTACGTGATCGCGTGGGGGTACGCAGGCTCAAGACAGGCAAGGCTGCCAGCACTGGTCGCGGCGGCGTTCTTCCTGGCAACTCTGTCGCTGCTGTGGCTGCCGGAACGCATCTCGCCGCCCGAATCGCACTTCACCAGCATCGCCACGGCGTTCGTGCTGGCGGCGCTGTGGCGGCGCGAGCGGCCGGCGCAGGCGGGGGTGCTGCTGGGACTGGCGCTGGCGACGCGAACCGAAACGGCGCTGCTGGCGCTGCCGTGGATGCTGCACTACGCGCGGCACAGCTGGACGGACGCGGCGCGCTTTACGTTTCGCGCTGGCGTCACGGTGGGGGCCATCTGCCTGCCGTTCTTCCTGCGCGATCCGGTGGCGTTCGACTGGGCCATTCGTGGGCACATCGCGGAGCGCCTTACTACGGAGACGCCGCTGCTGTGGCGCTGGCTGGACGTTGGCGGGCAGGGCGCCGTGTGGCTGGAGGCGGTCCGGCCGTACAACTCGCTGGTGATGGCGGGGGCGCTGCTGGCCGTGGCGGTGCTCTTCGCGCGTGATCCGTGGCTGGAGCGCGCGCTGCTGCTGGTGGGGCTGACCCACGCGCTGACCATGCCGGTGTTCCACGTGCGCTATGTGCTCTACGTGCTGGCGATCGGGCTGGCCTACGTCGCGCGGGCAGGCGTGCCGCACCTGCTGACGATTTGGCTGCTGGTGACGATGCGCACCGACTTCGGCCCGGCAACGCTGGGGCTGCCGTGGCTGGGGCTGGCGTGGCAAAGCGCCCGCGCCCCTGGGATGACGGCGGCGGACGCGGACCCGATGAAGGCGCGCATCCACCGCTTCCGCTACACGTGGCCGTCACTGCCACTGTGGGCGGCGCCCGCGGCGCTGGCGCTGATCTGGGCGGCCGCGGCGCTGCCACGCGTCTCAGCCGATCCTCTGCCGTCTAACGCATGGGGCCTGCACGTGCTGGCGCACGCGCTGCGCGCTCCAGATATGGATGGGCCGACAATCGCCACCCGCTTGCCTGGTGCGCTGGTGCGCGTCATGCCGCTGGGCACGCCCGCCTGGTGGGCGAACGCGCTGCCTGCCCTGGCGGGTGTGACGTTGGTTGCGGTCTCAGTGGTGCCGGCGCTGCTGTGGGTCCGGTGGCGTGGCCGGCGCGAGGCGCACCTGGCGGCAATGGTCGGGGGCGTACTTGCCATTGTCCTGTCGGGCCAGGCGTTTGGCGCCGGCCGGCAGCTGGCGCAGGGCGAGACGTATCAGAGCCTGGCGGTGCTGAACCTCCAGGAGCTGGAGCGTGATGCCACCATCTGCGTGGAGCGCAGCGTGGCGCCGCTGTGGTGGTACGCCCAGCGAGTGGACGGCGTGCGGCAGGACGTGTCGGTGACGGCGGGTGACGGAGCCGCGTGCGCCGCGCGGGCCGCTGAGGCGTTTGGGAGCCGGCCGGTCTACGTCAGCACGGTGACGCCGGAGGTGCGACGTGCGCCGCTGGTGTTCTTCCCGGTGCGCGGCGTCTGGCGCGCGGTCACGCGCCGCGCGGACGTGCGCGAGGGGGCGGTGCTGAAGGGGCCGGACGAGCGGGTGTACCTGGTGCAGGGCGGCCGGCGGCGCTGGGTGCCATCGCTGGAGGCGTTCGGCGCGCTCGGGCTCAGCTGGGAGCAGGTGCAGCTCGCATCCTACGAAGACCTGGCGGCGCTGCCAGAGGGCCAGCCAGTGGGTGAACCGGCGGGTACACTCGCGCCGCAATGAAGATTACCGGCATCGAGTGCTTGCCCGTGCAGGACGGGCGGAACTGCGTCTTCGTGGTGGTGGACACCGACGAGGGAATCTTTGGGGTGGGCGAAGCAGGGCTGACGCGGCGGGCGCACGCCATCAAGGCGGTGTGTGACGACTATGCCTCCATCCTGGTGGGCGAGGACCCGCTGCGCATCGAGCACCACTGGCAGCGCATGAGCCGGGGGTTCTTCTTCCCGCACGACAACATCGCGGGCAGCGCGCTGGCGGCGATCGACATTGCACTGTGGGACATCATGGGCAAGGCGCTGGGCGTGCCGGTGTATCAGCTGCTGGGCGGACGGGTGCGCGACAAGGTGGTCTGCTACCCGCACACCGGCGGTCGCACGCCGGAGCGGCTGGTGGAGAACTGCACGCGGCTGTACGAGGAGGGCTGGAAGTTCGTGCGCTTCAGCCCGAACCTGGGTGAGAACGATCGCTTCGAGCCGGGCGAGGCGGTGCGCGAGGCGGCGCCGATGTTCGAGGCGGTCCGCAAGGCGCTGGGCGACAAGGTGGAGATCTGCTACGACGCCCACACGCGCCTTGACCCGGCCGACGCCATCGTGCTGTGCCGCTCGGTGGAGCAGTACCGGCCCTTCTTTATTGAAGACCCCATTCGCTCGGAGAGCCCCAACAGCTTCAGGTACTTGCGCGAGCACGTGAACGTGCCGCTGGCGGCGGGGGAGCAGTTCGCCAGCAAATGGGCGTTCCGCCAGTTCGTGGACGAAGACCTGATCGACTACGCGCGGATCGACCTGTGCATCTGCGGCGGGCTGTCGGAGTCGAAGAAGGTGGCAGGGTGGTGCGAGACGCACTACATCAAGCTGGCCACCCACAACCCGTTGGGACCGGTGAGCAGCGCGGCGTGCCTGCATCTGAACCTGGCTACCAGCAATGTTGGCGTGATGGAGCAGCCTCAGATGCCGGGCCGCGTCATGACCAACGCGGTGCCGGAGCAGGTGAAATGGGAAGACGGGTACCTGCTGCCGCCGACGAAGCCGGGACTGGGAATCGAGTTCGACCGCGAGGCGGCGCGCAAGCTGCCGTATCAGCCGGGGGGCGTGACCCGGCCGTTGCTGCACCGCGACGACGGCGGCTTCACCAACTGGTAGCTCAGAATAGGGTGACGATCGGCGATCGGTCCGAGAGCACCGTCAGCACCGTCGGTGCGCCAGCTCCGTTCACCCCGGGCCTTTGGGCTGGGCTCAGGACAGGCTCGAAGGGCCTCTGTCGGTCTAGTGTTGAGCTGTGGTTCGACAAGCTCACCACGAACGGCGGCGCCTCTGGCGAACGGCGGCGGCTCCGGCGACCCGCAAGGGTGAGCCAGGCGAACGGCGATGGTGGATCAGCGGGTTACTTCTGGGTGCGTGAGCGGCTGAGAACGGAGATCCGTTCCCAATCCCCGGCGATCAGTGCCTCCTTCTTGGCACGTGACCAGCCCTTGATCTGGCGTTCGCGTGTAAGCGCCTCATACCTCGACTCAAACTGCTCGCACCATGCGAGTTTCACTGGCAACCGGTCCAAGGTGTAGCCAGGTATCGCTCCTGCATTATGCTGGCCGATGCGTCTCTCCAGGTCGTCTGAGTGTCCGGTGTAGTACGAGCCATCGGCACAGCGAAGCAGGTAGACCCAGAACGCCATACGAATACTCTCTAAGCAGCCACCGGAGGACGCCCTTCGACAAGCTCAGGGCGGACGGTATCGTGGTGCTGACGTCGCATGTCCCGTTCCGGGCAGACGGTATCGTGGCGCTGACATCGCTCGCAACACTTGGGTCGAACGGTGTCGTGGTGCTGGCCCTTCGACAAGCTCAGGGCGAACGGAGACATGGTGCTGACATCGGAACGAGGTCGTTGTGCTGACGTCAGAACGGGGTTGTGCTGCTGACATCGCTGGTAAAGGTCAGAACATGCAGACGCCGCCGCAGATGGGGATGATTTGGCCGGTGACGTAGTCTGAGAGGTCGGTGGAGAGGAACTCCACCACCTTGGCGCAGTCTTCGGGCTCGCCTAGGCGCTTGAGGGCGATCTCTTGTTCCAGGCGAGCGCGCGACTCGGGGGTGGCACGTCCGCCGGCAACTGCCCGGGACGAGAGGATCCAGCCGGGGGCGATGCAGTTGACGGTGACGTTGTGGGGGCCTAGCTCGTCGGCGAGCTTGCGGGTGTAGTGGGCGATGGCGGCCTTGGCAACGGCATAGGGGGTGCCGCCGCCACCGCCCTGCGAGCGCAGGCCGGCCTGGGAGCTGACGGTGACGATCTTGCCGGACTTCTGGGACTTCATCTGGGGCGCCACCGCCTGGCAGGCGTGGATGGTGCCGTTCAGGTTGAGGTCCATCATCTTGTGGAAGGTCTCCATGGGCATCTCGCTGGCGTTGGAGTTGCCCCGGAACAGTGCTCCACCGGCATTGCAGACCAGCACGTCCACGCTGCCCAGCTCCTTGATGGTCCGATCGACCATGGCCTGTACTTGGGTGGCGTCGGTCACGTCCGCCTCGATGCCCAGCGCGCGACGGTCGAGCGTGCGGATCTCGTCCACCACGGTCACGCAGCCGGGGGTGAGGTCCTCGTCGTACTCGCGGTTGGCGCGCAGGTCCAGGTCGTTCACCACCACGTCGGCGCCTAACCGCGCCAGGCGCAGCGCGTAGGCGCGCCCCAGTCCGCGCGCGCTCCCGGTGACGATAGCCACCTTGCCACGCAGCTTCTGGGGCAGCTCCGGAAGCGTCGTTACGTCAAATACGGTCACTGGTCAATTGTTCCCTCTCACTGTGGTTGAGCCGCATGGTAGCGCAGGAATGAGCCGGTAGAGTCCCATCAGATGGTGCTTTCAAACTTACGCGACTTCTTGACGCTGCTGCGACGGGAGGGGGAGCTGGCGGAGGTCTCCGCCCCGGTGGATCCGAATCTGGAAATCGCGGAGATCCACCGGCGGGTGATCGCGGCGGGTGGGCCGGCGCTGCTGTTTACCAATGTCAAGGGCAGCCCGCACGCGGTGACGACCAACCTGTTCGGTACGGCGCGGCGGATCGAACTGGCGTTCGGGCGCCGGCCGCTGGAGTTCGTCAAGCAGGCGGTACGCGCGGTGCACGAGCTGCTGCCACCCACGCCGGCGGCGCTGTGGTCGTTCCGCGGCTTTGGCATGGCGGGGCTGAAGGTGGGGCTCACCAAGCGGGGCAGCGGACCGGTGCTGGAGGCGATGGAATCTCCGGCGCGACTGGACCAGCTGCCGGCGATCACGTCCTGGCCGGAGGACGGCGGGCCGTTTGTGACCTATCCATTGGTGTACACCGAACATCCTGGCCCGGACGGGCACGGCCACAACCTAGGCATGTACCGGATGCACGTCTATGACGCGCAAACGACGGGGATGCACTGGCAGATCCAGAAGGGCGGTGGGTTCCACTACGCGGCGGCGGAGCAGCAGGGGCGGGCGCTGCCGGTCACGGTGTTCCTGGGCGGGCCGCCGGCGCTGATCCTGGCGGCGGTGGCGCCACTGCCGGAGAATGTGCCGGAACTGCTGCTTGCTTCCTTGCTGATGGGCGGGCGCATCCCGCGCGTTGCGGACCCGCGGGGCGGCTACCCGCTGCTGGCGGAGGCGGAGTTCGCGCTGGCGGGGGAGGTGGCGCCGCGCGTGAGGCGCGCCGAGGGGCCGTTTGGCGACCACTACGGGTATTACTCGCTGGCGCACGATTTCCCCGTCTTCCAGGTGCAGCGGGTCTACCACCGGCGGGATGCGATCTATCCCGCGACGGTGGTGGGCAAGCCGCGCCAGGAGGACTTCTTCATCGGCGACTACCTACAAGAGCTGCTCAGCCCGCTCTTCCCGCTGGTGATGCCGTCGGTACGGGACATCTGGAGCTACGGCGAGACAGGCTTCCACTCGCTGGCGGCGGCGGTGGTACACGAGCGGTACGCGCGTGAGGCGCTGGCGTCGGCGTTCCGCATCCTGGGGGAGGGGCAGCTCTCGCTGACCAAGTTCCTGCTGATCACAGACGCGCAGCGCGACCTACGCGACTTCAAGGGAACGTTCGAGCACGTGCTGGCGCGGGCGCGGTTCGAGACCGACCTGTTTGTGTTCGACCAGACGGCGATGGATACGCTGGATTACACCGGCACGGCGCTCAACCGGGGCAGCAAGGGGGTCCTCATGGGACTGGGGGAGCCGGTGCGCGAGCTGCCGGGCGCTTTCCAGCTGCCGGCCGGAGCGGCGCTGCCGCAGGGTGTCTCAGCCGCGCGGCCGTTCTGCGCTGGCTGCCTGGTGGTGCGGGGCCGGCCGTATGCGGAGGAGCCGCGTCAGGCGGAGCGCATCGCGGGGCACGCCGCCTGGGACGGCTGGCCGATGGTGGTGCTGGCGGACGACGCGGAGATCGCCGAGAGCAGCGAGCGCTTCCTGTGGGCGGCGTTTACGCGGTTCGAGCCGGGAGGCGATATGTGGCCGGCGGGGCGGGAGCTGGTGCGCCACCACGTGACCTACCGCGCGCCGATCGTGATCGATGCGCGGATGAAGCCGCAGTACCCCAAGGACGTGCGTCCGGCGCGGGCGACGGTGGAGCTAGCGGACGGGCGCTGGGGCGAATACTTCCCGCAAGGGATGGCGCAGGATCCGCGGCCGTCCGGTGATCCCGAATAATCTAGGACTGCAGCGCCTAGGGCGAACGGACGGTGTGAGACCGCCGCTTAGCCCGTTCGCGCAGCGTGCCGAGGTCGTCCTTCGACGCCCACGCGTCTTGTCTAACCCTCCAGTAACCCCCTGCCGGTGCAGCGGCCGTGCCGCTATACCGGCAGGGGGTGTAGGTACGTTGCCTTGCAGCAATCGGTGGCGCGGACGTGGACGTGGTGGCATGGGGAGTGTCGCGGCGTGCCCGTAGCGGCACGGCGCCACGCCAGCCCGCCGGCGGGCTGGCGTGGCGCCCCGTCTTGAGTAGCGCGTGGCTCCGGAAGCCCTACGGTGAGGTGGCGCTGGCAGGCAGCTAGACCACGGCTCAGTGTGTTGCCGCAGCAGCCTGGGTGTGCGCTGCGCCGTTGGCCTGGCCATTGGCGGGTCCGTTGGTCCCTGCGCGTGCGGACTTGAGGCCGGCGTAGGGGGCGGAGCCGGAGAAGCGGTCCAGCCAGCGGGCGTTGGCGTCGAAGAGCTCGTCCACCATGCGCGTGATGTCGTCCATGGGCACGCTGGAGGAGGCGAGCGGGTCCATGAGGCACGCCTGGTGGATAGCGGCACGGTCGCCGTCGATGAAGCCGCGCACGGCGAGCTCCTGCACGTTGACGTTGGTCCGGTTGATGGCGGCCAGCGGGCTGGGCAGGTCGCCCACGTAGGTGGGGTGGAGGCCGGCGCCATCGGCGTAGATGGGCACCTCCACGTTGCAGCCGGGCGGCAGGTTGGTGATCAGGCCGGTGTTGGGCACGTTGCCGTTGAAGCGGAACGGCTCGTTGGCCTCCACCGCGCGCATGATGAAGGAACAGTACTCGCGGCTACGCTTCATATCAATTGGCAGCTCACCCGCGATCTGCTTGCGCACGTCTACCCAGACCTGCTCGCGGCGCGAAGGCACCGCCGCCAGCTGTCCGCCTCCGCCGGACGCCGGCGCCTGGCTGACTTCGCCGGGACGCAGCGCCTGGCCGGCTGGCACCGCTGGGGTGAAGCGCTCGCAGTCCTCGGCGGTGCGCCGGAACCACGGCACGTACTCCGACATGTGGCGGGAAGACTCGGTGACGAACGAGCCGAAGTGACGCATGACCTCGAACCGGACGCGGTCCTTGTCGTAGGTCTCGGCGTCGTCCATGGCGCGCCAGAGGCGCGGGTAGAGGTCCTCGCCGCGGTAGGTCTTGTGGCGCAGCTGGAGGAACCACGCCTGGTGGTTGATGCCGGCGACCCAGTAGGCTAGCTCGTCCTTCTCAACGCCGATAAAGCCGGCCAGGCGGTCGGCGGTGCCCTGCACGCTGTGGCACAGGCCAACCATTCTCTGGTTGGGCAGCAGCTCGCCCAGCGTCCACATGAGCATGTTCATGGGGTTGACGTAGTTGAGCCACAGCGCATCCGGGCACAGGCGCGCCATGTCCTGCCCGATCTCCAGCATGGCCGGCGCGGTGCGCAGGTAGCGGAAGACGCCGCCGACGCCGATGGTGTCGGCTACTGTCTGCTTGAGGCCGTACTTGTCCGGAATGGCCACGTCAGGTCGCGTCGGCTCGTAGGCATAGCCGATGGCGAGCGTGGAGATGACGTAGTCTGCCCCTTCGAGGGCTTGTTTACGGTCGGTGGTGGCGACAACGCGGGCACCGGAGCCCGCCTGCACGACCATCTTGTTCGCCAGCGTCTCGATCAGGTCGAGCCGTTCCTTGTCTACGTCCATCAGCGCGAGCTCGGAGTCGCGCAGCTCCGGCCAGCTCAGGATGTCTCCCAGCAGCCGGCGCGAGAACGTGGCCGACCCTGCCCCCACGAGTGCGATCTTGGTCATGTGCTGCTCTCCTTTTCCTCCGCGGCATTGTAAACCGTGGACCTCACCCTGGCCTTCGGCCTGTCCCTCTCCGCTCCGCAGAGAGGGCTTCGTGGCTCGCACGTTTGGGCGGAAGTGCAGTTGAAGAGGCAAACGTATCATCCGGCCGATGGACGTACGAGCGGATGATGCGCGGCTCGCCTGGCAGGGCGTTATCTCGGTGGAACACACGCCGCAGTGGAGCCGGCCGTGGCGCCTGCCGCACGACGAGCTGGCGCTGTTCCCGCCGGACGTGCTGCAAGACCGCGCGGCGATGGCGGCGGGGGTGCGGCTGACGTTCCGCAGCGATACGGCGCTGGTGGCGGGCCGGGTGGTGACGCAGGCTGAGACGACGGCGGTGGACCTGTACGTGGATGGTGAGCTGCAAGGATCGGCACCGCTGAGCGGTGTGGACCAGTTCCGGTTTGACGGCATCCAGGCGCACGGGCCGAAGCAGGAGCGGCTGATCGAGCTGTGGCTGCCGCAGTTCGGCCACTTTCAGCTGCGGTCGCTTGAGCTCTCAGACGGGGCAACGCTGGAGCGGCACGATGCGTCAGCACCGCGCTGGGTGACGTACGGCAGCTCGATTACGCATTGCCGCGCCGCGGCGAGCCCCAGCCAGACGTGGCCGGCGGTGGCGGCGCGGCGGCGCGGCTACCACTTGACGTGCCTGGGCTACGGCGGCCAGTGCCACCTGGACCCGATGGTGGCGCGGATGATCCGGGACCTGCCGGCCGACTTCCTCTCTATGAAGGTCGGCATCAACATCTATGGCAGCGGCAGCCTGAACGCGCGCACCTTTCAGCCGGCGATCATCGGGTTCGTGCAGACAGTACGCGAGAAGCACCCGGATACGCCGTACGTGGTGCTGTCTCCTATCTACTCGCCGCCACGCGAGGAGAGGAAGAACCAGGTGGACTTCACGCTGGCGGACATGCGCGAGGAGGTTGCCAGTGCTGTGGAGGCGTTGCGCAGCATGGGCGACCGCAACGTGCACTACGTCAGCGGCCTGGAGCTGCTCAACGCAGAAGAAGCAGGTCTACTGCCGGACCAGCTGCACCCCAACGCGGAAGGCTACCGACTGATGGGAGAGCGGTTCGCAGGAAAGGTGGCGGAGCAGTATTTCGTGGGGTGAGGTCATCCCCGCTGCGCAAGCGCGAAGGCGCCCATGAGGCCCGCGTCCTGGCCAAAGTGCGGGGCCACCACGTACGAGTCGAGGTCGGTGGTGACCTCGGCGCGACGGACATAGCCGGCGAGCACATCAGCGAGGCGGCGGCGGACGCGCGGCAGCAGGTGGGCCTGCTGAAAGACACCGCCGCCGAGCACTATGCGCTGCGGCGAGAGCACCAGCGCCATGGCGGCCAAGCCAAAGGCGAGGTAGCCCGCTTCGAGGTCCCAGATGGGGTGCTCGGGGCCGGCGGTGTCTGCTGGGGCGCCCAGGCGGCCGAGCAGGGCAGGGCCGGCGGCCATGCCCTCCAGGCACGATCCATGGAAAGGGCAGAACCCGGCATATGTGTCGAGTGTGCCGTCGGACCAGGTGAGGCGCGGCACGGGGACGTGGCCCATCTCCGGGTGCATCAGGCCGCGAAGCGTCTGGCTCCCGACCACGGCGCCGCCGCCGATGCCGGTGCCTACGGTAAGGTAGAGCGCCGGGTCGCAGCCTTGCGCAGCGCCCCACAGCCACTCCGCCAGCGCGGCGCCGTTCACGTCGGTGTCCAGGTGGACCGGCGCGCCGAGCGTTTCCTGGAGGGGCCGGACGATGGGGGCACCGCTCCAGCCGGGCTTGGGCGTGGCCAGCATGGCGCCGAACTCTGGCCGGCCCCGGTCCAGCTCCAGCGGTCCGAAACACGCCACCCCCACCGCCGCCAGTGGACGCCCGCCCGCGGCGTCATGCAGAAACGCGGCGCAGGCAGCCAGCGTCTCGCCGGGAGTCGTCGTGTCGATGCGGGTGCGGGCCAGGATCCCGTCCGGCGCCCTCCCCACGGCGCACACAAACTTGGTGCCGCCACCCTCGACAGCGCCGTAGAGTAATTCGGTCATAGCGGCGCAAGGCTACCGCATGCAGTGGTCGCCCATGGGTGTCCAGTGGGCGTCCAGCGGGTAGACTCGCGCCCGAGGCTGTGCCGACCGCCGCGGTGCGCGTGGACGAGGCCGCCAATTCGTACTGCGGAGAAACCTGTGTCTGACGCCCTGGAATCCCTTGGATCTGTGATCCAGAACATCATCGTAACGCTGGGCTACCCGGGGATCTTTCTGATCATGCTCGTGGAGAACCTGTTCCCGCCCATCCCCTCGGAGCTGGTCATGCCGTTCGCCGGGTTCGCATCCGGCCAGGGACGCATGGACTTCTGGGGCGCGGTGGTGGCCGGAACGCTCGGCTCGGTCGTCGGCGCTATCATCCTGTACTTCGTCGGGCAGTACGCCGGAGAGCCACTGCTGCGCGTGTTCCTGCGCCGGTACGGGCGGATCTGGATGCTCTCCGAAGCCGACCTGGACCGGTCGCTGACATTCTTCAACCGCTACGGCTATTGGGTCGTGCTGACCGCCCGCGTCATCCCGGTGGTGCGTAGCCTGATCTCCATCCCCGCCGGCATGGGGCGCATGCCGTTGCTCCCGTTCCTGGCGCTCACGATCGTCGGCTCGGCGGTGTGGACGCTGCTCCTGACCTACGCCGGCCTGGTGCTCGGAGAGAACTGGACGGTGGTACTCGACTGGATCAAGCAGTATCAGCGGGTGGTGATCGTCATTCTGGTGGTCGCCATCGTCGCGTTCGGCTTGCGGTGGTACGTCTCCCGGCGCCGCGAGCTGGCTGGCGCGGCGGCGCGCTGATCGGCGGAACTGGAGCGCCGCACATGACCGGTCAGCCCCCACTGCTGGACCCCAGCGGCTATCCTGATCCGGGCCGGCCACGGTTCTGCGCGCAGTGCGGCGGGCCGATGGCGGAAGAGGAGCGCAGCGGCCGGAGGCGGCCGGTGTGCCCGCGCTGCGGCTGGGTGTACTATGCCAAGAATGCACTGGGCGCAGCGGTGCTGATCGAGCGCGACGGGGGGGTATTACTGGTGCAGCGGGCGCACGAGCCGTACGCAGGCGGCTGGATGCTGCCGGCGGGGTTCGTGGAGTACGGCGAGGACGCCGAGGGCAGTGCGGTACGCGAGGCGCATGAGGAGTGCGCGCTGGACGTGCGCCTCACCGGCTTCTTCGGCGCGTACTTCGGTACCGACGACCCGCGTCAGCCTTCGTACCTGCTGGTATATCACGCCGAGCCGCTCGACCCACAAGCAGAGCCGGTGGCGGGCGACGACGCGTGCGACGCCGGGTGGTTCGCGGCGGACCAACTGCCGGAGAACATCGCCTTCCAGGCGCACCGGCAGGCGCTGACAGACTGGCAGGCACGGCGTACCTAGGCAAGGCGCGGAGCGGGGCGGCGGGCGCGGCGCCAGATGACGTTGAGGCCGCGAAGCATGAGGAAGACACCTATCACGCGCAGCGCGGCATGAGTCAGGAACGTGGGGAGTAGCGCCGCCGGGTCTGGGCCGTGGGTGGCTTCTATCAGCAGAAGCACGATCGCCAGGCAGTGCACGATCAGCAGATAGATCGCGGGTGGGCGGCCGGGGCGGTGCCCCAGCCAATAGAGGCCCGCCAGGAGCGCGACGACATCCGTCAAGCCGAGCCAGCGGCGGAGCACCAGGAGGCCGAAGGCGAGCCAGATAACGTAGCCGCCCTGAAGGGCAACGGCGGGGATCAGCGGCTGGGATGAAGCTGGCAGAGTTATCCGGGCCACGCGCCAGGAGAGGGCCGTGCCTGCGGCCAGTACGACGATGTTGGGGGCGTTTTCGCGGAAGGGGAAAGCTAGCAGCATGCCGGCCCCGAAGCCGGCGATTGCGAGGACGCTGAACCCAGTGATGAGGAATAGGGGTGAGCGCGGTCGGCGAGGTGCTCGCATGGTCAGGAAAAATGCGCAGCGGTGGCGCGCGGCCTGGCGCTCAAGGCTAGCGGCGCTGGTATCACCTGAGGCGCAAGTGAAGGAGACGAGACGATGTACAAAGGACTCAGTCCTGGTGCGGTGAACTGCAAGCCGGGGAGCTTGCGGGAGGCGATTGACCTGGCGAAACGGCACGGGTTTGGGGGTGTGGAGGTCAACCCACGCGAGGTGCAGGCTATAGAGGCGGAACAGGGTGCGGGGACGGTGCGGCGCTGGTTCGAGGAAGCGGGGTTGCGGCCGGCCGGGTTTGGGTTGCCCGTGGATTGGCGTGGCGACGAAGACAGATGGCGCGCGGGCATCGACGAGCTGCCCGGGTTGGCAGAGACGGCGGCGAGCGTGGGGTGCAAGCGCTGCATGACGTGGATCATGCCCGCCTCCGACGAGCGGGAGTATGCCGAGAACCGCCGGTTCCACGTGGAGCGCTTCAAGCCGGCGGCCGAGATCCTGGCTGGGCACGGAATCGGCCTCGGACTGGAGTTCATCGGGCCGAAGACGCTGCGCGACTCGAAGAAGCACCCATTTATCTGGAAGCTGTGGGACATGATCGACTTGGGACGGGAGATTGGGCCGAACGTGGGGCTACTGCTCGACTGCTGGCACTGGTACACGTCCAGCGCGACGGTGGCGGACCTGGAGAGGCTGCGCCCGGAGCAGGTGGTCTACGTGCACGTCAGCGATGCGCCGCTCGGCATCCCGGTTGACGAGCAGATCGACAACCGCCGCGCGCTGCCGGGGGAAACCGGTGTGATCGATATCAAGGGGTTCCTGGGAACGCTAGAGCGGATCGGTTATGAGGGGCCGATTACCGCCGAGCCGTTCAAGGCGGAGCTGAAGGAGCTGCCGTCCGACGACGCGCGCCTGGAGGTGGTGTCGCGGGCGCTGGACGGCATCTTCACCACGGCGGGGGTAACGCCGCGCTAGCCGCCGCTACTTGCCGGATCGCTTCGTCCGCTGTTTCGCGGCGGCGCGAGGCGTGCGCTCGGGTGGGTCGTCCTTGCCGAAGAAGTCGTCGGCCCATGTGAACGTGCCGATGCCGGCGTTCCGCGCGAAGCCTTCGTCGGTGTCCATGTCGCCGACCATGATAGAGGCGGCGAGGTCGAGGCCCAGGCGGTCGCGGGCCTCGATAGCCATGCCGGGCTTCGGCTTGCGGCAGTCGGCGTCGCGGCGGTATTCGGCTACACGGCCGCGCGGATGGAATGGGCAGTACAACACCAGATCAAAGGTCTCCGGCAGCAGCGTCTCTGTGAGGTGCTTATGGATGGCGCGCACGTCATCCTCGGTGAGCATGCCCATAGCGACACCACCCTGGTTGGTGACGGCCACGATGACGTAGCCGCGCGCCTTGTAGTCGGCCAGCTGCTCCTTGACACCGCTCCGGATGCGCTGATCCCACGGCTTCACCGGATGGGGCCGGCCGGTCTTGGTGAAGCGGACGGTGCCGTCCAGATCGACGAAGAGCGCCTTGCGCGTCCCGTCGCCCGGCTTGCCTTGAACGGGTGTGCCCTCGCCGGCGGCCTTGTGGGCGGTTGGCGCGTCGCGCTCGTGGGCTTCGGGGGCCACGCGGACCGTGGGGGTAGGATTGGACTTGATGGGAGCTGACACAGGACTTCCGAGGATGGTAGCCGGAGGGCCGCAGCACGCGGCTCCGGCGGCGTTCGTGTACCGGCATGAGCTGGCGGAGGCGGAGCTTCGGCCGGGGCATCCGCTCAAGCCGGTGCGTGCCCGGACGTGCTTGGAGCTGCTGGAACGGCGGGGCGTGTTTGCATCCGGCGGTGTACGGGTGGTGTCGCCCGGAGCGGCGACACGGGAGGACGTGCTGCGGGTGCACGACGCGGGCTACGTAGCGATGGTGGAGCGCCTCTCCGGTGAGGGGCGCGTGAGTGGACGCGACGCAGCCGGGTATGGCTTCTCGGAGCAGGGCGACAACCCGCCGTTCTCGGGCATGTACGACTACTACTTACTGGTGTGTGGTGCGGCGATCGAGGCGGTGCGGCTGGTGGACGAGGGTGAAGCAGACTGCGCGTTCATGCCGGCGGGCGGGGTCAACCACCACGCGATGCCGGACCGGGCGAGCGGGTTCGGCGTGTTCAACGATGCCGCGGTGGCGATTGCGTGGCTGCGCGAACGCGGGCGGCGGGTGATGTACGTGGACCTGGACGTTCACCAGGGGGACGGTGTGGAGGCGATGTTCGAGGACGACGATCGCGTCCTGACGGTGTCGCTGCACGAGTCGACGCGCTTCCTGTTCCCAGGCCCGAAGGGTGGGTTCGCGGAGAACACCGGCGCCGGCAACGGGACCGGGTACAGCGTAAACGTGCCGCTGGCGCCGTACACGGATGACGAGACGTGGCTGTGGGCCTTCGATCAGGTGGTGCCGCCGCTGTACGGTGCCTTCAAACCAGACGTGCTGCTGGTGCAGTTGGGGGCAGACGGATACCACGCGGACCCGCTCGCGCACCTACAGCTGACGGCGCGCGCGTATCGCTCCGCAGCTGCCCGGCTGCGGGAGCTCACCGGCGGCCGGCTGGCAGCGGTGGGTGGCGGCGGGTACGATGTGGAGGCGACGCCGCGCATCTGGGCGGCTGAGCTGCTGGAGCTGGCCGGCCTGCCGGGCGCGGAAGAGGTGGCGCCGAGTGACCTTGCGCCGGTGCTCGACTCCCAGCCGGCGAGTAAGATCCGGCGCTTCGCCGAAGACTCGGTCGCGACGGTGCAGCGGTTGGTGTTCCCGGTACACGGGCTCAGAAGTTGATTCCGGGAATGGTCACCAGTCCGAAGGCCCAGAGGAAGGCGAGCACGATAAAGATGACGACGAAGGCGAGCACGACGTAGTCGAAGCGCGTGGGCTCGCCTTCCTCGGCTTCAACGCGAGGCTGGAAGGTGGTCTTCTTGCCGGCGTCGCCGGCGCCGTAGTCGGGCTTATTGGTCATTGATGGTTTAGGGACGTGAACACGGCCGCACACGCGGGCATGCTCACGAGAGGTAGCTTTCAAGGGCGGTGCGGGAGAGGCCGGCGATGCCCAGGTCGGCGAGGGAGCGGCCGGTGCGCCACGAGTCGGTGCCCATGACCTGGTCACCGAGCGTGACGAGAGCCCGCGCGACAGGCATCGGGACACCAGCCTGCTCGCCAAGCTCAGCCCAGGTGCGCAGGCCGTAGGGCACGTCCTCAGAAAGCCAGCGGGTCTGCAGCGAACCGGGGGCGCGCAGCTGGGTGAGCATGCGGCTGCCGTTGATGGCCGCCCACAGGTCGCCCTTAGGGCCGAAGCCGGCGGCATGGAATGCCTCGGCGACAGGCAGCAGCGTGAGACCGAAGGTGGCCGCCAAGGTGCGGCGCTCGGCATCGAGTGACTCGATCACGCGCACGACACCGGGGGTGACGCCCTCTTCATAGAAGTAGAACTCGCCGCGGGCGTACTCGATGCGGCCGGCGTTCATAAGCACGCCGGGTGGGTGCACGATGGGGTTCATGGCGCCGAGGCCGGCGGCAAGGGCGTGAGGGCATGGCTGCGCGCGGGGGAAGTAGCGTGAGAGCAGGTCCAGAGCGTCGGTGGTCTGAGATGCGGGGTAGACACCGATGCCCATGGCGGGCACGACACCCCAGATGGTGGCGGTATCGGGCGCGGTCTTGCGGCAGACGTATGGGGCGGTGTCGCTCTCGGCGATGATCGGGCCACCGGCGCCGGGGTTCAGGCCGCGCTCGCGGAGCAGGCGCGCGAAGTAGAGGCTGCCGAGGTTGCCTGGCAGCAGGGTCAGCAGGTGGTTGGGGCGCAGGTGCGGCAGCAGGCGCTCGGCGAAGGGGGCGTGCGCGTACGAAGGGACGGACGCGAGCAGGACGTCGCCGGCGGCGAGTGCCTCCGCGGGATCGGTGGTGACGAGGGCGAGGGTGGCAGCGCCCTCGCCGCCCGTGCCGGCCAGGCGGACCTGGCGGAGGTCGCGGATGGGGGTGATGGTGGCTGCCTGCGACTCGTCCTCCCAGAGGACAACCTGATGGCCCTCCAGGGCCAGCTTGGCCGCGATGGCGAAGGCGGTATTACCGCCGCCGAGCACGATTACCGGACGGTCTGACGGCTGGCGCTGTGGTCGCTGCGAACGTTCTGTCATATGCGCGTTACCCTTCGCGTGTCGCGAGAGTCTCCGAATGCTCTTGCGTGCATAGAACAGGCAACCTAGACTGAGGTGGCACGTTCCTGGTTGGAAGTAGCCCGGTGATACCAACTGCCATCCGTATCGAGCAGCTGAAGAAGTCCTACTCTGTCCACGAGCGCGGCGCGGGGATGCTGGCATCGCTGCGCAGCTTCGTCAAGCGCGCCGGGCGCGAAGTGAAGGCGGTAGACGGCATCTCATTCACGGTGGCGCCAGGGGAGGTGGTGGGGTTCCTGGGGCCGAATGGGGCGGGTAAGACGACGACGCTGAAGATGCTGTCCGGACTGCTCTATCCCACCGACGGTGTGGTGGACGTGCTGGGGCACGTGCCGTCGCGGCGGCAGAAAGAGTATCTGCGCCAGATCACACTGGTGATGGGCAACCGCAACCAGCTGCAGTGGGACATCCCGGCGGCGGACTCGTTCGAGCTGAACCGGGCAATCTACCGGATCTCGCACGCGGACTTCCGGCAGACGGTGGCGGAGCTAACCCAGCTGCTGGACCTGGGGCCGCTGCTGCAGAAGCCGGTGCGGCAGCTGTCGCTGGGCGAGCGGATGAAGTGCGAAGTGGCGGCGGCGCTGCTGCACCGGCCGCGCGTGCTGTTCCTGGACGAGCCGACGATCGGACTGGACGTGACGATGCAGCGGCGCATCCGGGGATTCATCGCCGAGTACAACCGGCGACACGGGGCAACGGTGCTGCTGACCAGCCACTACATGCTTGACGTGGAGGCGCTGTGCCGGCGGGTGATCGTCATCCACCACGGCCGGCTGCTGTTCGACGGGCAGCTCTCTGAGCTGGTGCAGCGCTTCTCAATGCACAAGACGATTGTGGTGGAGCTGGAGGAGGACGCGGCACGCTCGCCGGAAGGGGCGCGGCGGCTGCTGGAAGAGTTTGGGGAGGTAGTCAGCGCGGAGGAAGGACGGGTGACGCTGCGCGTGGCCAAGGCGGACACGGCGCGGGTGACCGGGCGACTGCTGGCGAGCGTGCCAATAGCGGACCTGACGGTGGAGGACCCACCGATAGAAGAAGTCATCGAGCAGGTGTTCGCGTCGGGGCCCGCGGCGGACGATGCGGCGGTTGAAGAGACTGCCGCGGTTGTGGCGCGCTGAGGCGAATTGTGCTTGCCTTGCTTGACGCGTACCGGGCGCAGTTCCGGGTGACGTTTGCGATCCAGCTGGAGTACCGGGCGTCTTTGGCGATCTGGCTGATCGGGACGGTGCTGGAGCCAACGGTGTACCTGGTGGTGTGGTCCACGGTGGCGCGGGCGCAGGGTGGACAGGTGGGCGGGTTCGATCCGCAGAGCTTCGCGGCGTACTTCATCACCACCATGCTGGTGAACCACTGGACGTTCACGTGGATCATGCACGAGTTCGAATACTCGGTGCGCATGGGGCAGCTTTCGCCGCAGCTGCTGCGGCCGCTGCACCCGATCCACCTGCACGTGGCAGACAACATTACTTACAAGCTGCTGACGTCCACGGTCATGGTTCCGGTGGCGGTGTTGCTGGCGTGGATCTTCGAGGCGCGCTTCGAGCCGCAGCCATGGGCGCTGTTGCTGGCGCCGGTGGCGCTGGGGATGTCGTTCGCCGCGCGGCTGATGCTGGGCTGGACGCTGGCGCTGGCGGCGTTCTGGACGACTCGGGTGTTCGCGATCAACGAGATGTACTTCCTGGCATCGCTGTTCCTTTCCGGGCAGATGGCGCCGCTGGCGCTGCTGCCGGGGGCGATCCAGGCGGTGGCAAGCGTGCTGCCGTTCCGCTGGATGGTGGCGTTCCCGGTGGAGCTGCTGCTGGGGCGGCTGACTCCGTCAGATGCGGCGTTTGCGCTGGGGATGCAGGGGCTGTGGCTGGCGGTCACCTACGGGCTGATGACGGTGCTGTGGCGTGAAGGCGTAAAGCGCTACTCGGCGGTTGGGGCGTAAGCGGGCATCATGGGCTTCTTTCGCTTGTTGGCGGTGTATCTGAAGGTGGGGGTGCTCTCGGAGCTGGAGTACCGGGTGAACTTCTATATCCAGCTGCTGCGGTCGGCGATTGGGCTGACGACGGGGCTGGCGGGGCTGTCGATTGTGTTTGGGCACACGGACACGCTGTGGGGCTGGCGGCAGCCGGAGCTGCTAGCGCTGCTGGGGGTCTACTTCCTGGGCAGCGGGCTGATCGGGCTGGTGATTCAGCCGAGCATGCAGCGATTCATGGAGGACGTGCGGCAGGGGACGCTGGACTTCGTGCTGACCAAGCCGGAGGACTCTCAGGTGCTGGTGAGCGTGAGGCAGGTGCAGATCTGGAAGGTGGTGGACCTGCTGCTTGGGGTGGTCGTGATTGGGATCGCGCTGGTGCAGCTTGGGGAGGCGGTCGGGTTCTGGCAGGCGGTTAGTTTTGTGGTGGCTCTGCTGTCGGGGGCGACCATCATCTATGCGTTCTGGCTGATGCTGGCGACGCTCTCGTTCTGGTTCGTGAAGATCGAGAACATCCTGGTGATCTTCCAGAGCATGTACCAGGCGGGGCGCTGGCCGGTGGGAATCTATCCGCTGTGGCTGCGGTCGACGCTGACGTTCGTGGTGCCGGTGGCGTTCGCCACGACGGTGCCGGCGGAAGCGCTAGCGGGGCGCCTGACGCCGGAGACCCTTGCCGGGTCGGTGGCGCTGGCGGCGGTGCTGCTGGTCGTATCGAGGCGCGTGTGGAGCATTGGGGTTCGGCAGTACGCGGGGGCGTCGGCGTAGTCCGAGACGTTCGTCGTTCCAAGCGCAGCGAGGAATCCGGTGGCACTAGGAGACCGGCGGCCATCAGCCAGGTAGGCGGTTTGGGTCCCTCGCAAGCTCGGGATGACGGATGAATCGCTGATGGCAGTACTAGCGGTTCATCATGAAGGTGGCGGCGCGGTCGAAGTAGTCCATGAGGGTGGCTTCCAGGGCGGCTGGAAAGCGTTCGGCCTGGACGGCGGTCTGCATGTGGCGCATCCAGGCGTCGCGCTCGGCCTGGCCAATGGCGAAGGGGAAGTGGCGCATGCGGAGGCGGGGGTGACCGCGCTCTTCCGAGTAGGTGGAGGGGCCGCCGAAGTACTGCTGGAGGAAGAGGCTGAGGCGGCGGCGGCTGCCGTCCATGTCTTCTTCCGGGTACATGGGGCGCAGCAGCGGGTCCTGGACAACACCTTCGTAGAAGCGGGTGACGATGCGATCGAAGGTTTCCGCACCACCGGCGGCCTGGAATACGGTGCGGGCGTCTACCGGCGGGTCGGTTGCCATACTCGTCAAATCCTACCGAGTGGAGAAAGAAACGATGCTGGTCGACAGCGCGGAGCGTGTGGCGGACGTGGTGGTGGTGGGTGGGGGTGTGATGGGGTGCGCGACGGCGTACTACCTGGCGGAGGCGGGGGCGCGGGTGGTGGTGGTGGAGCAGCACCGGGTAGGGGCGATGCCATCGGCGTCGGGAGCGTCGGCGGCGATTGTGGAGGCACTGGCGGGCAACCCGGAGCCGCTGGCGCAGCAGGCGCAGCTGAGCCGGCGGCTGCTGGGGGAGCTGGCGCCGCGGCTGCTGGAGGCTACGGGGATAGACATCGAGTGGCAGCGGCTGGGGACGATCCGGCTGGCGTTCTCGTCGCGCGAGGCGGACATGCTGCGGACTCACGTGGCGCGGTTGTATGGCGACCTTGGCGAAGAGTCTGAGTGGCTGGGCGCGGCGGAGCTAGGGCGGGCGGAGCCGGCGGCGCCGGAGCGCGTGGTGGGCGGGCTGCTGGTGCCGTCCAGCAATGGCCTATACGCGCCGAAGTACGTGCGGGCGCTGGCGGCGGGGTCGGCGGCGCTGGGAGCGACGGTGCTGCAGGGAGTGTCGGTGACGGGGTTCGAGACGCATGGAGGGCGGGTGTCGGCGGTACAGACGTCGGAGGGGCGGCTGCCGTGCGGGCAGGTGGTGGTGACGGCGGGATCGTGGACTGGGGTAGTGTCGCGGTGGCTGGGGCGGGCGCTGCCGGTGGGACCGCAGCGGGGGCAGATCATGGCGCTGGCGCCGGCGCCGGGGCAGCCACGCGTGGCGCACGTGGTGCACGGGCCGGGCGGGTACATCATCCCGAAGGCGAACGGTACGGCGGTCGTGGGGGCGACGCACGAGTTCGTGGGGTTCGACGCGCGGGTGACGACGTACGGGATGAAGTTCCTGGCCGACCTGGCGCTGCGCCTAGCGCCGGGGTTGGAGACGGCCAGCGTCAAGCACGTCTGGATGGGGTTCCGGCCGAACCTGGAGGTGGATGCGCTGCCGCCGGTGGGGCGGGTGCCGGGACTGGGCAACGCGTTCGTGGCGAGCGGGCACGGGGCAATTGGGGTGACAGTGAGCGCCGCGGTAGGAAGCTTGCTGGCGCAGCTGATGCGGGGGGAGGAGCCGGAGCAGTCGCTGGCGCCTTTCGACCCAGCGAAAGTGGTGAGTGGGTAGGACAGGGCCGCGTCGATATACTTGCGGTGCGCATGGCGGAACGAGACCTGGCCGGCGGATCGAACAACGAAGGCAGCGCCTCGGACGAGTGGGACGCGGCGCTGAGCCGGTTACTGGAGGGCGTCAACCTTGACGAGCTCTCGGTCCCCACTTCTTCACAGTCGAAGCGGGCGCGGCTGACGTTCGACGCGGTGCGGGACCGGGTGGCGGAGCAGCTGCGCGAGAAGCTGCGCAGCGAGCGGCTGCGGCGGGAGTCGATCGAGCGACTGGAGCGGCAGTTCGACGAGACGAGCGCGATTGTCGATCGGGTGCTAGGGGAGTTCGCGGAGTCGCTGCTGGGGGCGTTCAACGGTGGCGGGGAGGTGGTGCGGCTGCCGGACCCGCGGGACGTGCGCACCCGGACGTGGCACGTGCTGGGATACCGCTCACCGGGACGGTCTGACCAGCGGGAGCCGGTTGTGAGCGTGCTGCTGGCGAAGAAGGGCGTAGACGCGATGGAGCGCGGGCAGCCGACGCTGGAATGCCGCGTCTCGACGCCGCGCAACCCGCGGCTGGTGGACTTCACGGTCGGGACGGACGTGCAGGTCGACCTGGAAGACGCAGTGTGCCGGGCGTACCAGGACATCCTGGGCACGCTGCGGTTCGATCCGGCACCCGAATCGGGCGTGTCACTGGAGTAGTGCGGAACGGAGAAGTTCCTAGCCGCTCGGCGTCTGGTCCGAGGCGGCGGCTTGCTCTTCGGGGCGAATCTCGCGTTGCTGGGTGTCGTTCTCGAAGAGCTCGCGTTGGGCGCGAGCTTCGGTGAGGGCGTCGAACCGCTTCTGCTCGTGGCGGGTGCGGCTGGCGTGGAACTGGAAGAGCACGAGTGACGCAACGACGACGGCCATGGTGCCGCCGAACTGGACCAGCTCGGCTGGGTCTTTCCAGGCGATGAAGTGCTCCAGGAACGTCACCGCCAGGATGACGATGACGACGCTGACGATGCGCGATTCGAGGTCGCCGAAGCTCTCGACTCCGAGGGCGGCGGTGAGGTTGAGGGGCGCGATGAAGAGGCTGTAGAGGCCGATGCCAACCAGGTAAAAGACGACAGCCTTGAGCATGGAGCTTACGATCTCGAGGAACTCGATGGTGAGACCGACAGAGGACGTCTCACCGCGCAGGCCGGCTTGCACGGTGTGCCAGATGGCGGCGAGGGCCTGGAGAGCGCCGACGACGAAGAGGGCCGCCGAAACGAGCAAGACGGCCGCAACGGCCAGCAGCACCATATAGCGCGTGCGGCCAATGGCCTGCGCGAAGGGGGCGGGCGCGTGTGGACGGTGGTCTTGGTCCATGGCGCGCCCGTTGGGATGGTTGGGACGAGGTGAGGTCAGAGCCAGCGCTCGACGACGACCTTGCGGTCGGTGAAGAAGTCGATCGCGTCGCGACCCTGTCCGTGCAGGGTGCCGAAGAAGGAGCCTTTCATGCCGGCAAAGGGGAAGTACGCCATGGGGGCGGCGACGCCGACGTTGATGCCGATGTTGCCGGCGACGACGTGGTAGCGGAACTGGCGGGCGGCGGCGCCGGAGGCGGTGTAGATGCTGGCGGCGTTGCCGTAGGGGCTGGCGTTGATGCGGTCAATGGCTTCTTGTAGGGTCTTGACGTTGGTGACGCCGAGCACGGGGCCGAACACTTCGGTCTGGGCGAGCGGCATGGCCGGCTCGACGCCGTCCAGGACGGTGGGGCCGACGAAGTAGCCTTCCTCGAAGCCTTCGACGCTGACGTTGCGGCCATCGAGGACGGGGCGTGCACCGTGGGCCTGGCCTTCGGCGATGTTGTTGCCGATGCGGTCGCGGGCGGATGCTGAGATGACGGGGCCGAGGTCGACGTTGGGGTCGAGACCGTAGCCGATGCGGATCTTGCGCGAGGCTTCGACCACGGCGTCAAGCGTGTCCTTATGGGCGTTCTCGACTGTCATCAGCATGGAGCCGGCGAGGCAGCGCTGGCCGGCGGCGCCGAAGCTGGCGCCGAGGATGTTGGGAACTGCCTTGTCGAGCAGGGGAACGGCGTCCGGGAGGACGACGAGGACGTTCTTCGCGCCGCCCTGGGCCTGGACGCGCTTCCCGTTGGCGGCGGCGCGCTGATAGATGTACTTGGCGACGGGGGAAGAGCCGACGAAGGAGATGCCCTGCACGATAGGATCGTCAAGCAGGGCATCCACGGTCTCGCGACCGCCGTTGACCAGGTTGAGCACGCCGGGAGGGAAACCCGAGTCTTGGATGAGCTCGAAGATGCGGCGCATGGCCACTGGGACCTGCTCGGAGGGCTTGACGATGAAGGTGTTGCCGGTAGCGACGGCGTAGGGGAGGAACCAGAACGGGACCATCGCCGGGAAGTTGAAGGGGCAGATGGCGGCGAAGACGCCGAGGGGAGTGCGGATGGCCCATTCGTCGATGTTGCGCGCGGCGCCGTCTTCCAAGCCATAGCCCATCATCAGGGAGGGGATGCCGCAGGCGACCTCGACGTTCTCGACGGCGCGGCGCATCTCGCCGCGGGCGTCTTCGATGGTCTTGCCGTGGTCCTGGGTGATGAGGCGGGCGATCTCGTCGAAGTTAGCTTCGAGCAGCTCGCGGAACTTGAAGAAGTAGTGGGCGCGATCTATGGGTGGTGTCTGGCGCCAAGCGGGGAAGGCGGCCTGAGCGGCCTGCGTGGCGCGGGAGACTTCCTCCGCAGTGGACATGGCGACCTGGGCGTGGGGCCGATTGGTGGCGGGGTTGAACACGTCCGTCAGCTGGGCGCCCTTAGGGACGGACCACTCGCCGTTGACGTAGTTGCCGATGACGCCGAACTCGGTAGAGTCGCCGGGGACCTCACCCTGCGCTTCGCGGCCGCCCGCAAGCGGGCCACCCGGCTCTCCCACAGGAGAGGGACCTGCGGTTGGATTGGCGGGGCGCTTGGCGTTGAAGGCTTGCTCGATCATGAGCGCATCTCGCGGCCGCCGTCGACGACGGTGACCTCGCCGGTGAGGAAGGTGCCGTGGGTGGCGAAGGAGACGATGACGCGGGCCACGTCTTCGGCGGTGGCGGCGCGGCCCATGGGGGTTTCCTTGGAATAGCGCTCGACGTGCTCCTCGCGCCCGGCGACCCAGCGGGTGGTGACGATGCCGGGGGCGACGGCGTTGACACGGATGGTGGGAGCCAGCGCCTTGGCGAGCGACTTGGTCATAGTGGTCATGGCGCCCTTGGAGACGGCGTAGGGCATGGAGGAGCCGGCGCCGGTGTGGCCGGCGATGCTGGAGACGTTGACGACGAGGCCATCGCCGCGGCGCTGCATGTGGTGGGCGGCGGCGCGGGTGGCGTAGAAGGCGCCTTTGAGGTTGAGGCCGAGGATGGCGTCCCAATCCTGGTCGGCGATCTCGTCGAGACCGGCGGGGCCGAGGCGCTCGAACGGAATGAAGCGGGTGCGGCCGGCGTTGTTGACGAGGATGTCGATGCCGCCAAGCTCGCGCGCGGTGCGGTCGACCATCTCCTTGATCTCGTCTTCTTTGGAGCAGTCGGCCTGGACGAGGAGGGTGCGCACGCCAAAGGCAGCGCAGGCGTCTTTGGTTTGCTGGGCTTCGGCTTCTGAGCGCGAGTAGTTGATCACGACGTCGGCGCCCTCGCGGGCAAAGCCGATGGCGGCTTCGCTGCCGATTCCGGTGGCGGAGCCGGTGACAAGGGCAACCTTGCCGGCGAGGAGTCTGGAGTCTTGCGTTGGTGGCATGTGTGGTGTCCTTTGACCTCACCCCCGATCTCTCTCCGTGCCGGAGAGGGGAGGCTCACCTGCGGCAGGTGTCGGCGGTAGCGGAATGGCGTGTGACTAGAAAAGGAAGCGCTTGCGGGTCTTGGTGACGCTAGTGGTGGCGTCTTCGAGAAGGTCTTCTGTTGTCTCGGCGATGTCTTCGGCGATGTCACCGGCAGCTTCGAAGACTTGCTGGGCGGTGCGGCGACCGCGAGCGGTGAAGATGAGCCACATGAGGGTCAGGCCGAGGGTGACACCGAGGACAAAGACTACTCCGCGTTCTACATCATCATCCATCGTAATTTCTCCTTACACGCCGATGTCTTCGTTCCACAGGGTGGGATTGTCTTTGATGAACGTGGTCATGAGGTCGACGCACTCCGGGAGGTCGAGGTCGATCACCTGGATGCCGTGGCTGCCGAGGAAATCGTGGGCGCCAGGGAAGGTGCGGGCTTCGCCGATCACGACGGTGGGGACGCCGAACTGGACGGCAGCGCCGGAGCAGAGATAGCAGGGTGACAGGGTGGAGTAGAGGATGGTGTCACGGTAGGTGCGCTGGCGGCCGGCGTTCTGGAGGCAGTCGATCTCAGCGTGGGCCATGGGGTCGCCGCGCTGCACACGGCGGTTGTGGCCCCGGCCGATGACGTGACCGTCGCGGACGAGGACACTGCCGATGGGGATGCCGCCTTCGACCAGGCCCTGGCGAGCTTCCTCGATGGCGACCTGCATGAAGCGGCGGTGTTCGGCCAACTGGCCGGCGGCGCTTATGGCTGCACTGGTTTGGGAAGCTGACGCACCCGCTTCAGGAACCATGGGAGGTATTGTGCCAATCCGGAGGAGGCGGGAGGGGATACTTTCCTGATGACTTGGGCCGGCGCGCGGCGGCCAGGAGCGTCGAGTCGCGTGTGAGGGCGTGACTATTTGTGACTTTGTGTGACTCCGGCCGCGGGATAGGCGCGGAATTTGTAGCGGGTTGTCGCGTTATGTAGCCTTATCGACATCGCTTGATGGGGTGGCGCTCCGGGACCTCGGGGTGCACTCGGCGACGTGGTGATACGGACGGATGGCCGTGGCATGCACATTCGGAAGGTCCCTCTACGTAGGTAAACGGCCCGAGGCGCAGATTTTTCATGCGAACCAGTCCCCCGTCTGCGCTTAGGCGGCGGCACGGTCACGGGCAGGGTTGAGTTGTGTGGGGGGGCGCGGCTCGAGGCGTTCGGCCAAAGGGATGATCCGCTCCGGGCCGCCGGTGCTGGTGCCGCGGGCGCGGGCGGGCTGGTCGCGGGAGCCGGCGAAGGTACGCATCAGCAGGGTAAGCGCTCCGGTTGCCAACCCGGCGGCCCCGGCGCCGAGCATGACGGCCGGCAGGCCGACGTGCTCGGCGAGGCGGCCGAGCAGCACACCTCCCAGGGGCATGCTGCCGGCGTTGACGAGGACCCAAAGGCTCATGACGCGGCCGGTGAGCCGCTCCGGCACGCGCACCTGCAGGGTGGCGTTGGCGGTAGTGAGATAGCCGATGGAGCCAAAGCCAGCGATGGCGACCCCAACGGTACCGGCCCAGACGGGCAGCGCGCCGCCGGGGACGGCCAGGCCGAACAGCAACAGGCCGATCCCGGTGAGCAGCGCCGCCGCGGCCATGCAGACGCCGGGGCGGCGGGTGACGAAGGGGGTGCCGCTGAGGACCGCGGCCATGATGGCGCCGCCGCCAACGGCGGTGAGCAAGACGCCTAGCCCCTGGGCGTCCCAGCCCAGCACTTCACGAGCGAAGGCGGGCAGCAGCGGCTGATACGCAAGCGCGAGCATGCCGAAGCCGGCAGTGGTCAGCAGCAGGCGCAGAGAGAACCCGTCGTGCCAGACGTAGGCGAACCCTTCTTGAATGGCGGAGAAGATCGGTTGGCCGCGGCGCCGCCGGTTGGTGGGGCGGCGGATAAACCAGGTAGCGCCCAACACGCCGGCGCTGCTGACGGCGGCGATGGCCAGGCATGCCGGTGCGCCAATGCGCGCCATGGCAATTCCGGCGAGTGCCGGACCAAGCACGCGGGTCAGATTGAAGCGGGCTGAGTTGTAGGCTATGGCCTCGCGTACCCGGTCGGGTGGTACGAGCTCCTTCAGAAATGGGAGCATGGTGGGCCACACAACCGCATTGGCTGCACCCATCACAACGCCGCACGCCAGGATGGCCGGCATAGAGGCCCGGCCGGTGAGTGCCAACAGCGCGAGCGTGGCCGTAGCGCACGCCCCCGTGGTGACACCGGCCAGAAGCAGCCGCCGGCGGTCGAAGCGATCCGAGAGCGCGCCGCCGAACAGGGCGAGCAGGGCTGCCGGGCCCATCTGGGCGAAGCTGGCCAGCCCCAACGCGGCGGGAGATCCGGTGAGCTCCAAGACCAGCCAGCCGATGGCGACACCCTGGAACCAGGACCCGAGGGCGGAGACGAAGCTCCCTGCCATGAACAGGGCGTAGTTGCGCGTGATGAACACCTGGCGCCAGAGGCGCTGTGGCAGCGTGCGAATCATTCTCACCCCCGGGCCAATACCGAGCGACTTCCCAAGACTCGTGCCACGTGCTGACCGTGGCGCTACCGGCAACACCAGGCGCTCGAACCAACCAGTCGGATGTGTTACGTCAAATCCTGGGCGTGCCCTTGTCGTGGCCGACCTGATACGCTGCTCGTCGTCGAATCGAGATCCTGCGGGAAGCGACGACAAGCTGCGACAACGACATGCTGCGCGTGTTCGTGTACGGGACGCTGAAGCCGGGAGAGCGAAACTTCGAGCGGTACTGTGCCAGGTCCGATGTCGGCAACGAGCCGGCGGTGACGCGTGGCTGCCTCTACGATCTGCCGATGGGCTACCCGGCGATGACAGAGGGGGCTGGTTGGGTACACGGGTTCGTCCTGCGCTTCGAGGACCCGGCAGCGCTGGCGGCACTGGACGAGCTGGAGGGGTACGTGCCGGGCCGGTCGGAGACGGAGAACGAGTACTACCGAGCAGAGGTGGAGACGTACACGCCTGAGCAGCAGTCGCTTGGCCCGGCGTGGGTGTACCTGATGACCACTGAGCAGGTGCAGCGATTCGGAGGACAGATGCTGCAGGGTGGGTGCTGGCGGTCCTGCTGACGACATGACGCCGCGGCCTACACTTACGGGCTGATGGAGCGGCAGTCTGCGCAGAGTAGTGAGGTTCGCATCCGCGCGATGACGCGGGAGGATCTGCCAGCATTCCTCGATCTGATCGACGCGCTCGCGGACTACGAGCACCTGCCGCGTCCCGACGAGGCGGCGCGCGCGCGGCTTGCCTCGGATGCGTTTACAGAGCCGCCGCGGTATGAGGCGCTGGTGGCAGAGCTCTGGGGTGAGGGTGTGCCAGCTGAGCTGGTCGTCGGGGAGGCCACGGGGGCGGCAGGGCCGGCGGCGCTAGCGGGATACGCCGTGTATTTCGTGACGTACTCCACGTTCCAGGCCAAACCATCGCTGTACCTGGAGGACCTGTTCGTGCGGCCGGAGCACCGGGGACGTGGTGCGGGGCGCGCGCTGTTCGAGCGGTGCGCTGCGCTGGCAGTAGCGCGCGGCTGCGGACGGATGGAGTGGGTGGTGCTGGATTGGAACACGCCGTCGATCGAGTTCTATGAGCGTCGTGGCGCGCGTCACCTGAACGAGTGGCGTGCGTACCGGCTAGACGGGGCGGCGCTGGAGGCCGTGGGCGCCGGTGGTCGCGGGTAATCAGACGGTCTTGCTTTCGAGCCAGTCGCGGGTGATCTCCAGGCCCAGGCCGTGGGCGTCTGTGGGTCGAACGCGGCCATTGCGGATGGGCACGGTGCCGGGGAGGAGGACCATTTCTTCCAGGGGAACGCCGGGCGGCGCGGCGCCTTCGGAGCGCTCGCCCATGGGGATGGCGGGCATGGCCATGGAGAGGTGCTGGCACCACGGGTAATTCATGCCGCCGTGGGCGATGACGCTGAGGCCGTGGGCTTCGGCCAGGTGGCAGATGCGCAGGCCGGCGCTGATGCCGCCGCACCAGGCCAGGTCGGGCTGCATGATGTCTACCAGGCCGCGGGCGGCGGCCTGGGCGAAGGGATGGAGCGTGTACCAGTGCTCGCCGCTGGCGAGGACCATGCCGGGAAGGCGGTCGCGGACGCGGGCGTAGCCTTCCATGTCCTCTGGCAGGAGGTAGTCTTCCAACCACTTAATTCGGTAGGGGCGCAGCGCCTCGCCCAAGCGGACAGCGTACTCGACGTTGAGCGAGATCCAGGCGTCCACCATCAGCTCGACGTCGGGACCGACCTGCTCGCGGGTCTTCGCGACGAGCTCCTCCGAGCGGTGGATGCCGGCGATGCCGGACTCGGGGCCTTCGCGCAGGAAGAGCTTGACCGCCTTGAAGCCGAGCTCGAGGAACCAGGCGATGCTGTTTTCAGTCCCATAGGAGTGGTCTGTGTTGCTCGCGTAGCAGGGGATGCTCTCTTTTTGTGGTCCACCGAGCAGCTCATAGACCGGGCGGCGCATGACCTTGCCCTTAAGGTCCCAGAGGGCGATATCGACGGCGCTGATGGCGTAGCTGGCGAGGCCGGCGGTGCCGTAGGGCGCGGAGGCGCGACGCATCACGTCCCAGAGCTTTTCGGTCGCGACGCAGTCCTGCCCAACGAGCAGCTGGGCGAAGTGGCCGTTGACGATCTCGCACACCGGTCCACTGTGGTTGGTGAAGCCGACGCCGAAGGTGCCGTCTTCGGCGGTCACGACGACGGCGGCGCGCTTCCAGCGCGCCGACCAATCGGCACGGCGGAACTCCGGGTAGCGCTGCATGGGGCTGGCGAAGCCCTCGGTGGCTTGGCGCGCGACGCGCGGCTCGGTCGTGGGCTGCGGCGCGATCTCCACCGTCGCCGCGCGTATTTCCTTGATCTTCACCGTGACGTCTCCCTCTCTGGCTGGGCGGCGTGACGGTAACACAGCAACGGCGCTGATGCGCTTTCTCTACCATTGGGGCAATGAAATTCAAGCTGGTCTTTCTTCCTCCCCAGGGTGACCGCTCGCGCGAGATGGCGGCGCAACTCGCGGACGAGGTGCCCGAAGCGAATGTCGTGGTCGCAGAGACCCAAGAGGACGCCAAGCGGGAGATTGTGGACGCGCAGGCGGCGTTCGGCACGCTGAAGCCGGACGTGCTGCGCGAGGCAAAGCAGCTGGCGTGGCTGCAGGCGCCGGCGGCGGCGCCCACGGCGGGGTACTACACGCCGGAGCTGATCGCGCACCCGGTGGTGGTGACCAACCTGCGGGGCATCTTCAACGACCGTATCCCTGCGCACATCATGGCGTACGTGCTGCACTTCGCGCGGGGCCTGCACATCTACGCGCCGCAGCAGCGAGAGGGAGTGTGGCGGCCGCACGGCGAAGAGAGCGTGGTGTACCTGCCGCGCGCCACGGCGCTGATTGTCGGCGTTGGGAACATCGGCGCGGAAACGGCGCGGCTGTGTGCGGCGTTTGGCATGCGCGTGATTGGGGTGGACGCGCGGCGCACGGATGCACCGGAGGGGGTAAGCGCGCTGCACCCAGCGGAGGCGCTGGACTCGCTGCTGCCCGAAGCGGACTTCGTTATCCTGACCATCCCGCACACGCCGAGCACGGAAGGGCTGTTCAATGCGGAGCGGTTCGCGCGAATGAAGCGGACGGCGTTCTTCGTGAACATCGGGCGCGGCATGACGACGAAGCTGGACGCGCTGAATGACGCGCTGCGCAGCGGCACGATCGCGGGGGCGGGGATAGACGTCTACGAGATCGAGCCGCTGCCGAAGGAGCATCCATTGTGGACGGCGCCCAATGCGATCCTGACGCCGCACGTGGCGGACCGTGGCCCCGACCTCGATCCGGCGCGAGTCGCGGTGATCACCGAGAATGCGCGGCGCTTCGCGGCCGGGCAGCCGCTGATGAACGTGGTGGACAAGGCGAGCTGGTTCTAGAAGCCTGATCGGACGTGGCCGCCGGAGTGCATGAAGGCGGTCTCGTCACTGAGTGCCGGAGTCGGTGCTCCGGTCGAGGTCGAGTACAGGTTGACCTGACCCCAGCCCAATGTCTGACTCCTCAAGGCGGACGATCCGATTCAACTGCCGGACTTTCCCGGCGGCATTCTCTACGGCCTGCACAATGAGCGTGGCGTAGGCGGCCAGCGTAGGGTCGCGCGCAACCGCTGGGGCAATCGCCAGCAGCTCGGCGAAACCACCGATGGGCGCGAGCGCGTTGTTGACTTCGTGGGCGACGGTCCGCGCTACCCGCAGTGCGCCGTCAAGCCGTGCGCGCTCCCGCTCTCCTTCTGTGGCCCGGCGCTGCGCTTCTGCGAGGCGAGCGCGGTCGACCGCGGCGCCGGCCTGCTTGGCGAGTGCCTCCGCGAGCGCCAGGTCTTCCTTTCCGAAGAATCCCACCTCGCGATGGTCCACGTGGAGACTCCCGATGCGTTGAAGGGGGGTGTTGCCCGCCCCTGCCGGCCCTGCCGGCCCTGCATCGCCGGGCGGCGCGGCGGCCACGATGGGCACGGCCACGGACGAACGCATCCCCCGGCGCCGTAACTCTGCGTAGAGCGGCGACGCGTCAGGATCGAGCAGCCACAGGTCCTCGATGAGGCGTGCGGGGCCGCCGGCCCGTAGGGCGGCGGCCACGGAGCCGGGCGGGGGGTCCGGGTGATCCGCCGCTTCAAGCACGCCGTTTGGCTGCATCCAGTAGGCGAGGTGGCGACCGACATCACCGGCGTCATAGACACGGATCGCGCCTTGGTGGCCTCCCAACAGTGTGACGGCGCCACGCGTAAGGGCGCTGAGAGCAGTCTCGAGATCGCCCGCGGCTCCGACCTCCGCCACCACGGCAACCAGACCTTCTAATCGCTGAGTCTGGACGGCATCACGGTCGGGAGCACTACGGGCACTCCCCTGCACACTGGCCGCCGGCTCCATCACGGAGTTGACCTCTTCAGCGTCCAACTAATCTGCTCCCCCAAGGGTGACGGCTAAAGATTCACCGTCGCAACACAGCACATGGAACGTTAGCGGAAGCGCGGCGTGCTTGTTACCGTTCAGACCTAACGGCGGCACACGCACTGCATTAAGTAGTAGTGGTCGAGCGGACCAAGCGATCTACCCCAAAGGAGGATCAAATGAAGCGCAGACCAAGGCAGGCACGACTACGTGGCACGGTTGTAGGGTGCGGTCA
>CADCTC010000150.1 GCA_902805635.1 uncultured Chloroflexota bacterium
TGGCGGGCGGTAACAGACACAACTGGCGCATCGGATCTTCTCATCGGGGGTGGTTAGCGATCAGTCCTTTCCGCATCGGCGTCGGGCGCCGGTCGCGGGGGCACCTTCCAGCGCATCGTTTGGCTGCCTGGGCGCGGTGTGCCGGTAGTGACGGCATCGCCGGCAATTCCTTCTGCTTCGGGTGTGACTGGGCCGCTCGGTGTGGCGCCCTGCGCCTCGCGGGAGCCGGTGGGTTGGGCGATGGACCAGCGGGCGGTGGAGCGCAGGGCCGCAGAGGGTGGCTGCGGGAGTGGCGTGAAGATGGTGAGCGCGCGCGGCACCGCCTCGAACGCGGTGGCCAGCGAGCCGATGGGCTCGCCATCTGCGTGGGCCGGCAAGGTGGGCGGCGAGAGTACCTCCACGCGTGCGGCGCGGTGGCTGACCACGCGTGGGTCCGGCCGCGCGTGCCCCTCCGCTACCGAGGCAAAGTACGCCAGCAAGTCTGCCTTGCCGAACCCTTCGAACAGAGTGACGGTCAGCAGTCCGTCGTCCAGCCTCGACGTGGGGGCGACGGCGAAGGAGGAGCCAAAGTAGGGGCCGTTGGCGACTACGACGGTGGGGGTGCGGCTGGCCACGCGGCGCGCGCCGTCAAGCAGCAGCACGATCTCGCCCGCCTGGAAGCGGAAGATGCTGCGGACCGCCGTGAGCATTCCGGCGACGTTGCCACGTTTCAAGCTCTCTCCGGCCGGGAAGAGGGTTGCGTCCCACCCGGCCCCGGCCACCTCGAAGAACAGGCGCCCGTTGACACGCCCGGCGTCCACCGCGCGGCTGTGGCCGGCGGCGATCACGTCCAGCGCCGCGTCGATCTGGCGTGGGATGCCCAGGCTGCGGGCGAAGTTGTTGAAGGTGCCGAGCGGGATGAGCGCAAGCGGGACCGTGCGGGCGCCTGGCTGGGTGTTTTCAGCAGGGCCGGCGTCAGAATCCCCGTGGGAGGTGGCGCCGGCGGACGCCTCAGCTAGGGCGGCCGCTACCGGGCCGTGGGTGCCGTCTCCGCCGGCGGCGACGACCAGGTCCGGCGGCGGCCCGCACGCGAGCGCTTCCCTTACCAGTGCCGCTGCGGGCTGGTTGGGCTGGGTGGTGGCGACCCGGCATTCAATGCCGGCAGCGGCGAGGCGTCGCACGATGTGCGGCACCGGGTCACCACCCAGCTCTGGGACTGGAACGGGCTTGATGACCAGCAGTGCGAGGCGCTGAGTGCCGGCTGGTGGTCCAGCTGCTCCGGCTGCGCGCTCGTACTGCATCCCGACTTAGAATAGCGCCAGGGGCGGTCGTTCGTAGCACAGAGGTGGCGGCGTGGGGTACAAGTGAAGGGTGACCGCCGAACGGCCGGGATGGCCGTCCCACTCGTCCGGCGCGCTGTTTACGGTAGCCGGTGGACGCTACGCCGTGGAGGCGCGCCTGGGCGCCGGTGCGGGTGGCGAGGTCTTTGCCGGGCGGGACACGCTACTGGAGCGGCCGGTCGCGATCAAGCGGCTGCCGCCGGACGCCGTGGCGCTCAGCTCTGGCGATGTGAGCGGCGTGAGCAGCGCAAGCCCTGGAAGTGGCGAGGCGGCGGCGCGGCTGCTGGCGGAGGCGCGGGCCATCGCGCGGCTGGCGCATCCCAACATCGTGACGGTGCACGATGTCTTCCAGGAGGACGGACGGCTGCACCTGGTGCTGGAGCGGGTGCCGGGACAGACGCTGCGCCAGCAGTTGGATTCGGATGGGCCGCTGTCCCTAAGCGCGTTGGAGGCGCTGGCGCGGCAGCTGGCGGCGGCGCTGGCGCACGCGCACCGGCAGGGGGTGATACATCGCGACCTCAAGCCGGAGAACGTGCTCATCGCGCCCGGCGGCGTGGCGAAGCTGGTGGACTTCGGCATCGCGCGGGTGGTGGGCGCCGCACGGCTGACCAACGCGGACGAGGCGGTGGGCACTCCCGCGTACGTGGCGCCGGAGCAGGCCAGCGGCGCACCGGTGGATGGGCGCGCCGACCTCTACGCGCTGGGCTGCGTGCTCTACGAAGCCGCCACAGGGCACCCGCCGTTCGAGGCGGAGACACCACTGCTGGTGATCAGCCAGCACCTGTATGCCACGCCGGCTGCGCCCTCCGGCCGCCGGCCGGACCTGCCGCCGGCCTGGGACGCGCTCATCCTGCGCCTGCTCGCCAAGCAGCCGGAAGACCGCTTCTCTTCCGCGGAAGCGTTGCTGGAGGCACTCGACGAGCGGCAGCCGCCCATCGCTCCCACCGCGCCTGAAGCGGAGGCCGCGGCTGCGCCGGTAGGCCCCGAAACTCAGCGCATCCTGGTGGTGGAGGACGAGCGCGACTTGGCGGAGGTGGTGGAGTTCGTGCTCAAGCGTGGCGGGTACGAGACGCTGGTGGCGCACGATGGTCTATTGGCATGGGAGCGGCTGGTGCCCGAGTGTCCAGACCTGGTGGTATTGGACATCGACTTGCCGGGGTTGGACGGCTTCGAGGTGCTGCGCCGCATCCGCGCGCTGCCGGCGCCCCAGTGCACCACTCCGGTGATCATGCTGACGGCGCGTAGCGACGAAGCAAGCACAGTTAAAGCGCTCGACGCGGGCGCCGACGATTACATCGCCAAGCCGTTCTCTCCCCGCCAGCTGCTGGCCCGCATCCGGACGGCGCTGAGGCACGCGGGGAAAGCGGGCGGCGCAACGTCAGCGTAGCGTTCGCCGGCAAATAGGCAAGGCGCCCAGGCGGTCTACCCTTCCTGGACTACCCCTCCTGGATCAGCGGCTCCGCCTGGCGGGCGGCGTCGTCCAGGGCTTCTTTGGTGGTCTTCTTCTGCTCGGCGGCGGCGTTGCGGGCCTGCTCCAGGATGGTGATGATCTCTTCCCAGCGGGTGAGCTTGGGGGTGGGGCGGGCGTAGGAGAGGCCGCGGGTGAAGGGGCCGATGCGCGGCTCTTCCTTCAGATACTTCTGCCAGACCTCGTGCTTCTCGGACGCCTGCCACGGTGCTAGCGTGGTAGTGGCGACCAGGTACTCGGCGTTGATGGCCGGAGTGGTGAACCAGTGGATGAAACGCCACGCCTGGTCGTGGTGCTTGTTGGTCTTGAGCACCGCCAGGCTGTGGCCCCCAACCGTGGTGGCTTGCTGCTTCCCCTTGGGAAGCTCGGCGGTGGTCCACTGGAAGGCGTCCTTGACGCGGAGCTGGAGGGCGCTCACGTTACCCGGCGGAATGTGCCAGATGCCCACGTCCCCTTGCTCGCCGTTGGCGGGGTTGGGATAGGACGCCACGCGGTGGCGCTGCACCAGGTCCACCTGGAACTGCAGCGCCTCGATGGCCTGCGGACTGTTCCAGACCGCTTTCTTGGCTTTCTCGTCCACCAGATCGCCGCCGTTCTGCCAGATGAAGGCGAGCAGCGGGGAGATGGGATCGGCGGTGCCCCTGGGGAAGACGGTGCCCCACACGTCCTTTCCTCCTTCCATGCCGGTCATGCGTTTCGCCTGGTCTACCAGGTCATTCCAGGTGGTGGGCGGCCTGGTGGGATCCAGGCCCTTCTGCCTGTAGAGCGAGGCGTTGAGTGCCAGGCCGGAGCTGTTGAGCGCGTACGGCGTCACCACCAGCTTCCCGTCAAACGTCGCCATCTGGCGCGCCGCCGGCACCAGGTCGGCCAGATTGAGGCGGGTGTTGCCCTTGGAGAACGACTCGGCCGGCACCGCCACGCCCTTCTTGACCAACAGCGGCACGAAGGCCAGGTTGTAGGTGACGATGTCCGGGAAATCGCCGCCGGCCAGCACCGCGGCTAGCTTGGTGTAGTAGTCGGCGGTGTAGGTGCCGGTGACCTGGATGTTCGGGTTCTGCTGGTTCCAGCGCGCCACCAACGAATCGGTGATGGGGCCGTGTCCCTGGGTAGGGCTCCACTGGTGCAGGTAGGAGAGCGAGACGGGTTGTGCCGTGCTGCTGCCCGTGCCCTCAGGCGTCGCACCGCCGGGCGCGCCGCAGGCTGCCAGCGCCGCGCCGGCCAACACGGCGCCCGTGGCCAGGAGGCCGCGGCGCGTGGTGCGGTGTGCGGGTGCGCTGTCCAGACGCTGCGTCAGCTGTGTCAGCGGCATCGTGTTCTCCCTGTGTCTGTAGTAGCGATCATCGTACGGCATCTGCCGCAGCAGTCAAATGCCGCCAATCACGGAAACCGGCTACTGCGGATGTCCGCGCCAGCCGGGGCCGCGGACGACGCGGCCGGGGGTGGCGCCGGTGTGCTCGCCGTCCGCGAGGACGTGGGTGCCGTTGACGAAGACATGGCGCATGCCGGTGGCGTACTGGTGGGGCTGCTGGAAGGTGGCGTGGTCGCGGATGGCGGAAGGATCGAAGGCGACCACGTCCGCAAAATGGCCGGGCACCAGACGGCCACGCCGGTCCAGCCGCAGGTTCTCAGCGGGGAGGGCGGCCAGGCGGCGGACGGCCTCCTCTATGGAGAGCAGGCGCTCGTCGCGCGTAGGCGCCCAGGACGCGGGTGAAGGTGCCGTAAGCGCGCGGGTGCGGGTTGCGGTTGAGGAAGACGCCCTCCGGTGCGAGCGAGGCGGCGTCCGAGCCGAAGCTGACCCACGGCAGCGTCATCTGGCGGCGCACGTTTTCCTCGGACATCATGAAGTACGCGGTGCCGACGCGGCTATCGTCCTCCACCACCAGGTTCATGGCCGCCTCTTCGGGAGACTGGCCGCGTGCGGCGGCGACCTCCGCCAGCGTCTTGCCGGTGAAATGGCGCAGCGCGGGGTTCTTGAAGCCCACCAGCAGCGCCTGGTCGGGACCGGATGCCAGCAGCAGGTTCTCCCAGTCATCGGTGGGCGTGGCCATCTCGTGGCGCACGCGGGCGCGGATGGCGGGATCCTGGAGGCGCTGCACCCAGGCGCGGTGGCCGCCCTCCTGCACCCACGGCGGCATGGCGGCGTCCAGGCCGGTGGCGCCTGCGGTGTAGGTGTACATGTCCGCCGTGATCTGCAGTCCCCCAGCGCGGGCGGTCTCGATGCGGGCGATGGCGTCTTCCAGCTTGGGCCAGTTGTCGCGCCCGGCGGCCTTGAGGTGGTAGACCTCGGCACGGATGCGGGCGCGGCGGGCAATCTGGATCAACTCGTCCAGCGCTTCGAGGAAGCGATTGCACTCAGAGCGCAGGTGCGAGATGTACATCCCGCCGTAGCCGGCCGCTACCTCGCACAGCGCCACCAGTTCGTCGGTGCCGGCGTAGAAGGCGGGAGCGTATATCAGCGACGACGCGACGCCCAGCGCGCCGTCGCTCATGGCGCGGTGTACCAGGTGGCGCATCTGGTCCAGCTCTTCGGCCGAGGGCGGACGGTCCTCATAGCCCAGCACGTGGACGCGCACCGTGGTGGCGCCTACGAAGGACGCCACGTTGCACGAGACGCCGCGCGCCACCAGGTGTTCCAGGTACTCGTCCAGCGTCGTCCAGGACACGTCGAAGCGGACGTCGGACTGGTGCTCCAGCATCTCGCGTCGCATGGCGTCGTTGAGCGGGCCCATGGACGAGCCCTCACCCATCACCTCCAGCGTCACGCCCTGGCGGATGTCCGACTGGGAGCGGCCATCGTGCAGGAGCGACTCGGTGGCCCAGGAGAGCATGTTGATGAAGCCGGGGGCCACGGCCAGGCCATGCGCGTCGATCTCCAGTGGGGCACGCTCCAGGAGCGGCGGGCCGACGTGGGTGATGAGGTCGCCGGTGATGGCGACGTCGCCGTCGAAGGGCGGTGCGCCACTGCCGTCATAGACGGTCCCGCCGCGCAGGATGACGTCTGGGCCGCGGGCAGTGCTGGATGCGCTAGGATGCGTGGCCACTGTGGGGCTCAGGATACGCTCTGGGCGCCGCTGGGCACGTCACCGGTCACCTGATGGTGCTTACGTCTTGTCTACACCGGCAGCACGACCACGTCCAGAGGGCGCGCAGGCACGGGGACCTCGGTGACAGCGCGGGTGGTTAGGTCAATCACGGTGAGGCCGTCCCAGCCGCCATCGGCGAAGCTGTAGCCGCCGGCGAGGTAGACGCGGCTGCCGTCGGGATCGACCGCCAGTCGCTCGTGCGGGCGTGGCAGGCGCAGGAACTCTTCAGTCATCGCCTCGAGATTGACGATGCTCAGTCCTGGCGGCCCGTTTGCGCCACCGGCGGGGCCGGTGCCCACGACGTACAGGTGGCGCTCATCGGGAGAGAGCGCCACCCCATGCTGGTGGGTATCGGACCGCAGCGGGAAGCTGGCGCCGCGGCCGGTGGCGGGATCGAGGACGAAGAGCACGCGCCCTTGGTAGGGCAACAGGAGACGGCCGTCGGTAGGGCGCACAACGCCGTAGTGGGGCTTGTCGAACGCGCTGCGGCCCATGGGTGCGGCCGGCAGGGCGCGGGCGCGCGGCCGGGTGGGGTCGGTGGCGTCCACCACCGTGACGGTGTACGAGTCGTGGTCGATGGCAAACGCCTCGGGCATGCCGTTCGCCGCCGTGCCGGCCAGAACCTCGAAAGGGCGCACGCCGATAGCCACGCTGCCAATGACCTCCAGGCGCTCGGCATCCAGCACGTCGAGGCGGCTGGGGCCGTTCGCCAGGTACACGCCCACGTACACCAGCGCGCCATCGGGGGAGACGGCGATGCCCATGCCGCCCGGCCGGTACTCTCCGAAGCGCGGTGGCATGAGCGCCGCCTGGTCCCGATACGGGACGAGGGCGACGCGCTCCCGCTGCGATTCGTCTGCTGTCTGCACTACCGCCACACCCTCGGCAGTGGAGACGTACGCGCAGCCGCGCGTCTCAGCGGGGCCGGTGGCCGGTGCGAGCGCAATGCCCCAGGGCGCGGCGCCCACCTCTACCTGGGCGAGCACACCCGCCGCCGGGCTGACGAACGAGACGTGACGCGCGGCCGAATTGGTGACCAGCAGTGTGGCCGTCGACTGGTCGCGCGGCGGCGCCGCCCGGCCACGCTGTACGGCCGCGACGCCGGTCGCCGCGATTCCTACGCCGGCGAGCGCGGCGTGGAACATCTGGCGGCGCCCCCATCCAGTGACGATAGGCATTCGTGGCACGTGTGACGTGGCTCCTGGCGTTGCGGCCACCACGGGTGGGGTGGCCGGCGCGTGCTCCGTTGCGAGCGGCCTTGCAGCGTCCTGACAAGCTTACGCGTAGAAACGATGAAGATCTTCAAGAAGCAGGAGCTCGGATGGCTGGTTGGCTTCCTGGCCGCATCATTCGGCGCGGCGGGAGTAGGTGGCGCGCTGACGGCTACCTCTGTGAAGACGTGGTACCAGCGGCTGCGCAAGCCGGAGCCGACGCCGCCAGACTGGGTGTTCGGTCCGGTGTGGACGGCGCTCTACCTTCTCATGGCGGTGGCCGCGTGGCTGGTCCACCGGGGCGCCTCCAGGCGACCGGAGCTGGCGGACGAGGGAAAGGCGGCGCTTACGGCGTGGGGTGTGCAACTGGCGCTGAACGTCGCATGGTCGGGCGTCTTCTTCGCCGGGCGGCAGCTTGGTGGCGGCCTTGTGGTGGTCGTCGCGCTGTGGACCGCTATTGCGGCTTCCGCTGCCCTCTCGGCACGGGTGAGCCGCCTCGCCGCCGTGCTACTCGCACCCTACCTGGCGTGGGTGACCTTCGCTTCCTATCTCAACCTCCGGCTGTGGCGGTTGAACCGAGGAGGGGCGTTGTAAGTCACGCGTTGTCGAATTCGTCTCGGCTGATGCCTAACGGAGTACTTCACGCCGCGATGGTGATCCGCACTCTGGAGGGGAGCGCGAGACTCTCCCGCAGGATTGGGGGGAGCGGGTCGCCGGAAGCGCGGAGCGATGCGATAAGGGCTGCCGCGACCTGTGGCACGAGCGTCAGCACCTCATCAGGGGTGTCGCCCCCTACGACCAGGCCGGGCAGGTCCTCCGACGTTGCCATGTACCGGTAGTCGCCGGCGTCGGTGATCTCTTCAAGATCAACGCGAAGCTCGTAGAGTGACATCGGTTCGGCGTGTGGAACCACGTGTGTCTCCAATGGCAGAAGCGTACGCTGGTCACCGGCGATCTGTGCGTCGCGCGGCGAAGTGGAGTGGGCTCGCTTTCTGATCCGGGGTTGCTCCGTAGCCTATGTTGTGTTGACCGTAGTACCGGCGCAACCTGTTCGGTGTGCTCTAGGGCAACGACTGAGTAGTCGCCGTCAACGCCTCTTTCACGATCTCCAGGGCTGTGCGAGTGCGTGACCGCCATCGCTCCGGGTCGGCATCGCTTTGGCGGGCGCGCTTGCGCCGGGCCGCGAGGTCTGTTTCCGCCTTCTCCTTGTGGTGGTCTGGTGTTTCCCATTCGAGGCCATCCACGGCGCGGTACGCCACGCGCAGGCCCGCACGGTGGGCCAGGATCGGCCACGCCGCGTCACCGTATTGCTCAGGTGGACACAGTGCCACCGCCAGTTCTGCCGCGCGGCGGCTCAGCCCACGCGAGCCGCCGCCCAGGTCCACGGTCATGCCGAGCAGGTGCGAGCCCACCGCGTTGATAATCGATTCCGTCTGCTGCATGTTCTCCGGGTGGCTCCGGAAGGCGTGGTCAGTCCTGCCGAGCACCAGACAATCCACCTCCTGGATTGCGCCCACCGCGGCCTGCCACTCCCCCGGTCGTGTCTCTACCCAGTGAAGCAGCCGGTCGCCATCCGCGTAATGGATGTGCTCGGCGCCGCCATTGCGGGCCGTCTCGTCCTGCGCAAGGAATGCCAACGCCTCTTGGAGCGCCGTGTGCCGGGCCCAATACGGCCGCGGTGCCACCAGCACCCGCCCGCCTGTGGCTTCCGCCATCGCGCCGACTTGCGCGGGGTCCGAGTCCGGCGGCACTGCCACCACAATTTGGCTATAGGTGCTGTCGAGCGCAGGTCGGGCACGCCGCCAGCGCGTCAGCTCACCGCGTGGCCGCCACGCGCACGCAAGCACAATACCGATCGCCGCGCATAGTACCGCGTGCAAATGACATGTGAGGTCGAGGACCGTAGTCCCGATGGACGGCACCGTCACTGAGCTTCGAGCAGCGGGCAGCGCTGTACGCGTGGCCGATCTGCTGCCCCGGCTGCCCATTACCCTCGACGCGTCCCTCCCTGGTGACGCTACACCGCGAGCGCCTGGCGCGGGTCCCAGCGCTCGCGGCGCACGGTGCGGGAGGTGTCCACCATGAGACGGCCTCCGTCCACGCGCACCGGCATGTAGTCGAGCGAGCGGGGGGCAGGTCCCTCGATCACCTGGCCGCTTGGCAGGTAGGTGGAGCCGTGGCACGGGCAGACGAACAGGCCTCGCAGCAGCTGTCCATCGTGCTCCTGCTCTGCCGCCGGCTTCCACGGCACCGTGCAGCCCAGATGCGGGCACTTCTGGTAGAGGGCGATGAAGCCCTGCTCTAACCGGGCCAGGTAGAACTTGCCGGCGACGAAGTAGCGCACGTCGCCGACCGCGTAGTCGTCGGGACTGCCGGCGCTGATCCGGCTGCCGAACGTGCCCAGCTTGCGCGGCCAGAAGTAGACCAGGAACGCTACCGCCGCCTGCAGCCCCACAAGCGCCATGGTCCCCCACCCCGTCCACGCCAGGAGGTGCCGGCGTGTCTGGGCGCCGCCGAGTGGGCCAAGCCTGGTCGTGGTCCGTCCCTGGACCCCCAGGCCGGCGCCTGGCGCCCACGCGCGGGCGATTGCCACTGCCGCCGCCGCCGCTGTTGCTGCTGATTCGGGCCTGGCCGGCTCCTCCTTGTGGGTAGTCGCGACACATTCTCTGCGTGACCGGCTTGCGCACCGCGTCCGGTACGGGCTCTTCCCTAAAGTAGAGCCGAAGACAAGCGGGCGCCGCCTGGGACAGCGACCGCATCTTGGCGCCCGCAGGGTCCCAGATTGACGGTGCCGCGGTTACCAACCACGCTGCGCCGTGGCAGTATCCGGTAGCCTGGTGTGACATGGCTCCTTCTGGTGATGGCGTCACGCGGCAGCTGGCGCGGTTCGTCTGTGAGGCGCAGGTACAGGACCTGCCGGCGGCGGTGGTCGCGGAGGCGAAGCGGTCGTTCCTGAACTGGACGGGCGTCACGCTGGGCGGCTGCCGGCACGCCGCGGTGGACGCGGCGCTCGCCGCGGTGTTGCCCTTCTCAGGACCGCCGCAGGCCTCGCTGCTGGGGCGGAGCGAGCGGCTGGATGCCCTGCACACGGCGCTGATAAACGGCACCGCGTCGCATGTACTGGACTTCGATGACACGCACCTGCTCACCGTCATCCATCCCAGCGGCCCGGTGGCTTCCGCCATCCTGGCGCTGGCCGAGTACCGGGGCAGCGTGTCCGGCAGCGCGTTCCTCCAGGCGTTCGTGCTGGGGGTGGAGGTGGAGTGCCGCATCGGCAACGCGGTGTATCCCTCGCATTACGACGTGGGCTGGCACA
>CADCTC010000151.1 GCA_902805635.1 uncultured Chloroflexota bacterium
GCGCTCGCCCCATAGCAGCGCGGCCGTCATCTACGCCGCCTCCATCCGTCTGTGCGCCAGAAGACTCGCCAGATCATGAGTTTGCAGACAGTTTGCTTGACTCCGCTAGAACATGCAACCTATTGTTAGAACGCGCGTTCACTAGAACAGAAGAACAAGTCGGGCACCATCCCGGATGAGGCGGAGGACCACGGTGGCACAGTTGGCACAGGCGGCACGGATCTACACAAGCAGCAGCACGATGAATAGGGCGGTAGCAGTGGCCCCCATTTCGACCGCTGCGGCAGTCCAGCAGGTAGAGGCGCAGGCACGCGCGCGGGCGGCCTCACAGGCCGCCGCGTGGTACTGGGGCACGGCGCTGGCAGTGATCGTGTGGTCGGTCAGCTACCTGCTGCGCCAGCCGGGCGTGGCGGTGGCCAGCACGGCTGAGCCATTCTCGTTCGTGGGCGACTTTGCGATTGAGGGTATGGTGCTTGCGCTTGCGTGGCTTGGCGTGCTGGCGACGGCGTGCATCGTGGTCTTAGCCGGCGTGGCACAGATCGAGGACCCATCGGCGTAGACCACGACTTCACGGCGCGCGTTGGAGGTGGAGCAGCGGCACGCGCAGCCGCACGTCGTAGGGGAAGCGGACATCCGCCACCTCGGTGGTCACTTCGGAGCGCAGGCGGTAAGGACGCGCGCTGACGCTGACAACCTCCCCTGTGAGGCCGTCGGCACGCCCGGCGACGACGCGGACGCGCTGGCCCGGCGCCAAGGCGTCATCTTCCACAGCGGGCTCGCCACTTGTAGCTGGAGGCGCCTCGTGCTCGTTGGCCGCTGCCGTAGTGACGATGAGCTCGGGAGCCGCCCCCGGCTCACGTCCAAGTGCCGAGGCAGGACGCCCCGCCAGTGATCGGAGGGTGGCCCAGAGCTCCGCCGGAGGCGACCCATAAGTGAGCACCAGCACCGTCACCGGCGGTGACGGCGCCCCGTGTACCCCAGCCGCACGCCGGGCGTGAGAGCTCGGCCACAGGGCCGCGTCCCAACCCAAGCGATCGATCGTCTCCGCCTCTGCCGACAGTGCGACAATCGCAACCGCACCACGTTCGACCAGCGCACGGGCGCTGGCCTCGTCTAGCGGGAACCCAACCATTACGATGCCGCCGGCGACCTGTATGGGCAGCTCTGCCGGGTCTTCCGCCAGCATTAACGTGCCGGAGACTGCGGGCCCGGCTCCCGCGCGTGCGCCGATGGCAATCGCGTCGCCCTCGATCACCACGGCCGTGTCACTGACCTCACGCACGAGTCCAGGCAAGTGGGCGCGCGTCTCAACCGCGGCCGGCTGCGGCGCGAGGTACGCAACGTCAGTGTCCATCGACACGTGCACGAGGCGCCCGCTGGCCGGCGCCTTCACGGTGCGGCGTTGCAGGCCACCCAGCGTGCGGCGCTCGGCGAGCACTTCGCCTTCCGCCACGTCGTCGCCGGCAGTGCGCTGAAGGAGCCGCTCGAGTCCGCCATCGCGTCCCGGTGTGATCCCGAGCCCCGCGGCGAGGTCGACGGCAGCGGCGCGCCCGGCGTACATGCTGCGCCCGATGGGGGCGCCGCCTTCCACCACGTCGCCCGGCTGCACAAGCAGCGCTGCGCCGGCGGGCAGGCGACGCACGCGGCGCATCGTGCCACGCGTCAACCAAGGGCGGCGTGCCGGGTAGTCAGCCGGTGAGATCAGCACGGCCCCGCCGGAACCGCCGCGGGCGAGCTGCAGCGCAAGTGTGGGCATGCTACGAGCTCTTTCCGGTCGACGCCAGGTCTGCTGCGCCGGGAGCCGAACCGGACTGCCCCTGCACGAACGAAAGTGGTGGATAGGCGTGTGTGGACTGAAGCCATTGCAGCAGCTTGGCCTGGCGCTTTTCTACGGTCGCGGGGAGCTGCAGCGGGCGGCCGCGCGCGTCGATGATGATGCCCACGGCGCCGCCCTCCACCTCCGCGCGCGGCGTCGCTGCATTGCCGCGGCCGAGGCCAATGTCGAAATCACGAGACGGCCACAGCTTAAGCGAGGCGCGCTCGCCGATAGGCAGTGGCACCACCTCGATGGCGCCGAACGGCACTTCTACGGTGATGGGAGAACGTGTGGCGTAAGCGACTTCCACCTTCACGGCCGTCTCGCCCTCGCGGCCAGCCCCAATGGGAGCGACGCACAGTCCCAAGTTGAGCAGTCCGTCGCGCTCCAGGGCAGCGCCCACGGCATCCGCCCGGAGCGTGGCCCAGAGGTGACCAAGCAATGGGAGCGCCGTCGCACGGTCTAGGGCGAGCTGGGTCAGTGCCTGTGGCTGTGCGGCGTCCAGCAGTATCAGCGCCGCCTGCACCAGGCGTGGCACGCACGCCAAGGCACCGCCACTGCCGATCAGGAGGTCCACTGGAGGCAGCCCGGCCTGGGTTGCACCGAGCGACACTGCCAGGTCGGCAATTACCAGGCGCAGCGCCTCGCGCGCCGCGGCGTGCTCCGCGAGCAGCTCCTCGATCGATTCGGGCAGCCCGGCCGGCGCCACCAGAGCCCGCCGTGCGTCCGTCCGGAGGCCCTCCTCTCCGTGATCCACCGGTAGCCAGCTACCAAGTGCCTGGGCCCCGGCCTGATCGAGGATCGAGCGGCGGCCCAGGCGCGTCCCCAGGTCGCCGCGTGCAGCACAAACCACCCGGCGCCGCCCGGACGTCCCAGTGGCGAGCACGGCCAGTGCGTGAGAGGCACCCAGGTCCAACGTGAGGACGTCCACGTCGTAATGGTCGGCGATCATCTCAGTGGCAGCGCACACACCCACGAGTGAGGACGCAGGCGCGGCCTCTACGGCGGGCGCGCCAGACGAGAGCGTCTCCTCGGTCCAGGTGCGCTGCGCACGCTCCGCCCCGATACGGGCGAGCTCACGCGCCAGGCCAGCCGCGTCCTGTGGTTCGACGACGGCGTGCGGCGCGCCGCCGAGCGCGTGCCCAGCGTCGGCGGCAACCTGCCCGCTCGCGAGCACGACCACAGGCAGCGTCCAGTCGCCGGCGCCGTGGCGCAGCGCCTCCAGGACGGCCATCGTAGCGCGCCGCTCGGAGCCGCCTGCTCCGCCCGTGGTACCGGCGGTGACAATCACAGCGTCCGGCTGGTGCACCTCCACGGCGCTGAGCAACGCTTCACTCCCGGCGTCAAGAGCCAGCGGCTCCAACAGCTGCACCGGAAGTCGCTCCAGCAGCGCGCGAAGCGCGTGGAGCGCCTCGGCGCCCGGCGCCACGGGCAAGAAGCGCGGCACACCGGGCCGCGAGGTGAGTCGGGCGTGCAGGCCCCTCGGGTCGGCCTCACGACCCGCGATGGCGAGCACCTGGGCCGTCGCACGCTGCGCGGCCGTCACGGTCGCGACCGCGCCGTCGTCGCCGGTGGACGGAACCCGGGATACGGCGACCAGGCGGCGCTCGCCTTCGACATCGTCCAGCAGGTACGCCTTGGTGAAGACGCTCCCGGCATCGACAGCCAGCAGCGCAGTGCTGCGCGGTGACCCGGCGCGCGGCGGCGCAGAAGGCGCGAACATCGGCGTCGCAGGATAGCAAGCGCCCGGACGCTCACCCGCGCCAGTGGCCTCCCCACGCGGTTCCGCCGGCTGCCAACGGGCGCCGGGTTCCGCCTCCGGCACGGGCGCCTCCACGACAGCGTGCATGTCTTCGAAGATCGTCGCTGGGCCCGGGGTTCTTGTTGCGATCATTGGTACACGGGCGATAACGGCGCGGCTGCCCGGAACGCAACGTGCGCTGGCAAGCGCCTACAATACGCGTGGAGAAGGGGCACAGCCGGATTGGAACGGGATCCACTTGTGCGTGGCCTCCTGCTCATGCTGGCGGCCATCGGCGCAGTATGGCTTGGCGGGTGGGCATGGCAGGTAGCAAGCCGCTTTGCGGACGTGCTCCTGCTGTTCTTCCTCGCCTGGCTGCTGGCGTTCGTGCTCACGCCGGTAGCCCGCTGGCTGCGGAAGCTGGGGCTGCCGCACACGCTGGGGGTGGCGCTGGTGTACGTTGGCCTCGCGGCGATGTTCGTCACTGTGGGTTTACTGATCGTGCCGGCGGTAGTCAGCCAGACGGTACAGCTCGCCACCAGCCTGCCGGCGCTGGCGGACAACCTCCAGCATCGCGCCGACGAACTGCACGCGGGGCTCATTGCACGTGGACTTCCCGAGGCGCAGCTCTCCGAGGTTTACCGCAACGCCATCGCCCGTGCGGAGACGATCGGCACGCAAGCGCTGTCCAACAGCCTCGCCGTGGCCACCACGGTGGTCAACGCATTCTTGCGCGCTTCACTAGTCTTGATCCTGTCGCTGTACATCATGCTGGACGGCGAGAAGATCGGCCGGCTGTTCGTGCAGCTAATGCCGGAGCGCTACCGAGAGGGTGTGGGATCCGCGCTAGACCAGATCGACCGGACGTTCGGCGGGTTTATTCGCGGACAGCTGATCCAAGCGGCGGTTTATGGATTCGGCACTTGGCTGGTCATGCAGCTCGCGGGGCTGCCGTACGGCCTGGTGCTCAGCCTGATCGCGGGGGTGGCCATGGTGATCCCGTTCATCGGGCCGTACTTGGCCATGGCGCCTCCGATCGTGCTCGCGGTGATCTTGACGCCTGGCTCGGTGTGGTGGGTGTTCGTCCTGCTGTTCATTCTGCAGTTCATCGTGCTCAACGTGATTGCGCCGCGCATCATGAGCCACAGCGTCGGCATTCATCCGCTGCTCGTGTTCGCGGCGGTGCTGATCGGCACCCAAGTGGCGGGCGGCTGGGGCGCCATCTTCGGCGTGCCGGTGGCCGCAATGTTGCTCCTGCTGGTGCGCGTGTTTTACCAGCGAGTCGTCTTGCACTTGCCTCTCTACCGGTCCGGCGCGCGCCTGTCGGTTGAAGCCATCGCGCCGGTGCGTACCATCACTACACCTGCCTCGCCCGCTTCCGCAGCGCCACCACCCGTACAGACCCCGGCGGCGCCCACCGTCGCTCCTTCTCCACGATGAACACGCTCCGCCGCCTGATGGGCTTCGCGTACCGCTACCGCCTGCACACCGTGCTGGCCTACGCCTGCCTGCTGGCGAGCACGGTGCTTGGGCTGTCCCAGCCGCTGATCTTCCAGCAGGTGATCGACCGCGGTATTGGCGAGCGCGACTTGCCATTTCTCTTTCAGATGGCGCTGGTGCTCACGGTCGTGAACGTCAGCATCAGCCTGCTGAACTTCGCGATGTCGTATCTAAACGAGTACGTCTCGCAGCGTGTCGCCTACGACCTGCGCAACGCGCTGTACGACCACCTGCAGCACCTCTCGTTCGCGTATCACGACCGGGCGAAGACGGGAGAGCTGATGAGCCGCGTTACGTCGGACGTGGACAGCTCGCGCATCTTCACCGGCCAGGGCGTGCTGCAGACCATCAACTTCGTGGTGATGTACGTGACGGTGCTGGCGCTGATGTTCGCGCTGCACTGGCAGCTGGCGCTGATCTCACTGGCCACCATGCCATTCCTGGCGTACACCGCCATCACGTACGGCACGCGGGTGCGTCCCATGTTCAGCCGCATGCAGCGCCAGTGGGCGGTGATGACGGCGGCGCTGCAAGAGAACATCACCGGCGTGCGCGTGGTGAAGGCCTTCGCGCGCGAACCGTTCGAGATGGACAAGTTCGCGGGCGAGAACCAGCTCTACCTAGAGAGGAACATCAGCGCGACTCGCCTGCAGGCGTTGATCTACCCGCTGATGTTGTTCATCTCCGCGATCGGCACAATCCTGGTGCTGCTGTTCGGCGGTCTCGAGGTGATGCGTGGTGCGCTCACCGTCGGGACGCTGCTGGCGTTCAACAGCTACCTGCAGCGTCTGGCGCAGCCTACCCGCCAGCTCGGCGTCATCATCAGCTGGGTGTCACGCGCCGTTGCTTCGGGCGAGCGATTGTTCGAGATCCTGGACGCGCCATCCCCAGTGGCCGATGCGCCCGGGGCCCGCCAGATGCCGCCGGTGGAGGGGCGAGTGACGTTTGAGAACGTCTCGTTCGCCTACTCAGCACCCCGCGCGCCGGGAGCCAGCGCCGCGTTTCAACCCCGCGCCGAGCGCATTACGGACAGCGGCTTTGTGTCCGAAATGCGCTCGGCGGATGGTGGCCGCAGTGGATCTGGCAGCCGTGACGGGGGGGGCGCAACAACTGCGGACAGCAAGAGTAAGGCGCAGGCGGACGGGAAGAGCGATGGTGAGACCACGCGCCGCGGCCTCTTCGCCGAGGCGCCCCCGACCATCGGCGAAACGGTGCTGCACGACATCACACTCGAAGCCGAGCCAGACCAGGTGGTGGCGCTGCTCGGCCACACCGGCGCAGGGAAGACGTCGCTCGTCGCGCTGATCCCACGCTTCTACGACGTGATGGCGGGCGCTGTGCGCGTGGACGGCATCGACGTGCGGGAAGTCCAGCTGCAATCGCTGCGCCGTCAGGTCGGCATCGTCATGCAGGAATCGCTGCTCTTCTCCGCCACGGTAGCGGAGAACATCGCGTTTGGCCATCCCGACGCGACGGAGGAGGCCATCGTCCGCGCAGCAAAGGCGGCCCAGGCGTGGGAGTTCATTCAGGAGCTGCCGGAGCGACTGGACACCAAGGTCGGCGAACGCGGCGTCACACTGTCGGGCGGGCAGCGCCAGCGCCTCGCCATAGCGCGCGCCTTGCTGATCGACCCCCGCATCCTCATCCTGGACGACGCGACCGCGAGCGTGGACATGCGCACCGAGTTCCAGATCCAACAGGCGCTGCAAGAAATCATGAAGGGGCGCACGACGTTCGTCATTGCACAGCGCCTCACCACGGTCAAGAACGCCGACCAGATCCTGGTGCTTGAACAGGGCCGCATCGTGCAGCGCGGCGTGCACGACGACCTGGTGGCGCAGGACGGCCCCTACCGCGGCATCTACGACCTCCAGCTGCGCGACCAGGAGGAGGTAGTAGCCGACATGCGCCAGAGCCGCGCCGCGGGTGCGGCCGGGACGGTGATGGAGCAATGACCACCGAGGCGAAGAAGTCCAACGACCCTGAGGACGACGAGGTCCTCGGCAAAGCGTACGACCCGCGCATCGTGGCGCGCACGTGGGACTACGTGCGCCCGTTCCGGCGCCACATGTTCGGCGCCACGCTGCTGATGATCGTGATCGCCTGCGCTAACCTCGCCGGGCCCTTCCTGATCAAGTACACGCTGGACGTCGCCATCCCGTACGGCCAAGAGTCGGGGGACATCATGCCGCTGGTACTCGCGTCGGTGGGCTACCTTGTCTCGGCCGGCGTCGCGTGGGTCGGCACTTACGGGCAGACGTACATCATGAGCTGGGTGGGCCAGAGCGTGCTCTTCAGCATGCGCCGCCAGCTTTTCGACCACCTCCAGCGGCTGTCCTTCAACTTTTACGACAACATGGAGGCCGGCCGGATCATGTCGCGCATGACCGGCGACGTGAACGCGCTGAACGAGTTCCTCACCAGCGGCGTTGTCGCCATCGCCAGCGACCTATTCGTGCTGATCGGGATCGTGGTGCTGATGTTCATCCTGGACTGGCAGCTCGCCGCGCTGGTGATGCTGGTGGTGCCGGTCATCGCGGTGGCCACCCACATGTACCGCACGCGCTCGCGCGACATGTACCGCGAGGTGCGCCGTCAGAACGCCATCGTCACCGGGCACCTGGCAGAGAACATCTCCGGCGTGCGGGTGGTGCAGGCGTATGCGCGGGAGGACGTGAACCGTGGCCGCTTCGATGAGGTGAACAGCGAGAACCTGCGCCGCCTGATCCGCGCGACCGTCTGGTCGGCGGGGTTTGGCCCGGTGATCACGTTCATCAGCACGGTAGCCACGGTAATGGTGATCTGGTTCGGCGGGCAGAAGGTGCTCTCCGACACCATGACGCTCGGCTCGTTGTGGGCCTTCCTCTCGTACGTCGGGCGCTTCTTCGAACCAATCAACGATCTTTCAGCGCGCTACAACGCGATGCAGGCCGCCATGGCGGGCGGCGAGCGCGTCTTTGAGCTGATGGACACGCCGCCGGCGGTAGTGGACCGCGAAGACGCCTATCCCCTGCCGGAGATCGAAGGTCGCGTCGTCTTCGACAAGGTCGTGTTCGAGTACCTGCCGGACCGGCCGGTACTGCGCGGCATATCGCTCTCGGCGGAGCCGGGAGACGTGGTAGCACTTGTGGGACACACCGGCGCGGGCAAGAGCAGCATCATCAACATCTTGCTGCGCTTCTACGACATCAAGGGCGGCGCGATCACCATCGACGGGCACGACATTCGCGCCGTGACGACCGCGAGCCTTCGCCGCCAGGTGGGACTTGTACTGCAGGAGCCATTCCTGTTCTCCGGAACGGTGAGCGACAACATCCGCTATGGCAAGCTGGACGCGACCGACGAGGAGATCGTCGCCGCCGCCAAGGCGGTGAACCTGCACGAGTTCATCGAGTCGATGCCGTTCGGCTACGACACCGAGGTGCAGGAGCGCGGCTCGACGCTGTCGCAGGGGCAGCGCCAGCTGCTCTCATTTGCCCGTGCGCTGATCGCCGACCCGCGCATCCTCATATTGGATGAGGCCACGTCCAGCGTGGACACCGCGACCGAGAAGCTGATCCAGCAGGCGCTAGAGACGCTGATGCGTGGCCGGACCAGCTTCGTCATCGCGCACCGGCTCTCCACCATCAAGAGCGCGACACAGATCGTGGTACTTCAGCATGGCGAGATCATCGAGCGCGGTACGCACCCGGAGCTGCTCCAGCAGGAGGGCTACTACTACAACCTCTACTCTATGCAATTCCTCAATCAGCCCGAGGCGGACGAGCTTCGACCGCCGCACCTGGAGTCTGTGCCGCCGCCGCCTGTTCTCGCTCCCGCGGCGCCAGGACGGCCTGCTGCACGCGCATAGTGCTTCTAGACGTGGACCCCTGTGGGACCGGCGCATTGACCATCCTACCGCATACGTGTGGGACCCATCCAGGCTGCCCCGTGGCGCAGCCCTAGCGGAGCAGTAACAATCCGGTCGCAGACGCCGGGATACGTCTTCGGCACGATGGTCTGATCCTGGTGCTGCGCTACCATTCGATGAGGGACTCGCTGCGCGTGTTGGGCTGCCAAGACTACGCCCAGCGCAAAGCAGGTACAGATCAAGAGGGATGGCCGCACAGTCGGTTGCAGAGCTGCCTTTTGGCGCGCCGGCGGGGGGGCGCCGGTTGCTGCGCGCGCTCACACCGACCACGTCACGCACGCGGGTCGCGCTGCTGGTCGGTGGGGTGGTGATGGCGCTTTCCCTGGCGGGGCTCTTGTTGCTCTCACGTTACGCCGCACGGCCGTATCCCGATCCGGCGGCGGTTACCGCCAACGCCGCCTCTCACGGCGCGCCGTTGCCCATCCCGGACCCAGTCATCCGTAGCTCAGAGCTGTGGTATGCCACCAGGCCCGCACCGGGTGTCTGGGCGGAGCTCAAGGTAGTGGTTGACAACCCGCTGGCGGCGGGCCCCAGCCGGGCGTCCCTGCTCGTCTCGGGCACGCTCATGGAAGACTTCCGCATCCGTACGGCGGAGCCAAAGCTGCTGACACAGCCGCGCCGGCGGCCGGATGGCCGCTACGCGCTGGTCTTCCCCGCACCGATTCCAGGATCGTTGAACTGGTATCGCATCTCGCTTGAATGTCGGAACGGCACACCGCGCGCTCTGAACCTCGGCTTCATGCTGGACGGCGCGCGCAGCCTGACGGAGCACCCGCCGGTGCCGGCAGAGGTCTACTACACCGACCGGCAGTCCGACCCATTTCTGATAGTGCCTGAGTCGATCGTGCGGTGGGTGCCGGGCCAGGCCCATACCGCATTTCCGGTTTTGGTGGTCTACGCCGTGATCCTTGGTACGGTGGCCGCTGCGGGGTGCGCCGCAGCCTTTTGGGCTGTACGCCGCTAGGCAACCGCCGCTCTCTGAAGCGACCTGACCGGCACGCGCTTTACCGGCATGACTCTTGCAGATGCCCGCTACGCTGACTGCAAACGGTCCATCGCGGCCGGTGCGGGAGACGCACGCGGGCGAACGCAGGTGCGGGTGGCCCGGGGAGGACTGAGGAGATGACCGAGCAATTGACGGAGTCGAGACCGAGGGAGACGAGCCGCGTGAGCCGCATTCTGATCGTGGACGACGATCCAAACATCGTCCAGATGCTCTCGGATATCCTGACCGATGAAGGTTACGAGGTGGCCACCGCCACCCAGAGCCTACGCGCCTTCGATCGCGCCAAGGAGTCGCAGCCCGATCTGATCCTGATGGACATCATGATGCCCTACCTGGAAGGGCTGGACCAGGTCAAGCTGCTGTCCTTGGACGAGGACCTCAGGGACCCCCCGATCGTGGTGGTGAGCGACAAGGCGCGCC
>CADCTC010000152.1 GCA_902805635.1 uncultured Chloroflexota bacterium
ACCAGCCATTGGCCGAACGGTTGCGCGAGCACCTGGGCCGTCCGGTCCCGAGCCGCGGCGTCTCCACTCCCGCCGCCGCCCCTGTCGAGGCAGAGGCCCAGCGCCGACAGGGCAAGGCCGGCGTAGGAGGCGCCAATGGCAAGATAGCCGCCCCGAACGAGGAGCCCCTTGACAGCTGACCCCTTGCCCTCGGTGTCCAGCGCGGCTTGCACGAACCGCCAAAGCGCGTACCCAGCCAACCCCAGCGCGACCGCCGCCAGCAAGAGGCGCCCGAGAGGGGCGTGGACCAGCCAGGCGAGGGCACCCTTCGGGTCGGCCGTGGCCCCACCAGCGCCGAGCGCTACCTGCGCTGCCAGCAGCCCGACAATGGCGTAGACGCCGCCGTTGGTCACACGACCAAAACGCCCCAGGCGTACGACCCAGGGCTTGGTTTCCCGGGCGGCGTCGCGGACCTGATCCTTAACGCCACTGGCGGATGGCAAGTGCGGGGACTCCTCTCACAGTCGCGGACCAGCAACAGCACCCCCACATAAAGGTGGACATCCTGCGCATCCAGGACGAGTTCCAACCGAAAATGCTGGCCATGTTCGTCGCCGGCACGCCGCCGGACACCCACGTGCTCGACATGCCCAAGGTGCAGGCCTACGCCAAGCGCGACGTCATTCTGCCACTCACTCCCATGATTAAGGAGGACAAAGCCTTCAAGAAGGCCGGGGCTTTCGAGCCCCGACCTTTCTGCGCTCCCTGCGCGACTCGGGCACGGGGACAGTGTTTGGTCCCTGACTAGGCAGCCTGGACGTTGGTGGCGCGCTCCGCGCCCTCGCGCTCGTGGAACGGGCCAGGGGACCGGGGTGGCAGGCGCGAGCTAGCGCGTAGACGGCGAGCGCCGAACGCGGTTGCCAGCAGAGTCGGTGGTCCACTCGTCATCAGCGGCATCCGCCCCGGCGGCGCCACCGCCCACTGCGCCGGCGACGCCCCCCACCACCGTGCCCACCGGTCCTGCGACGACCGTGCCGGCGGCTGCCCCGGCCGCGGCACCGCCGAGCGCCCCACCAGCGGTGCCTGTCCCCGGCCCTCGTCCTTGCGCGCTCCCGCCAGTGCCGGCACTGACGGCACCCCCGGCGCTCCGGGAACCCACGCTGCCCGGGCCGGTGTCCGCCCCGTTGCGCTCCAAGATGGCCATGGCGTCCATCGCGCGCGCAGCGGCGTTCACCGTCACCAACGCACCGCCGGCCTTGAAGCCGGTCTCGAAGTGCTTTGCCTCCTCCTCGGGAATACCCATGCCCACCAGCGCGCCGACGATCCCGCCCGCCGCGGCGCCGATGCCGGCACCGGCCAACGCGGTGCCGCCACCCATCCCCAGCGCCGAGGCGAGCATGCCACCGGCGACGACCGGACCCACGCCGGGAATGGCCAGCGCGCCGACGCCGACCAGGAAGCCGACCACGCCGCCCAGGAGGCCACCACCCAGTGCGCCGGAGGTGGCCCCCTGCGCCGCCTTGGTGCCGGTGTCCTCCGCGAGCTCGCCCTGGGCGGTGCGGTCCCGCATCGCCACGCCGATCTGGTCCGCCGCGAAGCCGGCATCCTTGAGATCGTTGATGGCGCGCTCCGCGCCCTCGCGCTCGTGGAACAGGCCCGCGATGGTGGACCGGCCGGAGAGGTTCCGGACGGATTGACCGCTCCCACTGCTGCTGTGCGTGTTGTCGTTGGTCGTGTTCATCGTGTTGGTCATTGCATTTCCTTTGCTCAGGGCGTCCGTCAGGAGAGGATCACCCGCGTCCAGCTATTCGGCGCGCTGGGCCGTGTCCTGCCGCCCCGGGGCTTCACCCTCTGCCATGAGCTGCTTGTCGCCAAGCGCGTGACCCGCGGCCGCCTCGCCGCGATGCACCGCAAAGGGAATTTAGCTAGTGTGCATAATTCAGGCCGCCAGAGCTGGACGGGGACTGACGCAACGCGCGGCCCTTGCCCCAGAGACGCTTCAAGTCACATCGAGCCCGTACCAGTGATGAGCAGAGGTGCCACTCCGATTTGGCCGACAGCTCCTAGCGAGGCACGACGCCACCGCAAGAACGGGTCAGACTAAGCGGAACGGCACCTCACCATGAGTTTCGCAACGCGAAGACGTCGCGAACTTGAGCTGGCGCGGCTCAGTGGGCGCCGCTACGCACGCGGCCGCCGAGCTGTAGGTGGTGCCGGCACCACCGTCTCGCCCTGCCGGATGCGGCCCAGCGTCTCGTCGGGGGCGGTCCGGATGTCCTCCACCATCGCCGCGACCGTTTCCTGGGGTGCCGCTGCGAGCTGCCCTTGTAGGGGGATCGTCACACTAACCCGCTGGCGGCGCAGCGGGTGTGCCGTAGGACTCGGCGGTGCAGCAGCCATCATCGCTCTACAAGCGCCATCGCTTCCCGGGCGAGGTCATCAGCCACGCGGCGTGGCTGTGCAACCGCTGCCTGCTGAGCTACCGCGATGTCGAGGAGCTGCTCGCGGGTCCGGGCATCGCTGTCAGCTACAGGGCGGTCCGCCGCTGGTGCATCACGTTCGGGCAGGTGTTCGCCGACGCGGTCCGGCGCCACCGGCGCCGTGCGGGCGGCAAGTGGCACCTGGACGAGGTGCAGCTGAAGATCAAGGGGAAGAAGCACTGGCTGTGGCGGGCGGTGGACCAAGACGGACTGGTGCTCGACATCCTGGTGCAGGACCGCCGCAACCAGGAAGCGGCCGAACGGTTTCTGCGCCGGGTGCTCGACGGGGAGGAGCGTGCGCCGCGGGTGGTGGTCACCGACAAGCTGGCCAGCTACCCGCCGGCGCTCAGGCGGGTGCTGCCCGGGGTGGAGCACCGGCGCCACAAGGGGCTGAACAATCGGGCGGAGAACTCCCACCGCCCGGTCCGCAAACGAGAACGGACACTGCAGCGCTTCAAGTCCCCCGAGCACGCGCAGCGCTTCCTCGAACCGTTCAGCGCCGTCTGCAACCACTTCCGCCCGCGCCGCCACCTCCTCTCTGCCGACCAGTACCGCCACCTCCGGACCGAGCGCTTCGCGCAGTGGCGGGACGCGGCGCGGCTCTCCTGCGCCGCCTGACCGCCGCGACCGCGTGGCTACCGCACGCCCGTACGCTCTCACCCCCTCCTCAACTTGTCAATGCCGTCTACACGCACCGGGTTGCCACCGCGGCGTTATCCCGGCACATTGGCTGCCGCGGTCGTCGTGATGTGTATGTCGCCGTGTTTGCTGTCGCGGTGGGCCGCACAGCGATGCAGGGGTGCAGCCCAGGTTCAAGGAGTCGTCGCAACACCGGGTCTTGGCGGCGAGGATACGTGTTCCTTCAAGGCTTTTGCCGGGGGCTTCCAGCCGAGCGTCTTGCGTGGCCGGTCGTTGAGAGTCGCCGCGACGGCCGCGAGCGCGTCGGGGCTGTGGGCGCTGAGGTCGGTGCCCTTGGGGAAGTACTGGCGCAGCAGGCCGTTCGTGTTCTCGTTCGTGCCACGCTGCCACGGGCTGTGGGGCTCGCAGAAGAACACCGGCAGGCCCGTGTCGGCGCGCAGCCGGGCGTGCTGCGCCATCTCCGTGCCCTGGTCCCAAGTTAGCCAGCGGCGCAGCGGGGGGCCGTTCTTTCTGCGTGGCGCCCCGTCGCTCGCCATCGGTGGCAGGTGCAGCAGCACGGTGAATCGGCTGGTGCGCTCGACGAGCGTGCCAATCGCCGAGCTGCCCAGGGCGCGGCTCCGGCCTGCCGCCTGAGCCCGCCACTCACGCAGTCGCCGCACGCCCGAACGTCCTCGGTGGCTCGCTAACTTGTCAATGCCCCGTGTTCACCACCAGTGTGCGCTCCCACCGGCCGCTCCGCTACACCGCAACACTAAAGTACCTGTCGGGGCGGGCACGCGTTGCGCCCGGGCCGGGTTGGGATTCTCTCGTGGCCGCCGGCCCGCCGGCCCGCCGGCCCGCCAGCGGGTCATCCACTGATGTGGCCCCGCTGGTAGCGCCAGCGGGCGAACCGGAGCCGCGGCAGCGCGTCCTCCCACTCTTCCCAGGCGTGGCGAGCGTGCTCGGCAGCCTGCAGCGCCGTGCGGCACGTCTCGACCGTGCGCCGCACCACGTGATCCCTGCTGGCTCCGCTGACGATCCCTAGGGTCGGCTCGGCTGTCCCTGCTCCGGGCCGCCGCACAGCGAACAGGTGCTGCATCGCCAGGGTCATCTCCGCTTCAGCCACCGTCCACCGGTCCAACAAGGCCGTGCTCGTGCTGTCCATTGCGAGCACTCCTCGATGCCTGGTGCTACGCCGCCCGCTGGCGCCGGACTGACGCGGCGGCGTGGGCTGCGACGAGCAGCTGATCCAGCGAGAGGAGCACGGCCTCCTGCCGCACGCGCAGCTCCCGGAGCCGCGCGCGCAGCGCCGCAGCAGAGGCGCTGCGGTGTTCGCCTGGTGCCATGCTGGCAGAGTGCTCCAACTGGAGGATCACGTCCTGGCGCTCCAGGAGCAGCGCCTCCAGCTCGGCGATGAGTGCCGCCGTGGGCGGGGCAGTGGTGGTGTCGGTCTGGACCGCGTTGAGCGCGGCGGGCGGCCGGTCGTGGGATGTGCGCATAGGGTGTCGTCGTCCTCTGCTACTCCTACGTCTCCGGTGCGACGGACGTGCCACGCGCTGACTTCTGTCTGGTCAATGCTCAGTCAGGCGTTCGCCTCCTGCCATTCTGGCGGCTCACACCACCGATGCAATGTCTTCGGGTGTGCTTCCACAGGTCAACGAGACGAGGCGCACGGTGCGGCGCCATAACCTCTGCGTGGTCATTCAGAGCATGCATGAGTTGGGGATTAGCCCGGAGTTCGGCAGAGAGGCACAGGCGGGACCGGCGCGCGTGGCCACGTGAGTGATGAGGCAGGGCGCGTCGTCCTCGCAGGTCTCGGTCAGGTGCACCTTGGAGCCGACCCAGGTGACGGTCTCCTTGCGCGAGTAGTGGGCGTCACCATCGTGCGGCGAGCTGACGAACTACGCCGCGGGCGGGATGCCGTCGTCGGCCCGCCATCCGACCAGTGCCTTGCCCCTGCGGAGCGGTGGTGTGCTTCTTGCCTGCGGGCACCGATCCACAACGATCCGCAACATCTGAGGAGGCCCGGCGATGGCTACCTACGCTGACCTGGAAGCGACGAACCCTAACATCCGCCAGCAGTACCGGGACTGGATGCGGCTGCGCATCGACACCGGGCAGGACCACACCGACTACCAGGCGTTCCGCCAGCACGTGATCTTCCGCGGCTCGCCGGACCCTGGCGAAACCGCGATAGAAGACTTCGCCACGCCGGACGGGCCGGTGGGGCGCACCCAGGCGCGCACCACCGTCAGGCAGGAAGACGCCGAGGCGGAGCTGGGCGCCCGCCCCATCTCGGACGCGGAGGCGGCGCAGGTCGGCCCGCTGGGCGCAACTCCCGGCCACTCGCGCTTTGGGGCGGACGCACCCGACGACGCGCCGCTGGCCGCCGAGACTGCAGCTCCCGCTACCGCGGAGTCGGCCCGCCGGCACGATCGGGGTGACCTGCTCGATCTGATGAACGAGCCCGACTCGTTGCCCCCGGCGCGCCCCGCGCCCGTGACGTCAGCTGCATCGCTGACACCAGCCGCCCCGACCGCGCCGGCCGCCCCGGCCGCACCAGCGCCGCGGCCGGAGCTATCCGGTGCACCAGCCGGCACCTCCAATGGCACGTCCAACGGCGCGGTGTCTAGCACCGGCGATCGAACCGGCCGCCCGCTGCCAGGTGCCACGGCAGATATCGCCGCGGCTCCCGTGACCCAGGCTCCCGTGACCTCAGCCGTCGCACCGGCGCCTACGCTCACCATGCCCGCTCTCCTACCGGCGACGGAGCGGTCCGAACAAGGCAGTAGCTCAGACTGGGAAGCACGCCAAGGCGAGGCAGATCGAGGAGGACAGGCCGCTGCCTGGCGCAGCTACGCCGCCTATGCGGCGGTAGCCCTGTCGCTGGCGCTCATCGGGGCCGCCGCGTGGGGCCTGTCCAGACGCCGGGGCACCTGGCGCATCTGGTCTCGCTCCCGCCGGAGCTCAAGCCCGGCCGCGGCCCTGGCCGCGCGCGCCTCCGGCGCGGCGGAGGGTGCATCACGGGCTGCCCGCGACGCATCCCGCCGGCTGCGCGCCGCCATTCCCAGCGGCGCCTAGAGAAGCTCGCTCACGGCTGCACATACCCGGATACTGCGCCCACCTCAGCGTCCGCTCCGCTCAGAATGCCGCGACTCGTTCCCTGATCTCCTGCGCCTCCTGCACGATCTCCGGCACCGCCATCCTGCCAGCGCGCTGGTGGAGTTCGCGACATCGTCTGGTGCTGGGGCCATTTCGGCCCGCTTGGGCGAGGCACTGCACGGCACCGTCCAGAGTACGTGGCCGACTGACCGGCCTCTCCTGAGCCCCAAATGGCTCACGGCAGCGTGTGAGCACCAGCTAATGTCGCGAACTCGCTGTAAGCGCATGGGCGCGGCGGTCAGGCTGCTGGAGCGGCTGCTTTGGTGAGCGCCACTCCGAGCGCGGTGACGGCGTGCGCCACCGCGCGGACTCGCTCGTGGACTGTTGCACGTGCGGGATCGTAGGCGGGCACCAGGTCCGCCAAGCGGGTGTGTCCCCACCGCAGGGTGAGCAGGGCTTCGAAGCCCTCAAAGAAGCGCTGCCCGGTGGGCAGGGTCTTCATCCCACGGGCGCCGCGCAGCCGGTCGCGCGTGAAGACGTGGTTGCGCTCGATCGGCTTCGTGCTCTCGTCACGGGCGCGGCTGGCCCTGCCCCGCGCCGTGCGCATGTTCCCGTTCACCGGGCACTTGTGCTACGCGGCCTTCCACCCGAAGCTAGTCGTGCGGATCTCGCATAGCTCGCGGGGAGTGGTTACGCCGGCTGCGCCGTAGCCCAGCTCTTGTGGCGCCAGCACAGCGCCAAGCTTGCGCAGACCCAGGGCCAGCCGGGTCTTCACGGTGCCCGCAGGAGCACCCTGCGCGGCGGCGATCTCTCGGTGCGTCAACCCGCCAAAGTACGCCAGCTCCACCGCGCGACGCTGCTCCGCCGGCAATGTCGCGAGTGCCGCGGCCACCAGCCGGCGGCGTTCCGCCTGCCACGCCAGCTCCGGCACGTCCGCGGCGGGGTCGGTCGGCTCGCCGGCCACACCCCAGGCGCCAGATAGCACGCCGTCCCGGTCTGCCGGCTGCTCCGCGACCACCGGCCGGCGGCCCACCTGGCGGAGCTCCGAAATCGCCAGGTTGGTTGCCACGCGCAGCAGCCAGGTGGCAAAGCGCACGCGACCCGCTTCGTACTGACCGGCGTTCCGCCACACACGCCAGAAGGTCTCCTGCAGCACCTCTTCTGCCGTGCGCCGGTCGCGGACTATGCGTAGGGCCAGCCCAAGCACCGCTGCCGAGTAGCGGTCGTAGAGCGCGGCGAGCGCCTCCTCGGCCTGCGCATCACGCTCCCTGATGCACACCACCAGCTGATCGTCCGTCAAGCCTGCCGTGCCTGCCGTGCCTGCCGTGCCCGCTGTGCCCGCTGTGCCCGCTGTGCCCGGCGGGCTTACGGCAACCGTCCGCGTCTCTAATGCAACTACCATTGTTTCACCGGATGCGGTGGTGTGTTTCACTCTGTGGTGCCGCACCGGCGTCGCGACGCGACCGGCAGGGACGTACGGCGGCGGTGCATGGCACTGCTCTCCCCAACGGTACTGCGCGCGGCGCCCGTTGACTACCGTATGGGTACGGTATTTGGTCTATCGCCCGCCCCGTATTCGTCGCGGCCCACGTCGATCAGGCCCCGGCGGACGGCGTAGAGGATGAGGTCGGCCGGGTTCTGCAGCCCCAGCTTCCTCATCAAGTTGGCGCGGTGCATCTCGACCGTGCGCGGGCTGCGCGACAGGCGCGCCGCGATGTCGGAGTTTGAGTGACTCTCGGCCGCCAGCTGCAGCACTTCCCGCTCGCGCGTCGTGAGCGTCTCGAACGGATCCAGCGGCGCCGCCTCGGCGCGTTCGACGTACGCGGCGATCGCGCGCTCGCTCAGCGGCGCGCTGAGCGAGCGCCGGCCGGCGCCCTTCGCCGATCTGCTGGCGGGGCCGCGACCCGAATGCCGGCGGGCGCAGCAGGAGACAGCGGATCCCGTACCGGCGACAGTGGTAGGCGTGCTGGCACATGGGCCATAGCCGCAGCCGCCTCGCACCGGCGGGCCGGGCTGCCCTGGCGATGGAGTGATCGCGGCGCGCTCGCCTTCCTACTTCGTGAAGCCGGCGAGGCGGTCGATGATTCGCCCGTCCGCCATCTCATTTCCGGAGTCACACTCAAGCGAGCGCGGGCGCGTTCGGCACTGAGTCCGCATGATATTAGTGCCGCGCTGCCAGAGTGCGGCACGCTACTTCTGGCGGCTGCGCGTGTGATCGTCCACGATCTTCTGGAGCATCGGCTTGGCGCTGCGGAGGATGTCGGCAATCGGCTTGGCCTGCGCCATGAACTCTTTCTCGGCGGGGTCGATCACCTCGGTGACCATCTTCTGCCACAGCGGGTGGTAGCGCAGCGGCTCGAGCGGCTGGGCGCGCTTCATCCCCTCCACGAGCATCTCCGCGTTGGAGGTGGACCACTCGGCGAAGTTCTGCCTCACCCATGCGGTCATGTCCGGCAGCACGCCGGGGATGCGTTCCTCGAGCAGCGCCAGCTGCGACTTGTCGTCCAGGAACTTCGCCAGCTGCCACGCGTCGCCCCGCGCCTTGGATGCCTTGGCCACACCCATGATGATGGGCGAGACGTCCAAGGACGAGACGGTGCCCTTCGGCATGGTGACGAACCCCCAATCCAGGTTGGCACCGCGCGTCTTGCGGGCGAAGCCGAGCACAGCGGCGCCGTGCATGTGGACGCCAGCTTTGCCCTGCAGCAGCGCGTCCTCGTTGGTGGGAACGGTGGACCCGGGACTCTGTGCCATCACGCGGTCCTTGAAGAGCAGGTCGCTGAAGCGGTTGTACGCGTCGATCGTCTGCTGCGAGTCGCACACGATCGTCTTGTAGTCCGGCGTGAGCCACCTGGCGCCCCACTGCATGGTGGCGGTGTGCACCCAGTAGCCGAAGCGCGTGAGCCCCACCTGGGAGCCGTCGGGCTTGGTGAGCCGGCGCAGCGCCTCGCGGAACTCGTCCCACGTCCAGGGCTTGTTCCAATCGGAGGACGGCTCGGAAATACCGGCCTGGCGGAACATCGCGCGGCTGTAGACCACGCCGGCCACGTCGCCGCCGTTCGCGTAGGGCAGCGCGTACAGCTTGCCGTCGTACTTGCTCGTGCCCTCCAGGGAGCCTGGGTTGTAGCGGCCCAGGTCGAACTTGTCGCGCCTCGCGAGGTCGTCCACCGACTGGAGGGCATCCACCGACTCCACCAGCTGGCGCGCCGCGAGGTGGCCGTTGATGAGGTCCATGGCGGTGCCGGCGGCCGTGCCGGCGGCGATCTTCTCGATTGACTGGGCGATGCTCCCGCTGATGTCGAATTGCTCGACGGTCACGTTGGGGCGCAGCTTCTTGTAGTCGTCCAGCAGCTTCTGCCGCGCGTCCGGCAGCCCGCCGCCCCGCACCGCCCAGGTGAGCGTGACCGGTTTGCTCGAGGGGGACGAAGCCTCTCCCCCGCCGACGCCGACGCCGCTGCCGCCGCCCGGCGCGCACGCGCTCACCGCGGCGGCCACCCCTCCGGTCGAAGCAAGTCCCAGCACGGCCCGCCGCGATGCACTCTTGCAGCGATTCACTTCCGGCTCCTCCGGTACGTCCGAGTTCCGCCGGCCGAAGCTAGGCTCGTGGGGGCGGGCCTGCCTGGCGCGGACGGTTCCAATGTAGCACGGCCGGTACGCCGCAGCTTTGGCGGGCCGCACAAATCGGGTGCGGCCCCACGGTCCTCGTGTACAAGGCGCAGGCCACGAGATCACCGCGCCCGTGCTCGGGGGATCGGTGACCGCAAAGCCCGCGCGGGCCAGCGCCGCGGGCAAGAAGCCGTTCGGGCAGGGACCGTGATTGCGGCCCCCGCCCCGCTGGATTGACCGCCCCGTAGCCCAGCATACGACCGGACCCATGGAAACGCAAGGGATCGACGTGCTTGGGCACGTTCATGTCCCCGGCCGGTGGCCCACCTGCCCTATCAGGAGGTCACCGTCCAGATCCAGGAGAGGAGACATCCCGTCACGGCCGGGGTGGACGACTTCCGCACGGCGGACGAGCTGTTCACGCTGGAGCTCCAGGAAGGCGCGCACCTGCTGGCCAGCTTCGACGGCAGCGCCGCGGACAAGCCGTTCCGGGACGATGTCGAGAACAGCGAGACCGGTCGGGTGTCACACGCCTGGCGCATGGAACAGCCGCGCGCCGCGCTGGTGTACGTCAAGCAGCACAGCCGGGGCAATTTT
>CADCTC010000153.1 GCA_902805635.1 uncultured Chloroflexota bacterium
CCCCAGCGCCGCACATTAGCGCCGGCCGGCCTCGCGCCGGTCATGCCGGTGCTGGACGTGGCGCTGCGCGGCGGCGCGCTCTGGCTGCTCTACGCCGGGCTGATCGCCTTCGCCGGGTGGGCCGGCCACGCCGCGCTGCACCCGGGTAACTGGCTCGCCACTGACCAGGCGCTCTTCCGCGCGCTCAACCTCCCCGGGCTGCGCCCGCTCACCGATGTGCTCTTTGCGCTGCTCAACGACCCTGGGCCGGCCTATTTTGCTCTCATCGTCGCGCTGCTGGGCTACTGCGCCTGGCGGCGCCGCGCCGCGCTGCCCGCCGCTGCGCTCGCCACCGGCATCGCCCTCTCACTGGGCCAGGCCGCCACGCGTGAGATCCACCACGCCGGCAACCGCGAGCGTCCCTTTCTCTCTATTACCGAGGCGCAGACTCCCATCGCCGCGTGCGCCGGGCCGGTGCTGCTGGCACGCCGCGGGCCAGACGGCCCTACCGCCGCGTGCGACGGCGCCCCCGCCGCGATGGTCGGGCTGGATTGGCGCACCATCTGGGTGCAGTTCCCCTCCTTCCCCAGCGGGCACATGCGCGAGACCGCGGCGCTCAGCCTACTGCTGGCAGCCTTCTGGCGCGCCAGCTGGCCATACGCGCTGGCGTACGTGCTCCTCATGGGCTTCAGCCGGGTCCACCTCGGCGCCCACTTCCCATCGGACGTGCTGGGTGGCATCCTGATCGGTCTGTGGTCCAGCGCCACCACGCTGCTGGGCCTGGACCTGGTCCGCCGCGCGCTGCGCCTGCTCTACCGTATCCCGCCTGTGCGTGCCGCCTGGGACTGGGTGGCTCTCAGCCGCGTGCCCGGCCGGCCGGACCTGGACCCGACGCTGGCCCGCGTGTTGCGCGCGGCTGCGTTCGTCGCCGCCGCGCACGTCGCCCTGTACGCGCTCGGCTTCACGCTGGTGAGCGGCAACGCGGGGCAGCTCTTCTCCGTGCTCCAGAACGCAGACTATTCCGCGTATGGCTTCTTCGCCGGTCGCTTTGATCCCAACGCCGCGCGCGCCGTGTACCTGGCGCTGGGCCCGGCCGGCCTGCTGTATGCCGCGCTGGCCATCATCGCCATCGGCGCGCCGCTCGTGGTGCTGCGGGAGGCGCGCTCGCGCGCCGCGGTCTTTGCTGTGCTCTCGCTGGCGGGTACCGTGGCGCTGGCATTCCTGCTGCAGTACACCGGCAGCCGCTGGTTCCAGCGGCCCCAGCCGTTCGTGCAGGTACCGGAAGCGCCCATCCCGCCGGAGTGGCGCGCCGCCTGGGAGGCGACCACCAGCTTCCCCAACTGGCACGTGCTGCTCGTCGCCGCGCTGACCGGCCTGCTGCTCCCGCACGGCCGCGTTGCTTCGATAGTGGGGCAGCTGGTTGCCCTGGTCGCCGTGATTGCCGCCGTCTACACCGGCGCTTCGTGGATCACCGACGCGCTCGCCAGCTACACCCTGGGCATGATCGCCGCTGCGGTGAGCCGCTACGCCGTGCGTCAGGTGCTCCCCGCCCCCACTAAGCTGGACGGCAGCCCCAACGACCCCGTCCTCCCGGGGCCGGAAGAAGCCCCATCAGCGCCCGCGAGGGGGCAGCGCACCGCTCCATGAGCCGCAAGACCCTCATCCGCCTCGGCATTGGACTGCTGTTCCTGGTTGCTATCGTCGCCGCCGGCAGCCGCGTGCTCAAGATGGGCGACACGTTCAAGGCGCTGCTGGCGCTGGACCCCGTCTACCTGGCGCCCATCCTGACAATGGCGCTGCTTTACTACGTGCTCAAGGCGCTGCGCTGGCACTACTACCTGCGCGTGGCCGGCATCCACGTGGCGCTGGCGCGCTCCATGGCCGCTTACCTGGCGGGGCAGTGGTTCACCTTCACGCCGGCGGGCGAGCTGATGCGCGTCTACTTGCTCGGCGCGGGTGATCGCTTCGCGCTGGTGGCGCCCACCGTCGTGGTCCAGGTGGTGGTTGACTTCGCCTCGCTGGCCGTCGTCGCCACGCTGATGGTGGTGGTCTACCCGGCGCTGGCTCCGGTGGTGCTGCCCGTCACGGTGCCGCTGTTGGTCACGCTGGCCATGCTCGCCGCGCCACCCTTGCGACGGTTTGCGTCTACCTGGGCGCTCGCCCGCCGTCTCACCGAAGGGCGCGGTCGGGGCCTCACCGAACAGTTCGCGCGCCTGCTCGATCCCTGGCCCATCACCGCCGGCCTGCTGATGGGTGTGCCCACCGTCGCGGCCGGCGCGCTGGCGCTCTACATCAGCGGCCTCGCCCTGGGCCTGTCTGAGTGGCCCGCTTTCCCCGTGACCGGTGTCTACGCCATGACCCAGTTAGTAGGCGGCATCTCGCCGTTGCCGCAGGGGCTCGGCGTGGCCGAGGGCAGCGGCACGCTGCTGCTGGGGTACCTGGGGATCAATCCGGAGGACGCGCTGGCCGCCATGCTGCTCTCGCGCGGCGCCGTGCTGGGTTTCTCCGTCCTGCTGGGGCTGGTCGCGTTCCTGGTGCTGCGCCTTACCGTGCCGGAACTGGCCCACGTCCCCGTCGGCGGCATGCGAGACGCCGGTGGCAAGTCCCCAGGCACCCCGGAAGGCGCGGCAGCGGATCATGGCGCCACGCCGGCCGCTGCGCCGGCTGTTGTCCTGGCTGACGCCGTCGTTACTACCCCTGCTGATCGGTAACAGACAGATCAGAGAAGGCTTACGCTGCTTAGGGAATACGTCCTCCTAGTGCCCCTTTAGCGTCTGCTTAGTAGGTGGTGGCCAGAATCCTGAACTAGCCGGCGCCTGTACAGGAGTCAACCAACATGACGATCAACTTCACGCGGCGCCGTTTCGCGCCGCTGCTTGCCCTGCCGTTCTCCGCGGTCGCGTGCTTTGCCCCCAAGCAAGCCGATGTGCCCGCCGTGCCGGCAGCGCAGTCTGGGCAGATTGGGCAAACCGGCCAGGCCCAGGCGCAAGCCACCACCGCCCCATCGAGCGCAGCTCAGCCCACAGCCGCGGCACAGGTGGCTCAGGCACCGCAGCCTACCGCGGCCGCCGCACAGCCGGCCGCGGCCGGCGCGCTGAACTTCAAGGTGGTGGAGCAGGAGTCCAAAGCGGTCTTCCGCGTGCGTGAGCAGCTTGCCGGCCGCGATCTCCCCAACGACGCGGTGGGCACTACCGGCGCCGTCAGCGGCCAGCTCACATTGCGGCCCGATGGCGCCGTGGTAGAGGAATCGTCCAAGATCACGGTGGACCTGCGCGAGCTCAAGTCCGACAGCAACCAGCGCGACAACTTCATCAAGCGCAGCACGCTGCAGACCGACCGCTTCCCCTTTGCTGAGTTCGTCCCCACCCGTGCCGAAGGGCTGCCGAGCCCGCTGCCGGCCTCCGGCGAGCACACCTTCAAGCTCACCGGCAAGATGTCCGTGCACGGCGTGCAGAAGGACGTCACCTGGGACGTCAAGGCAGCGCGCCAGGCGCAGCAGCTCACCGGCACCGCCACCACTACCGTCAGCTTCGCCGACTTCGGCATGACCGCGCCGAAGGTCCCTGTGGTCCTCTCGGTGGTAGACGAGATCCGCCTGGAGCTCAACCTGCTAGCCACCCTGGCGGCGTAGATCGCCTGGTGTTCCCTCACCCCTGATTGGGGTGAGGTCAACGCTCCCAGTACCGCCAGGGCCTTCCAGAGTCCTTGGCTGCGAGCCAGCCCTCCAGCTGGGCGGAAAGGCGCGCCGCCACGTCGGGGACCTCGCGGCGGTAGTCGTACGTTTCGCGTGGGTCGGAAGCTAGGTGGTACAGCTCATTCCCCACCCTGCTCCGCGCCGGGTCGTTCCAGCGGATCAGCTTCCACTCGCCCTGCACGACATAACTCTGTGAATCGTCGAAGATGGTGCCCCACGCGGCGCGCTCGGGGCCGACTTCCTCTTGCCCCGCCAGCAGCCGCGCGAAGCTGCGCGCCTCCATTGCTTCCGTCGTGCCGGTGGTCGCGGTGTTTCCCACCGCGGCAGCTGTGCCGGCGGTGCCTGGCACCGCGAGACCGCACAGCTCCAGCACCGTCGGCGCGATGTCGGCACTCTGTACGACCTCGGTGAAGCGCACGCCCGGCTTCGTCATGGCCGCCCCGGCCTGGCCGCTGGTGCCGGTGCCGCCGGCCGGGTAGCGCACGATCAACGGCACACGCACCGATCCCTCGTATACCGAGTGGCCGTGCAGCCAGTCCCAGGGGCCGTGCTCCAGGAAGCTCTCGCCGTGGTCTCCCGTCACCACCACCACCGTGTCCTGCGCCAGCCCCAATGTGTCCAGCTTCTCCATCACCCGCCCCAGCTGCGCATCGGTGTAGGCGATCTCGCCGTCGTAGGCGGCAAGGATCGCAGCCAGCTCGCCCGGCGTGGGGGCGTAGCCACCGGTGATCTTGCCCAGGCTCTCGTGCCCGCCGTCCAGCGCCGCCGGCACCGGCGCGGTAGGGCGAAACCCCGGCGGCGGCGTGAACGGGTAGTGCGGGTCGCGGTAGTGCAGCCAGAAGAACCACGGCTGCGCCACCCCTGCGTCGCGGCGCAGTGCATTGGCGTCCAGCCAGCCCAGCGCCGCCTCGGTAGTAGTGCGCGCATCGCCGTCCAGCGCCTTGCCCATGTCGGTCCCGGCGCGAAACAGCGCGCGGGTCTCATCCGGCATCACCCGCTCTGGAGCTCCAAGGCGCATCACCACCTGTTCCCAGTGGTCCCACGCGCGGACCAGGTTGGTGAACTCGTTGTCGAAGCTGTACCAGCTAACGATCCCCGCGGTACGGTAGCCCGCGCGGCGGAAGATCTGGTCCAGCGTCGGCACCTGTGGGCGGGCCTGGTCCCACAGCGTGGTGCGCAGCCCATGCGTCTGGATGTACGTCCCGGTGAGGATGCTGGCGTGGTTGGGCAGCGTCTGGGGCAGCTGCACGTAGGCTGCGCCATAGGCGCCCTGCGCCGCCAGCTTGTCCAGTACCGGCGTCTCCACCCCGCGCGCGCCGCCCGGTCCCACGTGGTCGGTGCGCAGCGTATCGATCGTGACCAGCAGCACGTTCGGCTGCCGGCGCTGCTGCCCCACCACCAGCGGCGCCGTGCCACGGGATGCCTCGTCTGTTGTCGACTCATCCGGTCCAGCCAGCGCTGACCGCCCGACCATTCCCAGTCCGCCCAGCGCGGTCGCCGCGCCTATCGACGCCGCCCGCCTGGTCTGCCTTGCCTTCTGGTTCATACGCACCCTCACCTCATAGCCTACTCCACCGCGCGTGCCCGCGTCCTACCCGCCTTACCCCACCCTTACTTACGCGCATCTTACCCCCTATTGAAGCGCAGTTGACAATTCGCCCCTACGCTCTCTAGTAGCGCCATCCGGGGCGGACATACCGCACACCCCACCGCAAAGGGCAGCTGGAGCGGCGCAGAGGACACACCATGGAACCCACACGCGTTACCTTTGGCCAACCCGGCTCCTACGGCGGCGAGTGGCTGCCCTCCAACAGCGGCAGCTTCGTCCCGCCGGCGACGCCTCCTCTGGCGGCGAGCGCCACGGGCACGACCGCACCGGCCGCTGCCGCGACTCGGTCTGGCCGGCGGGGCCTGTTCGTGGGCGTCGTCGCCGCCGCCCTTATCGCGGGTATGAGTGGAGGCGCCGCCGGCAGCGTCGCCACCGTACTGGCCCTGCGTGGCGGCCTCGCGCCTGTCGCCGATGTACCTCCCGGCGCGGCGGCCGCGGCGACCATCTCCACCGGCGCGCAAGCTGTCGGACAAGCTGGCTTGACTGGCCTGGACCTTCCCGCGCTCTATAAGCAGGTAGCGCCCGCCGTCGTCGCCATCCGCACCTCCAGCGGGCGAGGCGGCGGAGGCGAAGGCAGCGGCTTCGTGGTCGACGACCGCGGCCATGTCATCACCAACAACCACGTCGTCCAGGGCGCAACGCGTGTCACGCTGCGCCTGCTCGACGGCACGACGCTTTCTGCCACCGTCGTCACCACCGACGCCGCCAACGACCTGGCGGTGCTGCGCGCCGACGTCCCGGCCGGCAAGCTCACCCCCGCGCGGCTGGGCGATTCGGACACGGTGCAGCCCGGCGAGACCGCTATCGCCATGGGCAGCCCGTTCGGCTTCGAGCACAGTATCACCGCCGGCATCGTCAGCGCGGTGGACCGCGAGTTCGGCGCGTCCCGCCGTCGCGCCGCCATCGCCGGCCTGATCCAGACCGACGCCGCGGTCAACCCCGGCAACTCCGGCGGGCCGCTGTTCAACACCCGTGGCGAGGTGGTCGGCGTCAACTCCATGGGCGCCAGCCCCGTCAACGGCAGCGTCGGCGTCAGCTTCGCCGTACCAATCAACGCCGCCAAGCGCCTGCTCGCGCAAGTGAGCGGAACGCAGTAGGCCCCATCCAGCGGAACATTCTGCTATCCCCCGACATCTGAGGAATACCCCAGTGACTACACCCATGACCACCCCACCCACCGACTCCATTCTCGCGGCGCAGGCTCGTCAGACGCTCGAAACCGCGCTCTTCGAGGTCAAGCGCGTCGTCGTCGGACAGGACGCCATGCTGGAGCGCGTCTTCGTCGCGCTGCTCGCGGGCGGCCACGTCCTGCTGGAGGGCGTGCCCGGCCTGGCCAAGACGCTGACGATCAAGACGCTCGCCTCGGTGCTGGGCGGCACGTTCCGCCGCATCCAGTTCACGCCGGACCTGGTCCCGTCGGACGTGGTGGGCACCCGCATCTATCGCCAGGACACCGGCGTCTTCGACACCGAGCTCGGTCCCGTCTTCGCCAATTTCCTCCTGGCCGACGAGATCAACCGCGCGCCGGCCAAGGTGCAGAGCGCGCTGCTGGAAGTGATGCAGGAGCGCCAGGTCACCATCGGCCACACCACGTATGCCGTACCGCGCCCCTTCCTGGTGCTGGCCACACAGAACCCCATCGAGTCCGAGGGCACCTACCCCCTGCCCGAGGCGCAGGTGGACCGCTTCATGATGAAAGTGCTGGTGGATTACCCCGGTTTTGGCGAAGAGCTTGACGTGGTGTACCGCTCCCTCGGCGAGCCCGCGCCCTTGCGCCAGGTGCTCTCCGAGACCGACCTAGCCGCCTTCCAGCGCGCCGCGACCGCCGTCTACGTGGACCGCATCGTGGGCGAGTACGCCGTCTCACTGGTGATGGCCACCCGCCGGCCGGCGCAGTATGGCCTACCAGACCTTGTGGACTCGATCCAGTTCGGCGCCAGCCCGCGTGGCTCCATCAACCTGGTGCACGCCGCGCGCGCGCTGGCCTTCCTGCGCGGGCGCGACTACGCGCTCCCCCAGGACGTGCAAGAAGTGGCCAAGGACGTGCTGCGTCACCGTCTGGTGCTCACCTACGACGCCTTGGCCGAAGGCGCTAGCGCCGACGCGCTGCTGGACCGCTTCCTGGCCACCATCCCGATCCCCCGCATCGATCTGGCCCGCACCACCGACCGCTGGCAGCCCTCTGCCACCGCCCCCTCCACCATCGTACCGTCCAACGTAGGCACAACCGCAGCGTAACCCCTCCCTCCCTCTGGAAGAGGGAGGGGTGAGGGCAGCACTACGCGCCTAATTCGTCTCCCACAATTGCCATGACCACACCTTCACGCACCCCACGCTCTCCACGCCCCCCGCACCAGCCGGGGCCCGGCCTGGTCTCTCCCGCCGCGCTGCGTGCACTGGACCTTACGGTGCGCCGCCGCGTGGAGGGGCTCCTGGCAGGCGAGCACCGCGCCGCCTCGCTCGGGCTAGGCACTGAGTTGGCCCAGGTGCGCGCCTACGAGCCCGGCGACGACGTGCGGCGCATGGACTGGAACGTCACCGCACGCACCCATGTCCCCCACGTGCGAGTCCACGTCGCCGAGCGCGCGCTCGACACCTGGCTGGTGCTCGATAGCTCTCCTTCCATGCAGTTCGGCACCGCCGATCGGCGCAAGGCGGACGTCGCCGAGGGCGCCGCGCTCGCGGTCGCCCACCTCGCCACGCGCCGCGGCAATCGCCTGGGCATCATCACCTTCGGCGAGAGCCACCCCCGCTCCGTCCCCACCCGCGCCGGGGCAGCCGGCCACCTGGCCCTGCTCTCTACCCTGCGCCGCGATCCAGAGACCGAGTCACCTCCCGCCGCCGCTCCCACTGCCAGTCATCCCGCTCGTCCCGCGCGCCGCCTCTGGCTGCACAGGCCCGGTCCGGATCAGGCGCCAGCCCCCCTGGCCACCAACCACCTGGCCGAGGCACTGCGCCGCGCCGCGCGCCTGGCCCGGCGCCGCGGCTCGATTGTGATCGTCTCCGACTTCCGCGGGCCGCTGGGCGGCCACCGTGAGTGGCGGCGCCCGCTGCTCCAGATGGCCGCCCGCCACGACGTGCTAGCGCTGGAGGTGCGCGACCCGCGTGAGGGCGACCTCCCGGACGTGGGCGATGTCTGGCTGACCGACCCTGAGACCGGCCGGCAGCTGCGCGTGGACACCGCCGACCGTCACCTGCGCGAGCGGTTCCGCGCCGCCGCCACCGCCGAGCGCGCCGACGTCGCCGCGCTGCTCCGCGCGGCCGGCGTCCGCCACACCGTGCTCTCCACCTCCGGCGACTGGCTGCGCCCCCTGGCAACGTTCTTCCAGTCCCGCGCGTCCCGTCCGCGTCGTGCCACTACAGGCGCGCATCCACTAGCAGCCGCTTCAACTGCCTCCGCTACCCCAGCAACCCCAGCAACCCCAGCAGCCCCAGCTGTCAAGCCAACCGGGGTAGCCCCAGACTCCCCAGGAGCACCACGATGACATTTCCATCCACGCTCCCGCTCACGTTCGCGTCACCCGTCCTGCTGTGGGGCCTCCTGCTCCTGCCGCTGGCGGTAGCCGGCTACTTGATGGCCCAGCGGCGCCGCGCCCGCTATGCCGTGCGCTTCACCAACCTTGACCTACTGGCCAACCTGATTCCACACACCCCCGCCTGGCGGCGCCACTTGCCCACCGGCCTGTACCTGCTCTCCCTCGGCTCGTTGCTAGTCAGCCTGGCGCGTCCGCAGGCCATAGTGCCGGTGCCCAAGGAACACGCCACCGTGGTGATGGTGATGGACACCTCCGGCTCCATGGCCGCCAGCGACGTGCAGCCCACACGCATGGCCGCCGCGCGCCAGGCCGGCAAGACCTTCCTGGACGTGCTGCCGCCCAAGTTTCGCGTCGCGCTGGTCCCCTTCTCCACCACCGCGCAGGTAGCCGTGCGCCCCACCACCGATCGCGCAGCCGTGCGCGAGGCGCTGGACGCGCTGCGCGCCGACGGCGGCACCGCCATGGGCGACGCCATCCAGCGCGGCCTGGAGGTAGCCCAATCGGTCAACGGCAACCCGGACGTGGCGGCCAATGGCGGCGCTGGGGCGGTCCCCACGCCACGCGGCGGCGTGGGGACCGGCATTCCGCCCCGCATCCCATCCCCCCCAACGCCAGCGCCCACTACCCCTGCCGTGCCCACGCCACCCGCCGCTCCCGGCGCCTCTACGTCGGGAGACGGCCCGCCGCCGGCCGCCATCCTACTGCTTTCAGACGGCGCCAGCACCTCCGGACGCCTCCAGCCGCTGGAAGCAGCCCGCGCCGCGCGCCAACTGGGCATTCCCGTCTACACCATCGCGCTGGGCACCCAGGACGGCGCGCTGGAGATCCCTGGTCCGCGTAACACCGTTCGCCGGCAGCCGGTGCCGCCGGACGAAGAGACGCTGCGCCAGGTAGCCGAGATCACCGGCGGCCACTTCTTCGCCGCCCCCACCGCGCGCGACCTGCGCGCCGTCTACCAGGACATCGGCTCGCGCATCGGCTACGTCCAGGAGCCCCACGAGGTCACCGCCGCCTTCGCCGCCGCGGCCGCCGTCTTCCTGCTGATCGGCGGCGCGCTCTCCCTGCACTGGTTCCACCGGTTCCCATAGTCCGGGTATGCCTCGGAGAGCACTGGTTCCCGCAGTGTAGCCGCGGCTACACTGCGGCTCATGGCACGCGCCTGTCCCATCTGCACCACGGACCATCCCGACACAGCGGAACGCTGCTCCCACTGCGGCAGCTCGTTGCCTCCCCCCGCAACACCACACGGCGCGGATGGTGACATCGGTCGCGTTCCCGCACCGTCTGCCGGCGATGCCGCCCAGCTGTTCCTGCATCGGCGCGCCGGCCTGGTCCAGAAGCTGGCTGATCTGGAAACGCTGGCAAACGCCTGGGCCGCCTACCTTGTAGACCAGCAGGCGCCACCAGCACACCGCCGTGGTGCAGCCAGGCCAACGACTCCGCTGGCGGACGTGCAGCAGCAGATCATAGAAGCGCAAGA
>CADCTC010000154.1 GCA_902805635.1 uncultured Chloroflexota bacterium
TTTTCGACGTTCGCCCCCTTGCGTTACAGCAGCCCACGCGAGGCGAGGCGGGCTACGGCGCGCTTGCGGGCGGCGTACTGCTCCAGCTGCTTCCGGGCCGCGGGGCGTACCCACGCCTCGGGCAGCGCCGGCCCTTCTAGCTCTCCGCACGGCAGACGCTCCAGCAACTCAACCACTTCTCCGCAGCTCAACCCTAAGCGCCGCGCCAGCTCTCCTGCCAGCACCGGCGCGTCCGTCGCGGCGGCGCGTTCACGTACCACCTTCTCACGGCTCATGACACTCTCCCTGGCCGCCGGGCTCGCCCCCAGCGGCGCTCACTCCGTCCGCATCCTAGCCGCGCGGCCGCTGTCCTCTCGTTACCCTCACCCTACTGCCATACAGACGGGGCGGGCACCCTACGCTCTCTGTGTCCTGCCGCGGCCACGTATGCCCTCCGTACCGCCTCCAGCGCACTGGAGAGAAAGACCAGTCTCATGATTGTCGTCTCTAACCGTATCCCCGTTGCACCCGGCCACGAGGCTGAGTTCGCCGAGCGCTTCCGCAACCGCGCTCACCTGGTGGAGAACCATCCCGGCTTTGTCCGGTTGGAGATCTGTCGTCCCCTACCGGTCAACCTTCATGGCCGCGACATGGGCGACTCGGCCTACCATGTCGTGCTCACCTACTGGGAGCGCAAGGAAGACTTCCTCGCCTGGGTGCGCAGCGAGGACTTCCAGACCGCCCATTCCCAGCGCACGCCGGAAGGGATGTTCGCCGGCGACAGCGTGTTCGAGCTGCACGAGATCATCCAGTCGGCGTAGCTCTGGCCGGCGCGGCCAGTGCAGCCACCCCACCGGCAAATTGCGCGTCGATCTGCTCCGCCCGCTCGCTTAGCCTGCGCTCCGCGTCGGTGCCGCGCATGGCGCCCGTGAGCAGGGCGGTGCGCCGCGCCACGGGGCCGCCGCTGCTGGTGTGCTCCACCAGCCACTGCACGTCCAGCAGGTCGGATCGCCAGCGGAGCAGCGCCTCTACCAGCGCGTGCCGCACGTTTGCGTGCTCAGGTGAGGCGTAGAGGTCGTTCCGCTCGAGCGGATCACCGGCGCGGTCGAAGAGGCGTCCGGTGCCTTCCTCGAAGTAGTACTCCAGCTTCCAGCGTTGGGTTGCCATGGCGCACGATTTGTAGAGTGATCCCACGGCGCACCGGCGGGGCGACTGCTCCCCTGCTTCCAGCGGCGCGAGCAAGTCGAACCCCTGTGCCGAGGGCAACTCCACCCCCGCCGCCGCCAGGATGGTTGCCGTCAGGTCGTTCCAGATGGCGAAGTCGCGGCGCTCTCCCGCGGGCAGCACGCCCGGCAGCCGCATCAGCAGCGGGACGCGCCAGGATGCGTCGTACCAGTTGTGCTTGTCGCGGAACCCGTGGTCGTAGAGCTGCGTCCCGTGGTCGCTGGTGAAGATCACCAGGGTGTTGTCGCGCAAGCCCGCTTGGTCGAGATAGCCGAGCAGCCGCCCGACCTGCGCGTCGCAGTACGCCGCGCCTCCGTAATACAGGCGCCGCTCGCGGTCAACTCGCTCCTGGTTCACCACGCCGCGATGGATCGCTCGCGGCTCCCCCTCGTTATCCGTCTCGCTTTGCCCGGTCTGCCCGGTCTGCCCGGTCCGCCCACTCGTCCCTTCCAGCCCCAGCAGCCGTCTCAGGTGAGGCGGGTGGCGCTCCTCCTCACCCGGCACGTAGTTGATGGGCGGCAGGTCTACGGCGTCGTAGAGCGTTGCCCAGCGTCCGGGCGGGTCGAACGGCTCGTGCGGGCTGAGCATCGAGCAGAACGCGAAGAACGGCTGCCCGGTGTTCGCCACCTGCTCGATCTCCCGGATGGTGGTGTCTGTGAGGAATGCCTCGCAGAACAGGTCTTCTGGGATCACGTTCGGGTGCTTAGAGGCTCTGCTGTAGCCGTGCGCCCGCAGGTGCGCCGCGTAGAAGTCGTCCGATTCGGTCCCTTTCTCTCCCTTGAGCACGTGCTGCACGTGGAACGAATCGGGCACCGGGCCGAAGTGGGTCTTCCCCACCATGATGTTCCGGTAGCCCGCCCCGGCCAGCAGGTCCGGCAGCAGCGCCAGGTCCGTGCGCCGCGCCACGCCGTTCTCGATGCACCCGTGGACCGGCGTGTGCGTGCCGGTCATCAGGCTGCAGCGTGCCGGCATGCACACCGGCGACGGGGTGTGCGCCTGCTCGAACACCACTCCCTCCGCCGCCAGCCGGTCCAGGTGCGGTGAGACCGCGAAGGGGCTGCCGTAGCAGCCGAGCGTATCGGTCCGCTGCGTGTCGGTGACGATCAGCAGCACATTGGGCTGCCGACCTACGCGTCTTTCCATGCCGGGCAGGATACCTACGAAGTAGGCGCAACCCCGCTATACTCGGTTCGGGGCCTGAGGGCCTATCGGTACGAGGGAGACAACGACACAGGTGGCTATCGTTCCCGCGGGTCAGCACGAGGCGGCGGTGCCCGACCGGCCGGAGCCGACCGGAGGTCTTCGCGTACTGTGGTCGCCCGAACTGGCCGAACGCCTGCGGGCTGGCCTGCCCATCACCGTGCTTGGCCAGGTCGCTCTCGATCCGCCGCTCGGCCGCCTGCTGGTGGTAGGCCGCAGCGACGCTGGGCCGAACGGCACGCTGGCGCTGGCCGCCGTGGTGGTGCCGGTTGGGAACGCTGGCGCGCTGGCGCTGGCGCCGTTCGGGTTGGGCCCGCTGGCCGGCGCCATGGCGCCGCCGGCCGAGCTCGGTCGCGAGTTCCCGCTACGGGTCACGGGGGAAGCGGTCTACGTCAAGGACCAGAATGGCGCGGACCTGTTCGCGCTCGGTCCCGGAGTTGTGCTCAACCAACTGGTCATCGCGTGCGGTTCGTGGCCGCTGCTTGCGCCGCTGTTTGGCCCGCGTACGCGTGCCCGTCCCGCTGGGGACCCCGCCGCGATCCAGCGCGATCTGGATGCTTTCTGTGCCGTGGTGGGTGCTGCGGTCAACGTGCTCTACCGTCGCCGCAACCTGACGCCGCCCTCCACCACCCTTACTCTCCGTCCCACGGGCCTGAACGTTGATTCTGCGCTTGGCGGGCTGCGCTGGCTCGGCAAGTCGGCCGCCGACCTGGTGGCCAAGCTGCCGCGCACGAGCGCGTTTGGTCCTTCAGATGGCCCTCGCGCCACCCTCACGGCGATCCCGTCCGGTCCGCCTGGCGCCGCCTTCGACGAGGTGGGCGGCCAGGAGGAGGCCAAGCGCGAGCTCCAGGCGATCTGCGTCGCCATCCGCGATCCCGAGTCGTACCGCCGCTGGGGCGCTCGACCGCCAAAGGGTGTGCTGATGTACGGCCCACCTGGCACGGGCAAGACGCTTCTCGCGCGCTGCCTGGCGCGTGAGGCGGGCGCCCGCTTCATCCACATGCGCGCCACAGACGTCACGTCGAAGTGGTACGGCGAGGCCGAGCGCCGCATGCAGGCTGCGTTTGACCTAGCCCGCAAGCAGGCGCCCGCAGTCATCTTCTTCGATGAGATCGACGCTATCGCGCGTAGCCGCGACGACTCGCACGAGGCCACCCACCGCGTCGTGAGCACGCTGCTAGAGAATATGGATGGGCTGGAAGAGGCGAAGGGCGTGGTGGTTATCGCCGCCACTAACCGGCCCGAGTCGGTCGACTCTGCTCTCACACGCCCCGGCCGCTTCGACCGCCTAGTGGAGGTACCGCTCCCAGATGCCGCCGGGCGTCGCGCCATCTTCCAGGTCCACCGCCGCAAGGCCGAAGCCAACGCAGCGCGCGACCTGTTCGAGCCGCTGGACGAGGCCGGCTGGGAGCAGCTGCTGGACGCCAGCGCCGGCTTCAACGGCGCGGAGATTGAAGAGACCATCCGGCGCGCCCTTGAGGCCAAGGTGCGCTCCGGCGCCACGGAAGGCCGGATCACCGTGCAGGACCTGCTGCACCAGGCCGGCACGGTCAACCGGCCCTGGTAGGGCGGCGGGGTGCGGGGGCTACCATCCCGCGGCATGCTCATTCGCAATGCGACTCTCTGGGATGGCACCGGCACCGATCCGCTGCCACATACCACCATCCAGGTTGAAGGGGACACCATCCACTGGTTGGGGCCTGATGCCCAGGCGCCGGCCGCGGACGACGGCGAGCTGACCGTCGACGCCGGGGGCCGCTGGGTGCTGCCCGGCCTGATCGACCTGCACGTCCACATCACCGCCGATCCGCGCGCCCCGGACTTCCTGGGGTACCTCTACACCACTCCCGTCCCTGACCAGGCGCTGATGGGGGCATACAACGCGCGCCTGATGCTGGAGGCGGGATTCACATCGGTGCGCGACCTCGGGGGCATCGGCTACGCGAACGTGGCCCTCAAGCGGGCCATCGACGCCGGCCGTGTTCCCGGTCCCCGGCTGGCCACGTGCGGCGAGTTCGTGACGGTACACGGCGGCCATGCGCATTTCCAGCTGCGCCCGGAGGTGCAGCCGCATGTTCCTAACGCGATCAGCGGCCCCGACGAAGCGCGCCGCCAGGTGCGCGAGCAGGTCAGGCGCGGCGCGGACTGGATCAAGCTGCTGGCCACTGGTGGGGTCATGACGGGCGGCACCGCGCTCGGCGCGCTGCTGTGGGATGACGACGAGCTGCTCGCCGCCGTGCGCCTGGCCCGTCGCCTGGGCAAACCGGTGGCAGCGCATTGTCACGGCGCCGAGGGCATGATGGCGTGCGCGGAGGCCGGCATAACGACGATCGAGCACGGCACTATGGGCGACACGCGTGCCGCGGAAGCGATGGCTCGCCACGGCACGGTGCTCGTGCCCACGTTCTGCGCGGCGGCGGGCGTGGTGCGCGAGGCCAAGGCCGGGCGTCTGGCGCCGGCAGTCGCGACACAGGCGCTCTCGATCGAGCATACGCACGACGCGGCGTTCCGCGCCTGCGTCGCCGCCGGCGTCACGATCGCCAGCGGCTCGGACACGGGCGTCCCTGGCACCGCGTTCGGCGAGAACGCCCAGGAGCTGGTGCACCTGGTCGCGCACGGCTTCACGCCGGCGCAGGCCCTGCTCGCGGCGACCCGCCAGGCGGCCACCGTGCTGGGCTGGGCGGACCGGGTGGGAACGGTGGAGCCCGGTAAGCTGGCCGACCTGATCGTGGTGGAGGGAGATCCGCTTGCGGACATCTCTGTCCTGGCCGATCTGACTCACCTGCAGCTGGTGGTCAAGGACGGCGCAATTGTGGCCGACCGGCGGCCTGAGAGCGTCTAGCTGACCCGTCCCGGTCGCCCACCGGGCGGCGTTAACGAACCTGTAATCGTCACCAGAGACAAATTCACTGCCGCTCGGACCGAACGCCCTTACACTGGTTGTCTATCGGGTGCGTTACGGCTTTTACCCGAGTGAGTGAACGCTCAGTGCCAGTGGCGACGAAGGGAATTCGCGTGTCTATTTTTATGACCAGAAGACTGTCTGCTGGTTGTTCCGGGCCTGGTCTCGTGCGTGCCGTTGCCGTGGCGGCGCTGCTGACCGCTCTGGTGGCGCCCGCCGAGCACGGCAGTGCCGCGCCTACGGCTGCGACACCGGATGGGCTCATGGCGTGGGGGAACAACGCCTCCGGTCAGCTGTCAGACGGCGCCACGGCGGACCGCTCGGCGCCGCAGCCAGCAACGTGGCGTCCTGGTGGTCCGCCTCCCGCGCCGGAGGGCTTCGCCTGCGCACCGCTCGGCTCAGACCCGTCTGGGGAGCGTGGTCTGCTCGCCACCAAGGTAGCCGTGGCTGCCGGGGCGGCGCACACGCTGACGCTGAACGCCGCGGGTGAGGTATGGGCGTGGGGTGCCAACGGCGCCGGGCAGTTGGGCGATGGGACTTACTGCAGCCGCGACACGCAGGTGCGCGCGGCGCTGCCGCGCAAGGCCGTCGCGATCGCGGCCGGCGCCACCCACTCGCTTGCCATCCTCGACGACGGCAGCGTGTGGGCGTGGGGTCTGAACTGGGATGGCCAACTAGGCCGCGCGCCGTCCTTCGATCTGCCCGCTGCGTCACCCACATTTATCCTGCCAGAGGGCTGCTCGTTCTTCCCGCCGGGCTGCACAGTCGATTCGAGTGGCGTCGGCGAAGGTGGGAGTTCGGATGGCGCGGCGTCGGCGGTGCCGCAGCAGGTGCCCGGCGTGGGCAACGCCGCCGCGATCGCAGCGGGGATGCGCCACTCGATGGTGCTCACCCACAACGGCGCGGTGGTCGCCTGGGGGCGCAACGACCTGGGACAGCTCGGCATCGGTTACCAGGAAACTGCAGACAAGTACGGCAACCCGTACCGGGAGACGCTGCACCCCAGCCCCGCGCGCGTCTGGCTAGACGGCGTCACGTCTATCGCGGCGGGGGCTGAGCACAGCCTGGCCGTCACATCGGACGGGACGCTGTGGGCATGGGGCTCGGACAACGACAGCCAGCTTGGGGACGAGGACGGCATTACGCCGGAGTGCTGGTGCCGCCTCAGTCCGGGCAAGGTCAAGCTGGCCCCCGCCGTGATCGGCGTGGCCGCGGGGGCAAAGCACACCATCGCCTGGCCGGCCGTTGGGCCGGTGCTGGCGTGGGGCGACAACTCGCTGGGGCAGCTGGGCGACGGCACCACGTGGAGCCGCCATTTCCCGTTCGCCCACGTGAAGGGGCTGGACATGGGCGGGTTCGGCAGTACGCGGCAGATCGTCGCGGGGACCGCCCATTCCATGGCGCTCAACTTTGACGGCAGCGTCACATCGTGGGGCGCCAACCACCGCGGCCAACTGGGCCGCTCGGCTCCCGATGGACAGGACTTCGATCCAAACCCGCGCCTCATTCCGGGCTTCAAGAATGCTTCGGCGCTGGCAGCCGGCGGTGCGCACAGCCTCTCGCTGGGTGGCGAGCGCCAGATCACGCTGATCTTCCCGGTGGAGCCGGACCCCTCCGACGGCGCCAGCCCGATGGCGCGCATCATCACGCCGCCAACCGCTACGGCAGCACTGGTCGTGCAGGCGCCGGTGCTGCCGCGTTTCGACCCGATCCCGCAGCCGGCGGCACTTCAGCCAACCGCGACCCGCACGGTGGTCGCGCAAGTGCAGCAAGTGCAGCAAGTGCAGGTGCAGCGACGCGACGATTCTCCGGCGCCTGTCGTGCAGCAGGTGGCGCCATCGGCCACGGCACTACTGCCGACCGCGGCCGTTGTGCCACCCACCGCCACATCGGCGCCGGCGTCGCCCACTCCGGTACCATCGACGCCGACCGCCGTGCCTGCCACACCCACCGCGACGACAGCGCCGACGCAGACGGCCCAGCCGACGACGACGGTGGGCACGATCTACCTGGCGCCCGTGCCGTCCGCCACGCCCACGCGCTACGTCATCCGCTGAGGACCTCCGCCCAGTGAACAAGGTCCCGGCCGACGCCATCCGCGTGCAGCCGGACGTGCTGCGGCGCCTCGTGCAGGCTATCGCCGTGCGCGCGGGTATGGTTGACGAGCAGGCCGTGCTGCTGGCGGACCTGCTGGTGCAGAACGACCTGCGCGGCGTCTTCAGCCACGGCTCGCGGCAGATCAAGGACTACGGCCGGCTGTTGCGCGATGGCCGCCTCAACCAGCGCCCGGCGGTGCGCGTCCTGCGCGACACGCCGGTCACACTGCTGGTGGACGGCGACGCTGGGCTGGGGTATTCCCCGTGCTGGCACGCTGCGCACTCGCTCGTGGCGCGCGCCCGCGAGCACGGCATCGCGTGTGCCGTCACGCGCCACCACGGCCACTTCGGCGCCGCCGGGTTGTATACGCGCGTTGCAGCGGCTGCCGGGCTGATCGGGTATGCCACCTCCGGCCACCAGCTCGACTTGAAGCCCGGCGGCCCGCTGCTGAGTGCAGCCGGCGGCTCGCCGATGAGCTTCGCCGTCCCCGCGGGAGACGAGCCTCCCGTGGTGCTCGACTTCGGCGCCATCCACGACCTCTACTCGGCGTCGGACGAGCTACTCCAGCTGATGATGGAGCGCCTACCTAGCACGCTCTTCCGCAGCCTGGGTCTCGGCGCCATGTGCCAGATGCTGGGTGGGTTCCTGGCGGGCGTTCCGCTGGAAGAAGCCCGTGCTGTGAAGGACCGGCCCGGCGCCAACCAGGGCGCGCTGTTCGTATTTCTCAATCCCGCCTACTTCATCGATCCTGCGGCACTCGCTCACGAGGTGGACTCGTACCAGCGCGTCATTGCGCAGCTGAAAGCATTCCCCGATGCGGGTGGGCGTGCGACGCTGCCCGGCCGCCTGGAATGGGAGCGCGAGCGCGACTGGGCCACCGAGGGTGTGCCGGTCGGCCAGCATCATCGGGAGGAACTGCACGAAATCGCCGCGGAGCTTGGTGTCAGCGTTCCATTCTGAGCTTCTGGAGGGGGAGATATCCATGGTGACGTGGCAAGACGTGCTCGACCGGGCGGCACGCGCGGGGCAGCGACTGGCCGCACGCGGGGAGACGGTGGCGGTGGCCGAGTCTTCATCGGGAGGGCTGGTGGCCGCCGCGCTGCTGGCGGTGCCGGGCGCCTCGGCCTATTTCCGCGGCGGTGCGGTGGTCTACACGGTAGACGCCAAGTCTCGCTTGCTGGGCCAGACACGCGAAGCGGTCACCGAGCCGCGCGCTGCCACGGAGGCGCACGCGCTGGTGCTGGCGCGCGCCGCGCGGACCCAGCTTGACGCCACCTGGGGCATCGGCGAGACAGGGGCCAGCGGTCCGACGAGCAACCGCTACGGCGACCCGCCAGGACACGCCTGTGTTGGCGTGGCCGGGCCGGACGGCGCAGGCAGCGCTGCGACCGTGGCGACGGGCAGCGCCGCGCGGCTGGACAATATGTATGCCTTTGCCGCCGCCGCGCTGGACCTGCTGCTGAAGGCCACGGGGTAGAACCCGGGGCTGGGCCTACAGCCCCTCTATGGTGATGCCCTGGGCCTGCTGCTGTTGGGCCAGCTGGAGCAGGGCGGCGCCCAGGTTGCCGATCTGGACCTGACCGCTGACCGGTGGTGGCGTTCCACTCCAGCTTGCCGCGCGTGAAGTACTGGTGCACCAGGCCCGTGACGGGGTCGGTCAGTTGCGGGCTGACGGGGAGGCCCAGGCTGAACGAGCCGCCCGCCGCGTCGTAGAAGGCGAGGAAGCCGTAGCTCACGTAGTAGCCGGTCTCCGGGAAATAGCGCTGGTCCGCGGTGCTGCCCTGGTCCGGCTCGGGGTGAAGGTGAGGCCGGCGCGGCGCAGGTACTCCGGTCCAATGGCGCCGAGCGTCAGCTCGCCGGTGACGTCGGAGCGGTCGATGCGGGCGCGCTGGAAGGTGCGCTGGGTCACGCCCGCGGTCGATACTGGGTCCGCGATGGGCAGGCCGGTGCGCTGCGCGCCACCGTTGGCGGTGACGAAGTCGTAGGTGGCGTTCATGACCGCCTGGCCGGTGGACGGGAAGAAGTGCGTGTCGTCCATCGTATGGAAGGAGAGCGGCGCGGTGGTAAGAAGCGCCACCACGCCAGGAGCCTCCAACTGCGCGTGGACGGCCAGTAAGGATCGTCGTCAAGGTGTTAGAAGTGCACGCGGCCCTGGCTCGTGCCGGCGAACAGCATGGCGATGCCATAGGACGTGAGCGATATCAGCGACTCGCCTGTCTCCAGCTTGGGACCGTTGGTCGATTCCCACTTGATCTTGCTGGTTGGGGAGCGATACACGCCTGCTTAGGGTTCAGCGGCGTAGATCATGCCCTGGTTTTCGTAGACGATTCCCACGACGGCCTGGGCCTGCCGGCCGCTGAAGCCGAGGCGTGACTGCTCCCACTTGCCGAGAGGGCTGTTCACGACATCGGACGACCGGAAGATGGAGTCCGATGAGGCCAGGAAGCGCTCCTTGCCGACGCCAATCACCGAATGGATGGCGACTGACGCGAGCGGACCAGTGTCTGTCACCTTGATCGTCCTGGGCACCGTCGCGGTGGGTGTGACAGTTGGTGGGCGAACGGTAGGAGTGGCCGTGGGCGGGCAGGGCGTGGCCGTGACTGACCCGCTGCTCGGCACGAGCAGCTGCCCGGCCGCGACGATGATGTTGCCGCCGGAGTCAGGGACGATGACATAGGGTCCCTGTGACGTGCCGAGCAGCGCATTGTTGGCGTCCTGCGCCAGGAGACGGTAGACGGGCAGGGAGGTCTGCGCGGCTTTCGTGGCGGCTGCCCAGGCGGCGTTGCCTGCGGTCACCGGGCTGGTGAATGCGGCCATGACATGGATAGCGCCGCCGTCCCGGAACACGGAAAGCGCGGTGGTAGGCACCGGCG
>CADCTC010000155.1 GCA_902805635.1 uncultured Chloroflexota bacterium
CGCGTCTGCACTGCGGCCCGCATCGCCGCCAACGGTTTCCCCTCGGGCGATAGTGTTCCTAGAGTGTCTCCCATCCTGATTTCCCTCCTGACGATCCCGCCGTGTTGACGATAGCGCGTTTGGCCATCCTACACCACCACCGCGCACGCTAGCGACTCGCGCACCTGGGTGACTACCGGCTCTGCGGCCGCGATGTTGCTTGAGCTCCGCTGAATGGACGCGTTCTGGGCATCGACCTTCTTCATCGCCGCAGCCGAGATGGGCGACAAGTCACAACTGGTCGCACTGGCGTACGCGACGCGCTACTCCTGGAAGACCGCGATCGCCGGCGTGACGCTTGCCACACTGGTAGTGCATCTCTTCTCCGTACTGGTGGGCGAGGCGCTTGGCGCGCGGCTGCCCACCTTCTGGATCCAGGTGGCGGCGGGGGTAGCGTTCGTATTCTTTGGCCTGTGGACGCTGCGCGGCGACACCTACAATGAGAGTGACGCCGGCAAGCGCTCGCGCTTTGGCCCGTTTCTCACCGTGGCGACCACATTCTTCATCTCGGAGCTAGGAGATAAGACGATGCTCGCCACCATCACGCTGGCGGTGCAGCGCCAGGCGTTCATCGGTGTGTGGCTCGGCTCCACGCTGGGCATGGTGGCCGCCGACGCCGTTGCGATTCTGGCGGGGCAGGTACTCGGCAGGCGCCTACCCGAGCGCGCGATCAAGTTCGGCGCCGCCGCCATCTTTATCTTGTTTGGGCTGCTCACCCTGGCCGAGGCGTTCGGCCTCTTCAGCGTGGGGTAGGCGCGCCGGCTGCGTGTGCCGGTGCGCGGAAGGCGGGACGCTCAGCCGGCGCGCGAGTGGCTGGGTTCCACGGGGCGTACCGATGCCTGGGGTGCGCCGGGGAGAGTGGGATACGCCGGATCGTTCTCGTGCGCCGGCCGGTGGGATAGCGCGTTAGTCGAGTTCAGGTGCGCGCCGGGGTCCACGCCTACGCCGAGGCGGTCAACCAGCTCACCGCCCAGCCAGCCGGTCACGCCGCCCAGGCTGATGCCCATCACCGACAGCGTGAACGCCAGCGTCCCCGGCTCACGGCCGGGGGTGCCCATGCGCAGCATCCAGCTCACGCCGAACATCACCGCCACCACCATGTTGCCTACGCCGTGCCACAGGCCGATCGCCTTGGCGCGCGTATCACGGGGGATGGCGAACCAGTCGATCCACCCAAAAACAGCCGCCAGCATGCCGCCCACCAACCCGCCCGTGATGGCCCAGAAGGAGGCTACCGAGAACTCTTTGTTGCCGGTGATCTTCTTGACCACGTCGAACACCAGCGAGGCGATCCAGAGGCCGAGCGGGAAGACGATCAGCATCGGGTGGACCGGATGCCCCAGCAGTTTTGCCTTGCTTTCCATGCGTGCTTCTCTCCCAAGGCGCCACCTTACGCGGCGGGCACCGTCGTCGCCAAGCAGCAACCACTGTGCCGCTGGTTGCCCTAGACCGCCCTGGCGCTGCCCTGGCGCGTCAGTGCAGCGCCCTACGGTCGGCCATCACTTTCCCGGCGCGGCGGGCGTTTGCTTGTGTGACCGCGAGTGCGGACAGGCTTCCGAAAGGAAGCAGGACACACCGGACACCACAACTAGCAGTAAGGAAAACGACAATGATGGACCTGATCAAGCGGCTGGCAGTCGAGGAGCAGGGCGCGGACGCCACCGAATACGCGCTGCTGGCATCGCTCGTCGCAGTTGCCCTCATCGTGGGTGCCACCGCGCTGGGCGGCAAAATCAACAACGTCTTCAACTCCGTCCAGAACAAGATGGTGAGCTAGCCGAGCAGCACAAACGAGCGCGCAGGCGCTCGAACGTGAATAAGCACATGAGGGCCGTCCTTTACAGGACGGCCCTTTGGCGTGTCTCCGCTCTGCGTCTGCTCGCGCGGCGCCGTAACTGCGCGAGAACTCGTGTGGCACGGAATCGCGCCAGTGTCGTCACCGTACCGCAGTGAGAGCCGGCACAACCTGTGCGTTAAGTCGGTGCAGACGGAGATACCAAGATGCGCAACCTGCTTTGCATGGCCCTGCACCGCTCACGCGGCAAATGGCTCCCTAACGTAGACGGCTACTGGTTCTGCCTCGGCTGCCATTCCGAGCGCTACTCATAGGGGCCCGTCGGTAGGCTAGGGATCGATCGTCCAGTCGGCCAGGCCCGGCGGCAGCGGCGCCGGGCGCTCGCAGGTCGTCTCCAGCCGCACGTGGCAGTCCTCGGCCGATGATTCGTGGATGGCGTTGACGATATCCACCACGTGACAGCCCATCTCGCCGTTGGCTCGGTGCGGGCGGCCGGAGCGCAGCGCCGCCGCCAGGTCGGCCACTCCCACGCCACGGCTGTTGCCGGTGTAGCCGAACTCGGGCTCTACCGGGTGCAGGTCCGCGCTGTCCGCCTTCCGTAGAAACAGCGTGCCGCCGAAATTATTCGGATCGATGCACCGTAGCGACCCTTCGGTGCCGTACACCTCGACGTGCGGTAGTCCGGTGGCGTAGACGTCCGCGGTCATCAAAAACTGGCACACCGCGCCGTTTGCAAAGTCCAGGATGCCGGAGACGTGCGTTGGCGCATTGACCGGCAGCACCCTGCCGCCGCGCTCGCGCTGCTCCCACGTCTTGCGAGCAGAACCGGTCACGCGCGCCACCGGGCCCAGCAGGTTGATCAGCGCGTGCAGGTAGTACGGTCCACGGTCAAACGCCCAACTGCCACCGTATTCAAGGAAGTCAGTCATGTAGAAGCTGACGTACTCGCCGTCCTTGGGCGCCGGCCGCGACGGCGGCCGGGCGTGCAGGTTGGCCAGCGCGCCCACCGGCTCCCCGATGGCCCCCGAGTCGATCAGCTTGCGCGCCGTCTGCCAGGCGCCGCCAAAGAACGTGTCCGGCGCCGCGCCCACGCGCAGCCCCTTCTCTCCCGCCATCGCCAGCAGCCAGCGTGCGTCGTCGCGGTAAATGGTGAGTGGCTTCTCGCTGTAGGGGTGCTTGCCCGCCTCCAGCACGCGCCGCGCAACGTCATAGTGCGCGCGGTGCGGCGTTAGGTTGATGACGATCTCCACCTCCGGGTCGGCCAGCAGATCATCGACCGACAGCGCCCGCGGAACGCCGTATTCAGCCGCGCGCGCCTGCGCCGCCTCCAGACGCGCGTCCGCGACGGCCACCACGTCAAACCCCTCGAACCGCTTTGCGTTCTCCAGGTACTTCCCGCTGATCTGGCCGCAGCCGATCAGCCCGACTTTCGCCACCAATCCCACCATGCGCTCGCTCCTCCGCTATCTTCAGACGCCAACTTTGTCGTCAGCGTAGCGTACAGGTTGCGCCTCCGCAGCCTCTGTGGCTGCCATGGTCGTCGGTGCTTCGCGGAAGCGGCGCCGGTAAGCCGGGTTGCAGCTCAGCGCCGCCAGGGTGGTGGTGATGGGCATCGCCGCCGCCAGCCCCAAGCTGCCGGCGATGGCGCGCAGCAGCTCCGCGACGATCATCTCGCGGTTCCACACCGTGTCCAGCAGCGAGGCGTACATCGCGAACAGCAGCAGCATCGGGAGAGCCGCTCCCGCATAGGCCAGCACCAGTGTGTGCACCGCCGCCGCGACGTGGGTCTTTCCAATCGCCATGCCACGCCGGAACAGCTCTGCGCGGGTGGTGTATGGGTCCGCCGCGTGGAACTCGAACACCGTGGCCGCCTGCGCCACGGTCACGTCCACCAGCCCGCCGACAACGCCGATCAGCATCCCCGCCAGCAGCAGACCGCGCGGGTCCACCGCACCTCCAGTGCCCGCGTAGAGCAGGTTGACCTCTTCGCTAATGCCAAAACCAGAGAGGTCAGCCAGCCGCACCGCCACCACGGTGAAGGTGCCCACCAGCGCCAGGCTGCTCCCGATCCCCATGAGCGGCACCAACCCGGCGCGCCCTGGACCGTGAGTGAGCAGCAGCGACGGCACCGCGATCAGCCCGCACCCGACCAACGCCACCTGCACCGGAGGCGCGCCCGTCAGCAGCCGCGGGATGATGAACCACCACAGCACGCACACCGCCGACCCCAGTGCCACCAGCGCCCGCAGGCCCTGCTTGCCCGCCACCGCCGCGATGCCCCCCGCGAACACTACCGCACCCCACAGCAGCCACGGCCAGCGGCGATGGTCCACCAGCTCGTACGTCCCCGCGTCGGTGGTGCCCGTCGCTGCCAGTGCGTCGGCGGCAGCCGCGGCCGGGACGCCCGCCATCGCCCCGACGCCGGCCGGCGTGTACGCCAGCACCACGTCATCGCCGGGAGCGTACTGGCGCGCCGCCGCCGGAATGCTCACCACGCCGCTCTCTTGAATCTCGATCCGCACCTCGCGCCCCGCCTGTGCACCCCGCGTCACACGTACCGTCAACAGCCGCGCAGCGGCGCCACCCGGCCCTGCCAGCGCGTCATCACGTGTGACGCGCTGCACGCCGGTCACCTCACCCTCCATGATCTCGCGCGCAGCGGCGGGTGGTGCCTCGGGGCTCACCGCCGGCCGTGGCAGCTCCGGTGAGCTCAACCAGAGCGCGGCCAGCATCACCAGAAGCGCCAGTCCGCCCAGCGCGTTCCAAGCTATGGGCCTCACGCCGGTTCAGCTCGGCAGCCGTCTGTCAGCCGTATAGTCCTGCCCATGGGCACAGTGAGTGCAACGTCCGAACCGGCTGCGGCGTCGAAGCTGCCGCCCGTTACACGCATCGCCGTTGCCGGCGCCGGCTTCATGGGCGGGGGTATCGCCGCCGAGCTCGCGCTGCGCCTGTCACACGTGGAGGCGGTGACCCTCTGGGATGCGACCTCCGGGGCAGCCTCACGTGCCGTGGAGCGTGCCCGGCAGGTGGCGGACGTGCTGTCAAGCGCAGGTGTCCTCGCGCGCGGCGACGCGGACGCACGCCTGCCCCGGCTGCGCGCCGCTGCCACGCTGGAAGAGGCGCTGGAAGGCGCGCAGTACGTTGCCGAAGCCGTGCCGGAGGACCTGGACGTCAAGCGGCAGGTCTTCCGCCGCCTGGACGCCGCCGCGTCTCCGGACGCCGTCCTGGCGAGCAACACCTCCGGCTTCGACCCGGCCGACCTTAGCGCCGGTCTCATGCACCCTGAGCGCGTTGTCGTGGCGCACTACTTTGGCCCGGCCTATCTGATCCCGGCGGTCGAGGTGGTGCCGCATGCCGGCACCGCGCCGTGGGCGGTGGCGCGTACAGAGGCGGTGCTGCGTGCGGCCGGGAAGCGCCCCATTCTGCTGGGAAAGTTCGTGCCCGGCTTCGTCGCCAACCGACTCCAGCAGGCATTGTTCCGGGAGGCGCTCTGGCTGGTGCGACAGGGCATCGCCACACCGGAGGCCATAGATGAGATCGTGCGCTACAGCTTTGGACCACGCCTGGCCGCGCTTGGTCCCATAACCGTCGCCGACTTCGCCGGCCTGGACGTGTACGCCAGCCTCGCCCAGAACGTCTGGCCCAGCCTGTCCACCGAAGCCGCGGCCGGCGCACCGCCGCAAGAGATCGTCACACACATCGGCGGCGGGCGCGCGGGGGCCAAGACCGGCGCCGGCTTCTACGACTGGCCCGACGAACGCCGCAACACAACCACCGCGCGACGTGACGCGGCTCTCTCCCGCGCGCTGCAGGAAGGCTGACACTTCCCTCATGCACGCGGGCGCGGGTGTATGCTGGTGCCACCTCAATGGCTAAGGCAGACACCCTCGCCCCTTCGGCGCCGGCGCGCTACGCATCACGCGGCATGGTTGCTTCCGCGTCTCCCGCCGCGGCGGCGGTGGGGCTGCGCGTCCTCATGGACGGCGGCAACGCGTTCGACGCCGCAGTCGCGACGGCCCTGGTAGAGGGGCTGACGCTCCCTGCCTCGTGTGGCCTTGGCGGCGACATGTTCGCCGTGCTCTACGACGCTCGCAGCCGCAGTACCTATGCCATCAACGGCAGCGGTGTCGCGGCCGGCTGGGCCAGCCGCGACTACTATGTCTCGCGCGGCCACACCCAGATGCCGCTCTATGGCGTGCACTCCGTCTCGGTCCCCGGCGCGCCGGACGCCTACTGGACGCTCCACCAGCGCTTCGGCTCGCGTCCCTGGAGCAAGCTTGTGGAGCCTGCGATCACCTGCGCCGAGGACGGCATCGCGCTGTCGGCCGCGCTGGCGCGCTCGATCGGCAACCAGAAGAAGTTCCTGGACGACCCGGCCAGCACCGCCACGTTCCTGGCCGGCGGCCAACCGCCGGAGGCCGGCGCCGTCTTCCGCCGGCCAGACTACGCGCGCTCGCTGCGCACGCTGGCCCAGGATGGTCCCGAACCCTTCTACCGCGGCTCCATTGCGCGCGAGACGTGCACCTACCTACAGGCACAGGGCGGCCTGCTGGAGGAGGCCGACTTCGCCGGTCACGCCACAGAGGTGTACGCGCCGCTGCGCACCACCTACCGCGACGTCGAGGTGTGCTCCACCGCGCCTCCGTCGCAGGGGATGATCATCCTGGAATGGCTCAACCTGCTGGAGAGCTTCGATCTGGCCGGCTCCGGCTTTGGCACCGCGGAGACGCTCCACCTGATGGCCGAAACCAAGAAGCTGGCCTTTGCCGACCGCCTGCGCTACGCCGGTGACCCCCGCTTCATAGACGTGCCACTGAACGAGCTGCTCTCCAAGTCGTTCGCCGCGCGCCGGCTGCAAGCGCTGGACCGGCGGCGCGCCGCTACCCAGGTAGAAGGCGCGCTGCCGGAGGCGCTGCACGGCGACACCAGCTCGTTCTGCGTGGCCGACGGACAGGGCAATATGGTGTCGTTCATCCACAGCCTCTCGGCCGGCTTTGGCTCCGGGGTCACCGCGGGGGAGACGGGCATCCTGCTCAATAACCGTGCAGGGCGTGGCTTTACCCTGGAGGAGGGACATCCCAACGTCATCCAGGGCGGCAAGCGCACCATGCACACCCTCAACTGCTACCTGCTCCTGCGCGACGGGCAGCCTTACGCCGTGGGCGGCACTCCCGGCGGCGACCAGCAGCCGCAGTGGAACGTGCAGACCATTACCAACGTGGTCGATTTCGGCCAGCACGCGCAGCAGGCGGCCGACGCGCCGCGCTGGTACTCGTTCCCCGGCACCGACCCGGTGTTCGACAGCAAACCGTTCGACGTGCGCCTCGAATCGCGCTTCGGCCCGGACACCGTGGCTGGCCTGGTGGCGCGCGGCCACCAGGTGGTGGATATCGGCCCCTGGGGCTCGCCTGGGGCCATCCAGCTTATCCAGCGGCTGCCCAACGGCGTGCTCGCCGGTGGCAGCGACTCGCGTGCCGGAGGCATCGCCCTCGGTTGGTAGGCGTGTGGGATACTCGGACCGGTGGGTGGCTCAACCGACCGTGACCGTCTCCTGCGCCGCCTGCGAGAGCTGCACGACGCCTCGCTCGCGCTGGCGGCCCCCGTACGCGCCGAGCCGGGCGCTATCGCGACCCTGCTCAAGGAGATTGTGGGCCGCGCCATGGCATCGCTGGGAGCGACCGACGGTGCCCTGGTCCTCGTAGAGGACTCAGCCTGGCAAGACCTGGTCCCCGGCACGCGCGCCGAAGATGGGCTAATCACCCTGCGCCTCACGGGTGAACCGTACCGCCGGCACTGGCGTCCGGAAGGCGCCACGACATACGTGCTCGGCACCGGCGAGACCGTGTGGGTGCCCGACACGGCTGTTCCAGGGCAATTCGGCAGCTATCCGGAGCTGGTGGCGCAGGGCATTGGCGCATTCGCCATCGTGCCCCTGCGCGCCGGCGGGCGTGTGGTGGGCAGGCTGGGGTTCAACTTTGGGCACGGCGCCGGTCTGGATGATGGCGATCGCGAGGCGATGGAGATCTTCGCCGGCCACGCCGCCGCCGCGCTGGAGCGTGCCCGGTTCTTCCGAGCGGAGGCGGAGCGCGCCACCGCCTATGCCGCGGTGCGCGCTCGCGACGAGCTCCTGGCCGTCGCCTCGCACGATCTCAAGAACCCGCTCACCGTGATCCGTGGCACCGCCGACGCGCTCCACCGGCTGATCGCATCCGGCCGTGTGCCTTCACCGGAACGCCTGGCGGACAGGCTGGTCAGGATCTCCGACGCGGCGGCGCGGATGACGGCGCAGCTAGACGAGCTGCGCGAAGACGCCGGGGCGTCGCTGGCCGCCGAGGCGCCCGGCGCGCCACCTGACGGAGCTGGTCATGATGGCGGCGGGCCCACCGGCAGTGCCGTCGACGCGGTTGGGAGCGTTGAGGGCGCAGCGGGTGAGCTTGTCGATCTGGCGGCGCTGGCGCACGACGCCATCGCCGCGCACAGTGGGATCGCCGGCCGGCACCGTTTCGCACTGCATGGAGATGCCGCGAACCATGGCGGGCCGGGGAGTGAGCACGGCGGTGAGCTGCGCGGCCACTGGAGCGCTGTGCGCCTGGCGCGTGTGATCGACAACTTGCTCTCAAACGCCATCAAGTACAGCCCGAACCGCTCCACCGTCACCGTCAGGTTGCGTCGCGAGCACGCGCACGATAGGGAGTGGGCCGTGTTTGACGTAACCGACCAGGGCATTGGCATCCCGGCAGTGGACCTGCCCCGCGTCTTCGACCGCTTCTACCGCGCCACCAACGTCCCGTCGCTTGTCAGCGGTTCAGGCATCGGTCTGGCCGCGGTGCGGGAGAGCGTGGAGCGCATGGGTGGCCGGGTGACCGTGGAAAGCGAGCTGGGCAAAGGCAGCACCTTCACCGTCCACCTGCCGCTGCCGGCCTGCCCATCTCCCCCCTAACCACTGCCGTCCCGGCCGAGCGGCACGGCGTGCTGCGCGAGGTACGCCTGCACATCGGACTCGATACGCGAGCTGTCACTCGGCCGCACGTAACAGAACGGCTCGGCGTACTCGAGTCCGTGCTGCTGGCCCAGCTCACGGAACGAGCGCAGCAGGAACAGCCGGATGTACTCCCGGTCCACGGCTTCGTCCTCGGTGCCCGACCGCTCCAGCTCCGGCAGGCGGAGCCCCTGCGCGGCCAGTCGCGCCCGCAGCCGTACGCCACTCGAGCCCGCCGGTCCCTGTGACTTGTTGGCGCTCATCGCGGCAACCATCGTCTCCACGTGCGCGCTCACGTCCACCACCCGGTTGCAGGGCTGACCGTGGCGCGCCACCCAGTAGTAGAGCTGGCGCACGGTGTGCGGCTGCATGCCGGTGGCCAGCTGCTCCGGGTAGTCCTTGTCCATGCCCGCCATCCAACTGGCTGCCTCCACCGCGCGTCCCGTCATCCAGTGGTCCGGGTTGCGCTCGTCCTCTCCCCACGGGTTGAAAGTGAGCACCGTATCGATCTTCAGGGCACGGATCAAGTACACCAGCCGGCAGCGCAGCTCCAGCGGCGACTCGCCGTCCAGGAAGTGGTTGCGGTATCCCAGGTTGATCACGCCCTTGAAGCCGAGCGCGCGCGCCAGCACGTCCACCTCGCGCTCGTTGGAGAGCACCGTCTCGCCCAGACTGGAGGTGGGACCGCACTTGTCGTCATTGGTGGTCTGGATCAGGTAACCCGTATAGCCCTCCGACAGCAGCTTGGCGACGGTCCCGCCACAGAAGAACGGGATATCGTCGGCGTGCGCCTGGATCGCCGCCAGCACCTTGCCTACGTGCGGCCTGCCGTCCGCCGGCCGCTAGATGACCACGTCGCCATCCACAGCCTGCCGTGGCCTCGCTCCCAGCACCATCTCACGCTCCTTTATTAGGCTGTCGCGGCACGGCCTGCGGCGGCATCACCGCCACATCCCAGCGGGCTAGCCACGCGTACATTGTGGCCACTTGCCTATCGCGGTCGGCGATCGCCGCTGGCGTCGAGGGGCGGCCCGCTTGCTCGTCCTGCTCGATGGAGCGATCGTAGCCCCGCATGCGCGCGATGTGCTCCGCAAACTCTGGTGTGAAGACCCGCTCCGCCAGCTGTTCTCCTGACAAATCCTGCGCCAGCACCCACTCTCCCGACCAGTGCGCAAGGTCCGGCGTGCCGGTGCCGTACGCTGCGCCGCGCTCGTCCAACTGCGCGTCAATCTCCGCCCCGGTGACCAAGGTTCGCGGCTGGGTGTCGAGGACCTCCTGCACGGGGCGCATCTGCTCCAGCGCGCGGTCCAGCGCCACCACCCAGGCGTTCGCTGCCAACGCCGCGTCCGAGTTGCGTGTGGGCGGTCCGGTTCTTTTCCCGGTTCCGGAAGCCGGAACACCCTGCCGGCGGACGTTGAGCGTGTTCAGATACGCGGCGAACGACGCGACACAGTACGGCACGCTCTCCAGCGCGATGTCGAGATAGCCGTCGCGCCGCGCCCACGCGTCCAGCAGCGGCCGTGAGCGGCGGTCGGATTCCAGGCGCCCCTGCCAGAAGAGCGTCCAGTAGCCACGACCGTCGAGCCGGGGCGCGTCGAAAGCCGGGCCATCGACGATTTCCTCCACCTCGTACTCGATGCCGTTGTCGAACTCCTTTTGTTCCAGCGCCGACGCGCCTTCCATGTAGCGTTGGGCGACGTGGCAGGTCCAGATCGCATCCACGAAATAGTGCGACACCCAGTGCAGCAGGAATGCGGTGCGGCTCTCATCATCCGCCGGCGAGTCGAGGATGGCGCGTGTCAGGCGGCGCACGCACCACACCGTTTGCGGTGTCTTCTTGTAGTGCCAGTCGCGCAGCACGCCGTCGTTGAACCGCCCGGCCGCGCGCCTCTCTATCCAATGGCGCTGGCGCAACAAGAGCTGGCCATAGTGCCCACCGGCCGCCTCTGCTGCGCGCTCTAGCACCGCGGTGTGCGCCTTCCCCATCATGGCATCGTGCTCATTGAGGAACAGTTCGCGCCGCTCCGGCGCCTGGTCTGCCCTCCACCATGGTCAGACCGCCACCCAGTCCAGGCCGCGGCGGGTCAGTGACCGCCCGGGCTCGCGTCGTTCCCGTGTCTTAACGATCTTCATGGCCTTCCTCGCTCCGCTGTTTCAGCACGAACCCGCTGTAGTTCTCCTCGATCTGGCGCAGCGTGACTGCCGGGTCTGGGTCAAGCTGCCGCACCTCATACAAGAATGGACCGGTGTATCCCGCCGCATCCAGCGCGCCGAGAAACGCGCGCCAGTCGATCACGCCTCTGGCATCGCCAGGCAGCCAGTGGCGCTCGTCCAGCCCATCGTTGTCCGAGCAGTGCAGCGTCAAAAGCCGCGGCGCCAGCGCCGCCACACCGGCGGCAATGTCCGGCTCACGCAGGTTGAGGTGGTTGACGTCGATGCAGACGCCGATCACATCAGGGTCCAATGGCGCCACCAGAGCCGCCAGCTCCGCCGCGGTGTTCCCCAGGCACGAGCGCGGCAGGCACTCCACCGCCAACCGCACGCCCTCCGTGCGCGCCGTCCGCGCCAGTTGCTCCAGGCTGCGCCGTGAGGCATCCAGACGCGTGCGCCGTGCCTCATCCGGAATGGGCTCGGCGCTGGGGTGCACCACCGCCAGCGTCGCTCCCAGCGCCGCCGCCAGCCGTAGGTTCGCCTCAGTGATGGCCACGGCCTCGACCCGCGCACCCTCGTCCGGTTGTGAGAGGTCCTGCCGGCGCCCATACGTCAAGTGGACCGAGTGCAGCCGGATGCGCGCCCTCTGCAGCCGGCGGCGTGTCTTTTGTAAGTAAGCTGGCTCGTCCAACGGACACTGCGGCGCAGGTCCTACTACCTCGAGTGCGTCGATGCCCGATGCGTCCAGCGCGTCCCACTGCGCCTCCCGGAGCTCGCGGGCAAAGGCGCTGGTAGACACTGCTAGGGGCGGGCGGACGCCAGACTGATTGGTTGCCATGACTTAGAAGGAACGAAGCGCTTCAGCACCGTCCACTGTACGGCCGGGTTACTCCGCCCCCACCGACGCGTAGACCCGGCGAAGCGCCTGGTGCGCAGCCCCCTGACTGCACGCCGCCAGCACACCCACTGCCCCGGCCGTTCCGAGACGGCCCGCCATGCGACGGCGCGTCCACTGGACCCGAGAGCTCTGCATGTCCTGCTCGTTTGATGCCATCGCGTGCCTCCCGCTGTGCTGCTGTCCGCCTGTGCCTACTTGAAGACCTTGCCTGCGTCCAGACCGCAGCGACCCGCCGCCTCGTCCAATTGCGGCTTGATGTCGCGGAACAGCGTCACCGGGGCTGCACCCTTCCTGTAGACCTCGTCCAGCGCCGGCTGAAGCACCTGCAGCGCCTCTGTCTGACACAGGAAGGTCTCGTCCACCGTGGGGTAGTTCATCGTAGTGAGCGCCTCGGTGATGACCTTGAGGTTGACGGTCTGAGTTGACGGGAACTGTTCGCGCACGATTTTCACCCAGTTGTCCAGGGCGGACTTGCGGGAGGGCACGCGCCCCTCGATCTTCGACTGCATGTCGTAGAAGGGATTGGTCGTGGCGAACTTGATCAAGTCCCACGCCACGTCCTTGGCCTTGGTGCCCTTCCACAGCGCCCAGCCGTCTGTGGTACCCAGGGCAGCGCGGCGGGCCGGCCCCTTGGGGATGTGCGCCAGCTCCCAATTGACGTTGGCCGCGTTCTTCGCCGCGCGCAGAAACACCGAGCCGAGCGCCGCCTCCATGGTGGCCAGCGCCCCCTGCTCGAAACCGTCCTGTGAGCCGGTGGGCGTCCAGGTGCGGCGCGCCGCGTCCTCCGGCGCCAGCGTCTGGTCCTGGTGGATGCGCGCCCGCATCCACTCGAGCCCCTGCTGCGCCTCGCGCGCGTCCAGCATGGACCTGGTCAGGTTCTTCGGGTCAACCACGTGGCCGCCAAAAGCGAGCACGTGCGTCTGGAAGCGATCGAAGCCGGCCGCCGGGATGTGGCCGCCCCATACCTTCTTGTCGCCGTCCTGAAAGGTCATCTGCTTGAGCATGGCGGCGTAGTCATCGTGGGTCCAGTCCGCCGTGGGCTCCTTCTGCCCGCGCTTCTGGAAGAGCGACTTGTTGTAGTAGAGGACGCCCATGTTGATGTACATGGGCATGCCATAGCGGAAGTTAGTGCCGGGGATCACGAAGCTGTTCCACTGCGAGGAGGAGAAGTCGTCTAGGTCCGCCTTCTTCATGTCGCGGATCAGGTCGTTGTGGTTGTACATCTGCCCCTTGGCGGCGAACTGCCACAGCAGGTTGCCCCAGGCGTGGATCACGTCCGGTCCCTCGCCGGCCACCATCGTGGCCGTGGTCTTCTCCATGTTCCCTTCGTCACCCATCAAGTCGATGGTCACGTTGGGGTGCGTCTTCCTGAACTCGCCCACCGCCCACGCAGCGAGCTCGCGGTAGGTGGCTGAGCCCTTCACCTGCCACAGCAGCTTCGCCGTCTGGGTCGTGGGCGGCTTCGCCCCACTCTCGCTGCCAGTAGCCGCCTGCCCACCGCACGCCGTCGCCAGCAGCGCTCCCACGCTGCCCGCGCCTGCGCTCGCCATGAACCCCCGCCGTGTCGCCGCCATTGTGGTTCCCTCCCTGTGCGCTGTGCTGTGAGCCGTGCTGTGCGCTGTGCTGTGAGCCGTGCTGTGCGCTGTGCTGTGAGCCGTGCTGTGCGCTGTGTGGAAGCTGCCCCGCCTGCGTGCTGGCCCCTCCGCCAGCACACAGGCACGCCCGATCTATCGCACCAACGGATCGAGCAGTTGGCTCATCCGGGCCTGCAGGTCGTCGAGCATCGCCTTCACGCTCGTCTTGCCGACGATGACGGCATCCATGCCCTTGCCGTACTCGGAGTCGATGTCGCTCTGGATGGGCGTGTTGTAGTTGCCCACCGTGCGGTCGGCCTTGGCCGGCATGTCCAGGAAGAACTTCAGCGCGGGCACCGAATCGAACTTGCCTTCCTTAAGCAGCTGCCTGGAGCCGTTCAGCCAGCCGATGCCGTCGAACATGATCTGCCCGGCCTTGACGCTGGCGAAGTGCTCGGCCAAGCGCCAGGCGTGGTCCACTTGCTTCTGCTCGGCCGGGATGGCGCTGCTCCAACCCTGCGCGATGTAGACCTTCTCGCGTTTGGGGTTGGGCCACCAGGTGTAGCCCATCCGGTCGGGCTTCTGGGGCAGCGCCTTGAGCTCGCCGGGCTGGTAGTAGCCGGTGATCTGCATGCTCTGCGTGCCCAGCGCGATGCCGCTGTTGGGCGCGGTCCACATCGGGAACTGCTTGCGGAACTCCGCGATCTGCTGCGCCCGGTCTTGCCGATAGTACGAGGCGATGTGCTCGTTCAGCTCCACCACGGTGGGATGGTTGAGCTGCATCTTGAGCGTGTCCGGGTCCCACCAGGGGGCGCCCCACGCGTATGACCAGAAGGTCAGCGTACCGCCGGCAGCGTCTCGCGGGTCCAGCCCCAGCCGCTTGATCGTGCCGCCCTCCACTTTGGTGAGCTGCTCGTGCGCTTTCATCATGTCGGCAGGCAGGACGGGCGGCTGGTTGGGGTTCAGCCCGCTCTCTTCAAAGTGCTGCATGTTGTACATGCAATGTCGCCGCTCGGCGTGTCTAGCGGCATGCTAGCACGGATCTCGTAGCGCGGCGAATGATCTGCCCTCCACACCTTCACCTCGACGCCCAGCGCGTCCAGGGCGAGACGCTTTTCGCCATAGGTAAGGGTGGTCAGGTTGGTGGCCACCGTCCGGCACCACGCTTGGATATCGCCGATGCGTTCCTGCGCCGCGCGCCACGACTGCCCGCGCGCGAGGATGGCTTCTTGCTCCCCGCTGAGCTGCGCGCGCTGGGTCTCGAGCGCGTTGATCTTGTCCGTGATGAACGTCGCCGCCACGCCGCTGACGTTGGCGAGTTGCTCGATCAGGTTCCGTTGCTGGCGCACCACCTGTGTGAGGGACCGCTCCACGGCGGCCAGGTCGTCGGCGCTCGGGTCGCTGCCGCGCATGCGCTCGAGCTCCGCGGCGATCAGCTCGGGGTGGAGCAGCACGCCGGCTACCCGGTCCCACACCGCACCGTCTAGCGTCGCCGCTGCGATCTGGTGCTGGCAGTCGCCGTTGTGGCCCGGCTTCTGTCCCCGCCGGCAGCGGTAAGAGACGGAGGCGCCGTTGCGCACCACGTGCATCACCCAGCCGCAGTAACCGCAGCGGGCGTAGCCGCCGCGGACCAGGGTGGCCTCGGGCGCGCGGTTGTTGCGCGTGGCGGCGGTGCGGTTGCTCTCCATGCGCCCCTGCACCGTGTCGAACTCCGCCCGCGTCACGAGCGCCGGCACGGTGCCCTCTGGGAGAGGCACCGCCTCGCTGGTCTGTGAGTGGCGGCACGCCGCGGACTCCCCGATATAGAGCACGTCGCGCAAGATCAGCCACACCGTGCGGAAGTTCCAGCGGGTGCCGTTCATCCCGTCTCTGTCGTGGCCGGAGGGGCGCGTGATGCCGTCTTCCGAGAGGCCGGAGGCGATGGCGAAGACGCTGCGCCCGCGCGACGCCTCACGAAAGATGCGCTGCACCACCGGCGCCGTCAGCGGGTCGGGCAGGAGCCGCGTGCGGTCCTCGTTCCACTGGTAGCCGTAGCGGGGCCGAGGACCGGGGAGCGGCTTACCGGCTTTCGCCCGCGCCATCCTCCCGCGCATGGTGCGCTCTTTGATCTTCTCGTGCTCGACCTGGGCCGCGTAGCCACGCACGAACCGGATCAGCTCTCCCTCGGGCGAGTCGTCGATCTGTTCCGTGACGAACTCGACTGCCACGCCAGCATGGTCCGCCTCGGTGAAGATGACACCCAGGTGCACCGGCTTGCGGCTGAGCCGGTCAATGGCGAATGCCACTACCACGTCCACCTCGCGCCGGCGGATTGCCTCGCGCATCCTGGTGAGCGGGGGCCGCTCCCAGAGCTCGGTGCCCGTGTGCACCTCGCGATAGACGTGCTCTTCGTCCACGACGTAGCCGTGGACCGCGGCGTACTCCCGGCACCGCTGCTCTTGGGTGCCGAGTGACGTACCTTCCTCTTCCTGCTTGCCAGTGGAGACGCGAGGGTAGAGCGCCGCCCGCTTCACTGCGGACTAAGGCTGAGTCCCACGCTTCGCTTTTGGGGTAGCCATCACTGCGCCTCCGGCTGCTGCTCCGGCGTGGGCTGGAACTCGAAGATTTGCTCTGGCCCCACCTGGAAGAAGGCGCAGAGTTTGTCCAGCGTCTCCAGGTGTATCTGCACGCTCTTGTTGTGGTAGAGGTCGTGGATCGTCTTGCGGGTCAGCCCCGTTCCGTCCGCCACCGCTTGGATGTTGAGCCGCCGATCCCCCATGAGTCGGCTAAGTCGGTTCACGATCACAGGGGCACCCCTGTGCATCATAACGGCCATCATCGTACCTCCGTTTCCTACTGCATAGTATAGCACCTACAACGTACACCATCGTACTCAGAACGGGCAGATTGGTCCTTGACAGAGTAGCAACGATGGCGTATATTATAGGTACGAAGATACTCACTGAAACGAAGAGAACAACAACGATGGCAACCAAGCACACCACCAAGAAGACCGCCAAGACCGAGCCAGCCAGCCTGCCGGTGTGGTTGACCATCGTGGCCGAGACGGCCGCTAGCAGGCGCAGGAGCTCCAGGTAGCAGCGGAGGCGGGACGGTGACCGCCTCAATCCCCGCCGGGGGCGCCGCTGCACAGGCGTGGGCACGGGCGGCGCAGCGCGCGTTAGCAGCCGACTTGCCTCACCAACTCCGCCAGCGCGGCGCGTCCATCTTGGTGCCCTCCAAGAGTGCGGACGGCGTGACCTATCACGTGGCGCTGGTGAACGGGCAGGCCGGCGCGTGCGACTGCCAGGCGGCGCTCAACGGACGCGCGGCGTGCGCGCACCGGGCGGCGGTGGCGCTGCGGTTGGCGGAGCGCGAGGCCGGCATCCGCATCACGGCCATCAAGAGCGCGGACGTGGTGCAGCGGTTCGTGCGGGCCGCGTGATGGGCAACAGACAACACACGGCGGCGCCTCAGGGGGAGAGCGCCGCCGTGTGCGATGAAAGAAGAGTCGGCGCGATGCGTGGTCACGCCGACCGAGGATCAGCCTACCCACCCCAGCAGTGGAAAGTCAACCGTCCTGACGAGTCCCGGCGGCACCGGGACGAAAGTTCCACCTCTTCTCAACTGGGGGAGCTCGGCGGAAGCCACCACACAACAAGGAGCGCAGGATGGACGAGGACAGACGGGCGGCGCGGTACGCCGCAGCAGACGAGGCAGCGCAGGTGTTCCGCAGGCTGCTGGTGCGCGCTGCGAATGAGCGACGGACGAATCTGTTTTTCGCCTACGCCGCCGGGCTGGCGAGAGCGACGAACGAGCGCGCCGCGGTGATTGAGGAGGCGCTGTCTACAGATGTAGACACGTCAGCCCTCAACCTCGCCGCCTGACCCGCCCTGACGAGCTCTCGGCGGCACCGGGGCGAAACAGGTGTCCCAACTGGGACACCTGTAGGCGGAAGCCAACACCACGCACAAAGGAGAGGAACCCCTGATGACACGAAAAGGACGAGCGCCCGAGGCAGACGACGCGCCAGTGATCTTGACGCGCGGCGACCTTACCCTGCTGAGAAACATCCTCCGCGATTACCTGCACGTCGCGTGGGACATCGAAGGCGAGGATTGGGCGACCATGCTGGCACATAACCCCGACCGGCCCGCCAGCTGGCCTGAGCACAGCCCCCGGCAGACGTGGATCGACCGGCAGCTCGATAATGTTGAGACGCTGGGCGCCGCGGGGCTGCGTCGGCCACGCGCGAAGCAACAGCGGGAGCAGGACGAGTCGGCCGCGGCCTAGCCCACGCCGCGGCCGCCGGACAGCAGAGCGCCCCGCCGAGATGCGGGGCGTTCGTCGTTGGGGAAGGCGCCGCCTACTCGGCAGGCAGCGGGCGTGGGCGGAAGTCGTCAGCGAGCAGGCCGGCCTCTGCCCTCAGTCGGGCCGCGTCGTCACCCCAGTCGGTGGCCGGCCAATGGTCCCGGAACAGCGCCGCATCACCGCGGAGGCCCGCGGCCGCGGTGATGCGCGCCACGAGGTCGTCCACGTCCCTTCCCGCACCAGAGCGGAGGGCGTAGCGCCGGTACAAGCTGTGCTGGGATGGGTGGCCGCCGGCATCAGGATGAATGCGCGTGCTGACAAGCCCGTGCACGATCCAGTACCGCTCCTCGCCCATCGCGCGGCGACTAGTGTCCGTCGGTGGCGGCGCTGAGGGCGAGCTCGGGCTCTTGTGCGGCCCACGCGACCGTCGCCAGCAGGTCATCCAAGTCGAACGGCTTGACGAGGACCGCCGCCGCCCCGACGCGCTCGCCGGCGGCCTCGGGCCGCACGTAGCCCGTGAGCAGCACGATTGGTGCGTGCGGCGGTGGCAGCGCACGGTAGATGCGGGCGAACTCCTCGCCGTCCATGCCCGGCAGGTGCCGGTCCAGCACGATCACGTCGGGAGACCACTGCGCCACCGCGTGCAGCGCCGCATTGCCATCCCCGGCCGCGTGCACGTCTTGGCCCTCACACCGGAAAAACTCGACCAGGAGGTCGCGCAACCCGGCGTCATCCTCCACCACAAGCACCTGCCACTGGCCTTCGTGTGCATCCATCTTCGCCAGTGTGCGCCAGCGCAGCACCCTCGGCCAAGTGGTAGCACTTATGTACCCCCGCCGCCGCGCCTGCTGGGTGACTGAGCGTGCGTTACCTCCGGTCGGCGTGCAGCGACCCGGCTTAGCCGCTGGTGGCGGGTGCTGTGGCTGGCGTGGCGTCACTCCATCGGGCGGGCGCGCCAGTGTAGGGCAGGTGGGCTATCGGTCGCTCCGGCATCCCCGACGGCGCCTAGCATGTGTCCAGGCATGGAGAGAGTTGACGCGGCGCCGGCCCCGCCGGTGAACGTCCTGCTGGTGGACGACAACCCGCGAAACCTGCTCGCGCTCGACACGGTGGTGCGGGCGACCGACCGCCGCCTGGTGCACGCCGCGTCCGGGGCGGCGGCGCTCAAGGCGCTGCTGCGCGACGAGTTCGCCGTGGTGCTCATGGACGTGCAGATGCCGGGGATGGACGGCTTCGAGACGGCGGCGCTCATGCGTGAGCGCGAGCGCACGCGCGGCACGCCCATCATCTTCCTCACTGCCGCCAGCCGCAGCGAGGCGTTCGTCGCCCGCGGGTATGCGGTGGGCGCGGTGGACTACCTGGTGAAGCCCTACGACCCGGAGATGCTGCGCCAGAAGGTGGCCGTCTTCGTGGACCTGTTCCGCAAGACGGAGCAGGTGCAGCGCCAGGCGCGGATACACGCAGAGCTGTTAGAGGAGCGCCTGGCGCGCGCGGAGGCCGAGCGCGAGCGGGTGCGCCTGGACGCTGCGCTACTGGTGGTGCGTACCGTGGCTCACGACCTCAACAACGCGCTCTCTCCCATCGTGGGAGGAGCGGAACTACTGCGGCTCGACCCCGGGGTGTCGGGGCACCCCTCCCGCTCGGCCTATCTGGCCATGATTGAGCACGCCGCCCAGGACGCGGCAGCCAAGGTGGGGCGGCTCCAGGCCATCGTGCGGCTGGAGGAGCAGCCCTCCGTCATGGGGTCGGAACGGCCCGTGCTTGACATGGACCGCAGCACCGTCACCTCACGGGCGACGGGCGCGGACCGGACGGACAGGGAGTCGCACGGGTGCCTCTCCGCCGTCGGGCTGTCCGCACACGCGCTCATTCCTGACGACTCTGTTTCTCCACCACCTGCGCCGTCCTGAGTCCCGCCGTTGCGGTGCCATGCTGGCGGTACGATGGAGGCTCTGGTGGCCCCGTTCGCGGTCTTGGCGGCGGTCGCGGGCGCCCCCTCAGCGCCCTAGCTGCACCGGCGCGGCGCGATGCACGGCTGTCTCGCCGCTCTCCCCGCTGGCCTGGGTGCCGGCTCCCGCCGCGGCAGACGCGCGCCGCCGCTGCACGGCGTCGCGGTACTCAGCAAGCAGCGCGCCGAAGGCGGGGGCCGCCCGGCCGTGGGCGGGCGTCTGCCCCAGTCGGGAGAGGATGCGGTCGATGTCTGCGGAGACGTGGTCGCGGGAACTCACGCCACCGGAAACGCCCCGCCGGCGCGCGGCGTGACGGCCCTGCACTACGGCCGCCGCTCCTTCGGGGGCGGCGTCCTACACTACGCCGCCGGGATGCGGATACCGCTCTCCGACTCCCACTCTACCTGCACCCAGTGCTTGGCGTTACAGACGCGGCACAGGTGGCTCTTCGGATATTTCTTGGACCGGAGCGGCGCGCCGCACTCGGTGCAGGCGCGTGCGGCCGGCGAGGGGGCAGGTGCAGCATTTAGTGGCATGGTGTCTCGGTCCGGCGCTGCTGACACATTCTGTGCCAGGGCACGAGAAGCAGCCTACCCCAGCCGCCAGATAGCAGGACGCACACCTCAATCGTGCGAGCGGAGATCCAATCGTGCGTCCACTGCGTATCACCTCGGCGACGGCGTTTGTGGGGCAACAGATGTGCAACTGCCCGAGGCAGCGGCAGCAGAGTGGCACATAGCGTGCGTCTAGAGGCCCGGCTTATGGTTGCTAACTCAAATCCCACGCCGTTCCATGGCGTCTCCCCCACCGGGCCACTGAGTGGCCGCGAACTGCTGATGCTCCAACTCCGAGCGCGGGGTTACCCGCGTGAGCAGATAGCTGCCTTGCTACAGACCCCTACTGCCGCGCTCGCGGAGGTGGAACGATCAGCCTGCGCGGCGCTAGGCGTGGCTGACGTAGAGGAAGCGGTCGAACTCGCCCGGCAGTGCCGACTCATTATTTAGGCACCGCCGCCGGCGGCTGGAGCGCCACGAGCTCGTCCATCAGCGCCGTCAAGCGCATGTCGAGCGTGTTCATGCGGTCCCGTGCTATTGATGGGCCCAGCCCCCTCAGCAGGCCCTGGCGCTCTAACAGAGCTGCCTGGATCTCCGCCACCAGCCCCGGTGCCGCCTGCAGTGCTTCGTTGCGCCCCATTGCGCTCTCCTGCGCTCTCCAGCGGTGTCCTCATGTCTCACTCCTATCCTCTCTCCAGGGTGAGAAAGGGATGATCCCCTTGAGGCTCGTACCAGCAGAGCGTGTGCCATACCCACCGTGAGGGGTTGGCCCAGCCGCCAGACAGCAGAACGCCCCGCCGAGATGCGGGGCGTTCGTCGTCGAGCTGACGCCGGCTAGCCCTTGATGCCCCCGGCGATCTTCCACCCGCGCTGCTCTGCGACGCCGACAATGGCCAGGTACAGGGTGCGCGCTAGGTCCGGCCGGTCCCTTGCCGTGAGCGTGAGGTCGCGCCGCGTGGCGTCTGCCGCGAGACTGACGAACGCATCAGGGTTTCGCCGATACGCAGCACGGAGGAAGCCCCGGTATTCGTCCGCGTCTAGTTCATAGTCAAGCGGCGCTAGCCCTCCCGGCGCGTTGGCTAGCTCAAGAATGTAGCCCTCACCGCGTGAGCTGCCGTTGTCCCAGTAGAGCATTGGTCAACAGTACAGGGAGGCACCCGCAGGGTAGGACGTGGGGAGGACGCGGGACGGTGACGGGTACGATGGCGGGCACATGGCCATGATGGACGCGGGACGGCCCACGGGACTAGACGCGGGACAGGACGCACCAGAGGACGGCGTGAGCGTCGGGGAGGCCGCGCGTGTGCTGGGGATCTCGACGGCCGCGGTGCGAAAACGGATTCGGCGTGGGACGCTGCCGGCGATGAAGGTCGGAGAGCAGTGGTACGTGGCGCGCGAGGGCCTGGCGGCGGTACAGGCCGCGGAACGTGACGCGGCACCGGACGCGGCACCGGACGCGGGGCACCCCGTGGGGCAGGCCGCGGCGCCGGACGCTCCCGATGTACGGGCGGTGGACGCGGCCTACGACGCGGGACGTGCCGCCGGCCTGGACGCGGGACGTGACGGGGAGATACGCCGCCTCGAGGAAACCGTCGCTGTCCTCAAAGAGGAGCTGGACGTGCGCCGGCGCGAGGCCGAGCGACTGCACACGCTGCTTATGCAGGCCCAGCAGCTGGCACTCCCGCCGCCGGCCGCGAGTCCAGAAATCCACTCAGCGGGTCGAGCAGGGCAGCAGGATGCCGGGGCGGCGCAAGGGCCAGCGGCACAGGAGCGCCGCCCGTGGTGGAAATTCTGGTAAGTCAAGAGGTATGCCGATTGACGGCTGGCAGATCCGGCTGAATGAGGAGGGGCGCGCCTGCCCGCGCTGTGGAGGACGCGGCCTGCCCCTGCACCAGGGCCAGCGATACACCCGCGGCGGGTGGTCGGACCTCCCCGGCGCGCTGCTGTGCGATCGGTGCGTGCAGGCGCGCTTCGATGTGCAGCGGGTAGAGCACCACGAGCCGCCGCGGCGCCGGTGGCGGTTCTGGTGGGCGTCCAGACACGAGTGACGAGTCGCGGCGGAAGTGTGCGAAACCTCTTGCCTCTCACGCAGGAGCGGCGGCTCGTGTCTTCTCTCCAGGGCACCACCCTGGCAGTGTCCCGCCGGTAACGGGACACGGACCGCTGACCTTCACTAGGGGCTGGCAGCGCTTGCGGGAGGGAGGACAGCCGTTCTGCAGGACGTGTGGATCCGCCCACGGGCGCAACGCACCGACTGTTTGCGGTGTCCGATCCAGACGCGGAGGAGAGCCCACGAGGCCGCAAGGGTTCTTGGGCTTCTCTGCGTCTAGGGTCTGGGAGCGCCGCCGGCACGTCAGCCGATCTTGCGCTCGAAGTCCGCGCCGTCAATCGGCTGGCCGGCGGCGATCTTGTCGGCGTACCGCTCGACCAGGGCGACCGCCGCCGCGAGTGAGGAGAGAGTCAGGATACCGGCGTCGTACCGCAGCTGCCAGCGCCGGCCGACCCGCTCGACACGGGCCACCAGCCGCCTGTCGATGGCGACCGCGTAGGCAGTGCCACCCCCGAGCTCACCACCGATGTGCGAGTAGTTCACCGAGGCCATCGACCCCTCCGCGGCTGAACACAAACGTGCCGGGTAGCCGGCCGCACGCAGCACATCCGGGGCCGCCAAAGGCATCGCATCGGCGCCCGTGGTGGCGTTTCTGGTCGGGGCTAATCTGGTGATGTGGTCGGCGTTGCTTCCCAGACGGAGACGGTGCCCCACGCCGATGCATCCTTAGTCTCGGAGCGCGTGCCGGCGGTGCGCACCAGTGCCCGCAGCTCCAGCCGGCGCAGCGCCGCGTGGATGGGGTACTGGCCCACCTGCCTCACTACCTTGGCGATTTCGGTTACCGTCAGCGGCCCCCGTTCACGGAGAACGTTCAGGACGCGCTCGTCGAGCGGATCGGCAGGAGCATCAGCCACAACGAGAGGATAGGCAACGGCGGCAGCGGCACATCTACTGCTCTGACCGCTGCTCGATGCAAGGCAACAATGCGCCGCGCAATGAACGAGCGGCCGAGGCGCGAGAGACGACCTGCGCCAGTTGCGGAGAGCGGTTCGCCGCCACCAGGACCGATGCCACGACGTGCAGCAGCGCCTGCCGCCAGCGGGCCTACCGACGGCGATTAAAAGCCTCTTAGGGCTTCATTTAAGCCTTAGCTTATGTCTAAAGGGGGTCTAACGCCCCGCGGCGGGGGTGTCCCAGGTTAGGGATGGTTCCTCCTTGACACATTAGAGGAACCATCGGTTGTCGCTACCCTTGGTTAGATGCCCCGATGACTGACCGGGAAGAGCTGTCGGCACGCTGGACCTGGTGCCGCGCCTGCGAACATGCGTGGCCCGGTTCACAGGTGCGCTGTCCCGGCTGTGGCTCGGGGAGCCCGTGGGAGGTATTCGACTGGGAGTGGGCACGGATCCGGGCTGCGAACTGGCCAGCGGTGCCGGTGCCGGGCGAGCTCTATCCCGCGAGTGACTTGGGCGAACCCATCCCGCGGCGGGTGCCAACTGCTGACGCACCGCCGGCATCCGAGCAACGGTCGGTACGTGTAGGTAGACGGCGGAACTAAGGGCGCCCGGTGGCGGCCCTGCCGAGCGAAAACGGGGCCGCCACCTCACAGGTAGGTGACGCCGGGTGGACAGGCTGGCGGGGCTGGGGTATCTAGCGGAACAGGGCGGCGAGGGCCGCCACGTCATCGTCCATCAGGTCGCCGAGTCCAAGCCACGCCGCCTCTACGGCCGCATCCTCCTCTTCCACCTGGGCACGCGCCGCGGCGTCCAGGGGGAGCAAAGCACGCAGGGCGGCCAGCCTCCGCGCCTCTGCCCGCTGTTGCTCCCGCCGCGCCGCCACTACGCGCTGTGCTGCCTCCTCTGCCTGGCGGACCGCCGCGGCCTCCCTAATCGGCTGCATGTGGGCCTCATAGGCCGGGGCCAGGTCCCCCCACGGCACCAGCGGCGGCGGCGCCAGCCCAAACGAGGTGTAGACCCGCGCGCTCTTCTCCCGCAGGCGAAAGCGGAAGGCGGCAACGTCTGCCGGCTCTGGGAGCGGGAATGGGTCCGTCGCGACGAGCCGCCAGGGCTCATTGATGGACGTGGCCCACTCGCGGGCGAACCAGATGCGGGCCGCCGCCATCGCCTTGCGGGCATCGAGCGTGAAGGCATCGGCGGTGATGCGCAGGTCCAGGCGTGTCGCCTCGGCGAGGAGGCGCCGGCCTTGTTCGACCTGCTTGGGGTCCAACGGAGACGTGCCGGCGAGCCAGCGGCGCAACCACTGGCGGTGCGTCAGCCGGGGCGCGCGGCGGTAGGGATAGCCGGTGCCGCGGCGCAGTGGTCGCAGCGTGGGAGGTGGCATTAGTTCCCCCCTTCCGGTGCCACCCGCCGCTGGACGCGCTCTGCCACGTCATCCCAGGCCGCCGGTGTCGCGGGTGCCGGGCAGCGGGTGCACCAGCCGAACCAACACTCGCCCGGCTCAATGGGGGTGTGGAAGAGCACCGCATCGAAGCCGCCGCCGGCGAGCGCCTCGCGGGCGGCGGTGCCCTCGCCGGCGGCGAGGTTGAGGACGCCCAACCCGTCCGGCCTCGTCCAAATGAACTCGCCGACGCGACCGCAGAGGACGCAGTGCACGCCGGCCTCACACCAGAAGAGCCGCCACGCCTTGGGGTACTGCTGGCGCCAGCGGCGCATCCGTTCGCCGAGTTGGCGCAGCTCGGGCGCGTCGGCACGCTCAAAATGCAGCGTGGCAGGCAATGCGCCTGGTGCGGGTGATGTGGTGACCATCTTAGGATCCCGGTGCCTCTGCGCCCGCGCTGTCCAGAGTGCGCCGCTGGGCCGCGGCTACTGCATCGGCGACCTCTTGCACGTCTACCGCGCTGCTGATGGGACCAGTGTTCACGGTCGTGTTCAGCGTGATGTCGCCGAACAGTCCCGGATAGCGACTCGGGTCAATAGCCGGGAGCGGCGCACCTGGCGGGATAACCGGCCCCAGCGGCAGACCGCCGCCCATCTGGGTCGTGCCGCGCGGGCCAAGCCCTGGAATGCCCAGCCGGGCGCGGGCGGCGTCCGCGGCGGGGCCGAACGTGTCGGCCAGGCCGGGCACGCCGGCCAAACCGACGATGAACTGATCCATCGTGACCGTCAATCTGCCCAGGTGCTCGGCCAGCGCGGTCCTCACACCATCGATGGCCGTGGTGATGGTGCCGATGGTGGCGGGGATGCCGCCGATGATGCCCGGCAGGCTCTCCGCGCCGTCGACGAACCTGCGGAAGCCATCGGCAGCGCCCTTGCCGAACACTTCCTCGATGCGCATTGTGGCCGCCACTTCCAGCGCCTGCGGGAGCGACAGGCCATGCGCTGACGCGAGATTGGTGGCCGTCTGCAAGACCGTCCCCAGGCTCTCGCCCGTGGCGCTGAGGACGCCCGCCACGTTGGTGCCGAGCGTGCGCCAGAGCTCCTTGAGTGCCGGCAGGTTGCTCGCGATCAAGCCGCCGAAGCGGTCCAACTCCAGACCCAGACCCGCCAGGATGGGTTTGCCGGCCTCGATGAAGACGGAGTCCAACAAGTCCTTAAAGGTCGAGAAGCGGCCCTCCGTCGTCTTGGCGCGCTTCTCGACCAGCGCCATCGTGACGCCATTCTGCTCAAGTACCCGGTTGAGGGCAATGAGGCCCGGCACGCCCTGCGCGACGAGCGCCTTGATGGGCTTTGCGTCAATGTCGAAGCGATCGGCGAGGCTCACCCAATCGCCAGAGGCCGCGTTGCGGATGGCGACGGCGGCACCGTCCAGGCCCTGCGCGGGGTTCACCGCCGCGAGCTTCATCATCGTGTCGAGCACCGTGTCCACAGGGGCGCCGGTGGCCTTGATGAGGGGCAGCACGCTCCCCACCGAGCGCGCCAGCTCGGAAAACCCGTGCGGCGTCTCGTCTGCGCGCTTGCGGATGAACGCGAGCATGTCTGCCGCGGCCTGACCGCTGCCCAGCATCGCCTCGAAGCGGGCGGTGAGCCCTTCCAACTCATTGGCGAGCCCGACGCCCAGCGTCTTCTTCACAATGTCCGCGGCGGAGCCCAGTGCGTCAATGCCCAGCGTAGCGGCGCCGACGCCCAACGCCGTGGACGCTGTGCTGCTCACAAAGGAGCGTGACGCACTCGTAACGGAGTGACTGACGGAGTTCAGGCCGCGCAAGGCGCCGGTGATGTCGGCGCCGACGACGACTTGCAAGGTGGCGGCGGTGGCCATGTCGATGGTTCTTTCTGGTCCGTGGTTGGGCTACAGGCTGTACTGGCCTGTGCCACGCAGGCGTGCCACAGCGGCCTCCCGCGCCTCGCGGCGGTCATCGTCGATCAAGTTGAGGCGCAACCGCGGCCATGCTCGGGCCTCGAAATCGGCCGCCGTGCTCTCTGGGTGCTCGGCCAGCCAAGTGCGCTTCAGTCGCTCTTTGGCCGGCGCCAGGGCGGCCTCGATGCGCGCCTGCTCCTGCGCGGCCCGTTCCGCCTTCTCGGCGGCGATGCCGGCCTGGATGCGCGCCTTGGCCGCGTCGTTCTGCCGCTGGCGCTCGGCCTCCTCTGCCTCCCGTTCGGCGCGTGCTGCTGCTTCGCGCGCCTGGTACTCGGCACCGTAGGCTTTCGGGTAGTGGTTTACGGTGGTGCGTGTGGTCATTGTCTTGTTCTCTCTCGTTCGTGGTCGGGCTAGCGGCGGGTCACTTGTTCAGCCTGCTGCATGTACTGCGCGCCGCTGCCGAGCAGCTCCCAGGCGATGCGCCCCACGCGCATGCCCAGGACGCCGGCGGCGTTGTCGGCCGCATCGGCGGCGGTTCGCCGGCTGCCGTCCACGAGGTGCGCTTCGAGCGCGGTGACGACTTCCCGGAGAGGGTCGAGCTGGTCGCCGCCGGCAACGGTGCGACCTTCCCGCGCCGCCTGCTTCCACTCGTCAAGTAGGCGGCTGGCCTCGCGGTGGTGCAGGACCATCTCCACCCTGGAGCCGCTCTCCAGGGCCGCGCGGCACCGTTCCACAAACCGCGCGGCCGGCAGCCGCTCAACGTCATCCTGGATGAAGGGCCGCCGAGCGGAGGCGCGCTCCAGCTCGCTGGCGGTCAGCGTGGCCACCAGGTCGTGTTCCTGCGTGCGTTCGGCAGCGACGGCTGCTGTCGCCGCGGTCACGGCCTCGTTTGCTGCGGTGAGCGCCCGGCGCAGCGTGTCACGTAGCGCCGCCTCCCGCCGGGCCTGCTCGTCCGGTGCATAAATCGGGCGGCCGTCGGCGTTGAAGAGCGCCGCGCGGCCCTGGCGGTACTGGTCCGCAGCGCGATCGACGGCGCTGCCGTGCCTTACCAGCTCTGCGCTGGTGGGTGGCTTGGTCGTGATGGTCTGGGTCATCTTCTGCTCCTTGTGCGATGTAGTGGTCGATTGGGTGTGTGCTCGGCGGTAGAGGCGCGCCGCTCCCTGGTGCGGGCGTCGTTGTCGAGGAGACTGTTGAACCAGCCCCGAAACCAGACGGCGAGGCAGAGGGCAAAGGCGAGGTCATCGTGCTCACCCTCCCGCCAACTGCCGTAGGTGTCGTTCGCGGCGGCCGTGATCTTGACCTTGAAAGAGGCGAGCTCCTTCACCAGCACGGAAGCGTCCGGCAGGGCACGGGCAATGGTCAACCGCCGCTGTTGGAGCGCCACCTGGGTAGCCCCCACCAGGTCCCGCTTGGGGGTGTGCAGGCCGCTGATGGCGTCTCCCGTGACGGCGATGCCGCCCGTGACCGTCACCGGGATGACGCGCACGCCCTCGAGCGCGAAGTAGTCGCAAACGGCGCGGCCCACGCCCGTCTGATCCACCAGGACGGCGGTCGTGTCGGGCTGCAGCGGTGCGGTGCTGATGAGCTGTTTCACCCGCCGCACCACATCCGGGTAACTGGTGCCCAACGGCAGGCGCTCCAGGTGGCGCACTGCGAGCGGCGGATCTGCGGGTCTGCCGTACTGGGCCGTCCAGCGGCGAGCGGCGTCTAACTGGCGCAGCGTCATGGCGGAGGGCAGCGCCCAGCCGCCGGCATCCGCCGTAGTGGGGTCGGCATCGAACCATTGCCAGCCGTCCACGCGCTCCGAGGCCACCCCCGCCGCCAGCTGCGCGGCGCGCGACGGGAGGTACTGCCCCTCTTCCACCAGGGCAATCGCGGTGAAGTCTTGGGATTGCCCCAGGTCCACCCCCAGAAAATGCACGTAGTCGCTCATCAGGCAACCCCCTGGGACAGCAGTGGCAGCAGTGGCGGCACGTCCGAGAGCGCCGCCTCGATGTCGTCGTAGCTAAACACCTGGTCCACGGTCTCCTCGAAGGAGCAGCCGTACTCCTGGCGATACCAGCGATCGGGCAGGGCGCGGCGTTCTTCCGCCAAGAAGGCAGGCGAGATACGCGGGCACTCCGTGGCCGGCACTTCGTAGCGTTCCCAGGAGGGGCCGCCGTTGGTCCACGCCTCAAAGAAGTGGCCCCGCTTGCCGAACGGCGTGCTCATCAGGATCAGCCGGCCGCCGCTCACCGCGAGCATCGGTCGCACCGCCAGATACAGCTCGTCGGCGGCGCGCGCTGCCTCGTCTTCCACGATGAGGCTGACCCCCGAATAGCCGCGGATCGTGCCCTCTTTGCCGGGTAGGCTGACAATGCGGCTGCCGTTGGCGAGGGTGAGCAGCTGCGTCGTCTCGTGCACGCTCGGCGCAGTTGCCCCGGCGGCGCGGTACGTCGCGAGGCACTTGCCAAAGAGCTCGCCGCTCTGGCGCTCGGACGGGGACACCAGCAGCACCAGACTGCCCGGTGCGTAGAGCGCCTGGTGGACGGCCAGCACCGCCGCCGTGGTGCTTTTGCCGCCCTGCCGGGTGACGTTCAGCAGCACCCGCGGCGCCGTCGAGCGCAGCAGCCGGCGCTGCCACGAGTCGGGCTCGGTACCCAGCGCGCGGCGGGCAAGCACCACGGGGTCGAGCGCCGCGGCCAGGTCGGCGGCGAGAGTTCCGGCGTACCCACCGGCACAGCGGGGTGGTGGGTACCCTCTGTCTGGGGGGGAAGCCACGGACTCGCCGCCGCTCGCCATTGCGTTTGTCATCGTGGTGGTTGGCGCGGGCGTCGCTGGTTTCGCCATGCGCCGCGGGGCGCGAGGATTGGAGCGGGCGGGAGAGGACCCGGAGACGGCAGTCGCCACCGCGGTCATGTCCTGGGTGCTGATCGTGACCGCCCTGTGCGTCGTCGCCATGCTCATCTTGGGCCTCGCACTCCTGCTGCGCTAGGACTACGCATTTCTGGACTCCAGAGTCGCCAGGGCACCGGCCACCGCTGCGCGGGCGTCCGGGTACGGCTGCAAGGTGGCCAGCAGCACACCGCGCACCTGGTGCCATTCGGCGCTGAGCGTGACGTTGACCACGGGCCGCTCGTCCAACTCACCCATCAGCTTCCCGAGTAGTTCCAGGCAGCCGCGCGCCTCTCGGATGGCGCCCAGGGCGGCCATGAGTTGCCCCGTTCCCTCCGCCGTGTCGAGGATGCCGAGCGCCCGCGCCTGGAGGGTGCGCACCTGGGCCAGTAGCGTGTCGGCGTTGGCGGCCTCCGCGGCGTCCTGCGCCTTGACCAGGCGGGCGGGCAGATGCTCATCCTTGTGGCGATAGAGCGCCATCTGGTGAACCGATAAATACCGTGAAGCCACGGCGGTCACCGCTTCGCCCGAGACGAGTGCCTTGTCGATGGCGGCGCGCTCGGGATGGGTGCAAACGGTGCAGCTCCTGGCCACGTCAGACGGCCCCCTCCGGCGAGGTGTCAGTGCCGCGGCGAGTCGGTTGCAAGGGCGTGAACAGGGTTTCCGCAGACTGTTCGGCGGGAGTACGGTGGGTAGTGGAGAGGGGAGACACCGCATGGGCTTCGAAACCGCTGACGTGCTGGGCTTCGCCCTGCTGGTCGCCGGGGTGCTGGCAGCCGGCATGCTCATTGGGCTCGCGGCACACGCCGCGGACCGGCTCGGCCTCCGTCGGTGACAGCCGCGTAGCGCGCACGCGCCTTGCTCGGGGCGCGGCCTCCGTCTTGCGCTGTGCGTCGGGGATGGAGGCGTTCATCCTCACCGCCAGCCTGCTGCTGGCCGGCATGACCATCGGCGCGCTCCGCGCGGAGGCAGATCGCGAGGCAGCGCGGACCACTCCGCCGCGGTCGTGGCCGCCGCCCGAGGCAAGGGCAGCCATCTGGCCCAGCTCCCGGATGACCGCGGCGCGGTAAGGCACGGAGTCGTCCACGACGACTTCACAACCCAAAATGCCGGCCGTGCATTGCCCTGTGTCGGTCGCTGCGTCAGCCTTGTCACAGGGACGCAGACCAATGGACGCCAACACCGCCGCAGTTGTTGCCCTCAGCGCGCTGCTCGCGTGCGGCCTCGTGTCCGGCGCCGCGCTGTGGCTCCGAGGCGTGGCCAGCCGCGCGGTCGGGCCTACACCGAGTGCCCGCAACGACCTGCCGTTTGCGTAGCGTGCCATCAGGCCATTCCGTCCTGCTGCGCCGCCGCCGCCAGATGACCGACGTGGTGGCAGCCGCCCAGTGACCGGAAGGCGCCGCACGCGCAACGCCAGCGCCCGTTCTCCACGGTCACCCTGAAGTAGCGGCCCTGCTCGCTTGGCACGTCTGAGGTGGCCAGCACCAGCGGCGCGCCGGCGGCGTCCACCGTCTCCAGCACGTCCACCGCGATGGGCACCTTGCGGTAGCCCCAACCATCCGCGCGGCGGGTACGGCCCGCAGCATTGCGCCGCTGCTGCATCTCCCGCTTCACCTGGGCGTGTGTCTGGGTGTCCATCAAGCTCTCCCCGCTTCTGCCGGCCAGTGCGTACCGACCTCTTCGGTAAGCCAGCCGAGTACGTCGCCACCCTGCTGCCAGTACTCGGTGATGTCGTTCGCCTCGTCCGGTACGTGGATCTGGCGCATGCGCGCGGAGAGGGACACCAGGCGCGCCGCTCCCTTCTGGCCCTCCTCGTCAGCGTCGTAGGCCACCAGCACCCGAGCCAGGGGCAAGAGGTGCGGCACCACTCGCGCGTCCAGTCCCTTGGAGCAGCTGCCCAGCGTGACCACGCCCATGAGCTCGCCGGCTTCCTGCTGCGCCAGCATGGCGTCGAACTCGCCCTCGCACGCCACGGCGATGCGGTGTCCCTTCAGCGTGTGGAGGCCATAGCCGAGCGGATGGCCGCCGGCCACGGCTAGATACTTGGGGTCGCTGCCGGTGCGCCGCCGGACCTTGAGCTGCCACAACTGCCCCTCGTGGAACCAGGGGATCACAATGCCCGCCGGCACCAGCACCCGCTGCCGTTCCGCTGGGTCCGCGCCCCACACCTCGGCGGCGTCGTAGCGGTCCTGGGCGATGTACCCGAGCCTCCACGTCCTGATGGTGTGCTTGCTCAGGCCACGGTCGTGAAGGTAGAGCCGCGCCCGCCGGCCCGCCTCACCCCACAGCGACGCCTCGGCCTCCTCCACCAGCGCCATGCCGGCCGCACGCCAGGTGTCGGACGGCTCAGCCGCAGCGGCGGGCGCCGCGTGGGGCTTGTTAACAATTGTTGACAGCGCCGCGCCGCCGGCCAGTCGGTCGCACGCCTCCCGGAAGTCCACGCCATCACGGCGCATGGCGTAGGCAATGGCATCCTGCCACCGCTCATCCGGGGAACACTGCCGGCAGTGCCACTGCCCACGCTCGGGCTGCACCCGGAAGCGATCCGTACCACCACACCACGGGCACGCTCCGGCCCATTCGCCGCCGCGCGTAGTCGCCACCTTCCGCAGTTGGGTATCAGGGCTCACCAGCGCCAGGAGGTCCACCCGCGCACGGATGGCCGCCACGTCATAGGTCGCCAACTGCTCTTTACGTGGCGAAGTAGGGAGGTATGGCGAACTATGGCGAACTATGGGGGCTGTAGTGGCTGCCTCAGTGTTCATACCTCGCCATACCTCGTCATAGTTCGCTACTTCGCCACGTAGGGGGTGAAGTGCCTGCAACGTCGTCATGCCGCTGCCTTTGGGGCGCTCGGTGCATAGGCCGGCAGGCACCAGTACGACGTGCTGCCGGGGCCAAACCCCTCCCGATGGGAGGTGACGCCGATGCCGTCCTTCGCCCGCTCGAGGCTGCGCCGGGACACGCCCATCGTCTCCGCCAAGCTGTAGACCTCCTCAGACGGCGCGCGGCCACCGCGGGAAAGCAGGATGGTGCGCAACACCGTCTGTGGCGCAGTCTCCCGCTTCTGGTGTGCGTCCGGTCCCTCCGATGCCGCCCGCAACGCATCCTCCAGCGTGAACTCGACCGGGCTGGTGTCCCAGGAGGGCACACCCACGCTACCGAGCTCGGGGTTCAGGTAGTGGCCCACGATGGAAAACCCCATCGCCTCGCGCAGCTCGGCCATGTTGCCCTTCTGGTGGAAGAAGGCGCGGCGGGTCGGCTCCGCTGGGTCGGTGGCGACGTAGTAGACGGCGCGCGCCACGGCGTAGAAGGCGATGGCGCCGCCCACCCGGTACGCGACCGCCTTCTGCTGGTCCTTGTTCATATGGCTGTTGCCCACGATGGCCGTGCCGTAGGTGTCCGCCAGGTGGGCAAGGGGCATCAGGCGCTCGCGCACCTCGGAGTCCTTGAAGGAGTCGGCGCCGCCGAGGTGGCCGCCGATGGGGTCGATGACCATCAGCGTGGGGCGCACCTCGCGCATCTTGGCGTCCAGCGCCTCCAGCCCTTCCGGCGAGAGGGTGAACATGCTGTCGCGCGGCCCCTTGCGCGTCTGGACCTCCAGCGAATCGATGATCTCGAAGCGCGAGCTGTCGCCGCCGAGTGCGTCCACCACCACCGGGCGGATCACGCGCTCGGCGCTGTCCTCGTGGCCCACGTACAGGACGTACCCCGGCTCACCCGCCGCGCCGTCACTGTCTGAGGAGTAGGGCCACTGCCGGCCCCTGGTTTCCGCCGCCAGAGCTTGCAGCAGGATGCGCGTCTTGCCCAGCCCAGGGTCGCCGACCAGCATCTGAAAGGCACCTTTCAGGAAGGCGCCGTCGCGCAGGTACTCCACGGGCTTGGCGGTGATGGTCGACAGCTTGCGCGTCCGCAACCGTGGCCCGACAGTCGCCTCTGCGGCCGGCGCGGCCACGTTCACCACGACGAGCGCTTGCAAGATGGCCGCGGCGTCTGTCTGCTCACCGAGCCATTCTTGCCAGACCGTTCGCGCCGAGCCGTTCTGTCCCACCATCCGGCCGGCGATCTCCGCAAATCGTGGCGTCATGCCGGCCAGATCGGTGAAGGCGAGCTCGTGGCGGTTGGCAAGCACACGCGCCAGGATGGGGATAGCGTGGCGGTCCATCACCACCACCTCCTCTCGGTTTCGCATTTCGTGGCAGGCATCGAAATACTCATCCGGCCAGCGCGTCGGTCCACTTGCGCATGAACCCGATCATCGATTCGCGCTCGACCCGTTGCACCTGGAGCGCCCGGCTCCAGGCCGGCACGTCGTCCACCAGCGTCGCCAGTTGTTCCTTCACTCGCTGGCGCAGCACCACCGGACTCAGGGCATCCAGCTCCCAGCACTCCGCGCCGTACCCCTGCCGGTGCCACCACTTGAACCGTGGATCCTTGAGCTTGCCCGCCACCGGGAAAGACGGAATACGGCCGCCGGCCACGTCTTCGGTCGTCAAGGCGATTCGCCGAATGTCTGCTCGGCCGCCGTACCGCTCGATGATCCGGTTGGGTAGGTCTTCCTCGGACATCTGCATGCCGGAGGGGTCGTAGTCCCCGACGTACAGGATCGTGAACGCCTTGTGCTCCGGGAGCTGCAGGGAGAACTCGGCCAGCCCGTGCATGGACGTGCCGGAGCCGTAGCCGTGGAGCGCGTAGAACTGGACGTGAAACGTGTCGGTGATCGGCTTGATGGTCCCCCGGACGGTGCCCTTCTCAGACACCACCATGACCAGGCGCCGCTGCTCGGCCCAGACGTTGCGCCGGTAGACGTTCTGCGCGTAGTCCGCGAACGCCTCGGGCTCGTCCCAGCCGGGGTTGCCCTCCGGCGCCCGCGTCTCGTCCACAATCCAGGACCAGGGGATGATGCCCTGCTCCCGCGCCCACAGCAGCTGCGTGGACACCTTGTTGGTGCTGTTCTTCGACATGTCCGGGATCAGCCGGTACACGTTGAAGAGCGGGTAGCACACCGCCCGCACGGTGGCCGGCTGGATCTCTTCGAGGATGGTCCTGGCAACGTCCACCAGGTGCAGGCTCTTGGCTGCCTTACCGCGGCCCATGTCAGTCCCCTTCCCCTGCGCTGCGGGCATCGTCCAGCCGCAGCGCGCAGCGGTCGCACCAACACAGGCCGCCGCCGTGGGCGTTGGCGCGGTAGCCGGTGAACCGCCGGCAGCGGGCGCACCTCAACGGTGCGCCCCGAGCGATGATGGTCCGGTTCACAGCCAGCACCGTCGCTTGAAGTGAAAGCCGGTTGCTCGGAGCCACTGCGGAGCCGAGCGGTGGCGAACGGTGCGGGAGGTTTCGGCGGGCCAAGACTGAGGGGCGATGTGCTTGTCTCGGGTTGCTGCGTGTGCCATAGTTGAAGTGCCTTTCAGAACACCTCCTTGGCGCTTCGTCGGAAGCCTGGCGCCTTGTGAGGTGTTTTGTTTTGTGAGCCGTTAGGCGCTCACACGTCCTTTGCTCTCTCCAGCGCGAGAGCTGCGCCGACGCCATGCCGCTGCTAGAGCGCGGCAGAGCGCCTGAGCGAGCGCATCGATGTCGGCGTCGCTGACCTCAGACCGCCTGCGCACTACGAACCTCCCCATCCGGGATCGAGGCTTGCCTCTCCACCCACCGCTCTAGGCCGGCGACCGGGATGCGCACAGCTTTCCCGATGCGCACGACAGGGAGGTCTCCCGACTGCACCAGTTCGTAGGTCTTTGATCGACCCAGCGACAGTCGGCGCGCCGCGTCTTCAATTCGCAGCAGCAACGTATCCATCGGCTACTCCTTGTGCCCCGGTCCACTGCCGTCCGTGCACGTTCGTAGCGTACAGTTATCAGAGACTGAACAGAACTGCGATACTTGGGGTCGTGAATGAAGGAACGGTATGCCGGCTACGACAGCAAGGAGAGCGTGAGGCGCGCGCTGCAGCGTGCGCTCAAGAATGAGCCCGATCCCCGCACATGGGCGGCCCTCGTACGGGGGTTGTATGTGCAGGACGTGATGCTGGGCGACATGCTCGTCACCGAACGGATGGCGGGAGAGCCGAGCCTGCTTGAGCGGTACCGGGAGTTCGAGGACGAGGCCCTTGGAGTTGCGTCACCGCCCCGTGAGGAGCGTCCGACAAAAACCACCGTGCCTCCCGATCAGCGACTCGACGTTCTCTCTCGGCTCATTGCGGACCAGGCGACACACGAGCCCGAGGTGCGGGAGTTCCGGCGCGAATGTCTCCCGAATGGGCTGATGGCCTTTGAGGCGGTGGAGGCGTGGCTGAGGGAGCAGGCGGAGCGAGACGGGCCGGAGAGCCTCTGGGGTGAGGTCCCTCGCGCAGCAGACGATGACGTGCCGTTGCCCGGCATTCGCCTCCCTGCACGCGAGTGGCAGGTCAGGTTCCTCAACTACGAATCCTTATTACTCCCGGACGACGGCGAAAACTGGGCGCCGCAGAAGCTACGGTGCAGCCACCCCATCGCCTACGGCGGCGTCTTGGATCGGCTACGGAGGGTCTCTGAGGCGTTGGCGCAAAGGACGAATTGGGATCCCTCTGCCACGACCACGTTCATCTTGACCGGCGTTCCGCCAGCTATCCCCCGCGCAACCGCTCTCTACAATCCGCAGTTCTTCGGCGATCTGCCCGTGCACCGGCTCCAACTGGACATCCACCCAAGCTACCCGGCAGCAGATCTGGCCCAGCTTTACCGGAGGGAGCTCAACCGTTACGAAGCCCTCCGCCCTGATCGCCAGCGCCAGAAGTCCAAGCGCAACATGGCCCAGCTGGTCGAGTTCGTCAACTCACGCCCAAACACCGCCTGGAAGAGCCTCTGTCAGGCTTGGAACGCTACGTTCCCAGACGAACGCTACCCTCAGTGGCAGAACATGCACCGTGACTACCACCACATCATCGACGTGGCGTCGGGTACAAAGAAAGCCAAGAGACGAGGGTAATTTCTTGGATCCAGTTTCGCACCCTGTACTCGTGGACGTTAGGACTTTCGGCCTGCCCATTGCGCCGCACGACTGCACCGGCCCGGTGGTATGGGCCGCGGGCGTCCACCTCTCGCTGAATGCGCCCAACACCCTCATCCAGGAAGTGGTGCGCGCCTTCTTCACCGGCTGGTACACGGAGCTCGTCAGCGGGTTGCCGGTGGTTGAAGGGGGGTCGGTACGCCTCTCCGGCGCCCCTGGCTTGGGAGTGGCGCTGCTGCCCAGCCTGCGGGACCGTCCCGACGCAGTCGTGCGCCGGACCGACCTCACCCCCTAACCCCCTCTCCTGTGGGAGAGGGGGAACACTCCACGCCGGCAAGCTGAGTAAACCCCTACCAATGTTCCGAGCCAGCAATGAGTCCCTCTCTTATGGGAGAGGGACAGGGCGAAGCCCAGGGTGAGGTCCGAGCGCCGGGGCATAGCAGTGCTGGTGGCCAACAGCGGGTTGATGTCCGCCGGGTTCTTCATGCTCATCCCCCTGCTCTCGGTGCACCTCACGCGGGACCTTGGCTTCAGCGGGGCAGCGGCCGGGGCGGTGCTGGCGGTGCGCCAGCTGACGCAGCAGGGGCTCATGCTCTTCGGCGGTGCGCTCGCCGACCGCATCGGCTACCGTCCCGTCATCGCGCTGGGCATGCTGGTCCGCGCGTTGGGCTTCTTCGGTTTTGCCCTGGGCGATTCGCTGCCCGTCATCCTGCTCTCGGCCATCGTGGCGGCGCTCGGCGGTGCATTATTCGAGGCCACCGGCAAGGCGGCGCTGGCATCGCTCGCGCCACCCGCAGAGCGCCCGCGCCTGTTCTCGCTGAGCGCGTTGGCGGGCGGGCTGGGCAGCGCGCTGGGGCCGCTGATTGGCGTGGCGCTCCTGCCGCTCAGCTTCCACTGGGTAGGACTGGCGGCCGGCTCCTTCTTCTTTGTCGCCTTCGCCCTCTCGGCGGCGCTGCTGCCACCACTCGCCGGGCCCGCCTCCGGCCAGGAGACTCCCTCCTTCGGGCGCACGCTGCGCCTGGCGTCACGCGACCGCACCTTCCTCACCTTTACCCTGCTGCTCACCGGGTTCTGGCTGCTCTACAACCAGCTCTACATCTCGCTGCCCCTACGAGCCGTGCAGGTCACCGGCAGCGCCGAGATCGTAGGGGTGCTCTATACCGTGGCAGCACTGGCGGGGCTCGCGCTCCAGTACCCCATCGTGCGGCTGGCATCAGCGCGGCTGCCCCCCATAGCGGGCGTGGCCGCCGGAGTAGCCGCCATGGGAGGCGGCCTGGGACTGATGGCATTTGCCGGCGCACCTGCCATGCCTGGTCTACCGGGTCCAGTCCCCGCACCGGAACTGGCAATACCGGTCATGCTGGCAGCAGTGGTCATCTTCGCCGCCGGCCGGGCGCTGGCCGAGCCGATGCGCGACGTTGCCACGGCGGCACTGGCGCCGCCGCACGCCCTAGCGGCGTACTTCGGCATCTCCTACCTGGCGCTAGCGGTAGGCGGCAGCGCCGGGAACTACCTGGGCGGCTGGCTGTTCGACATCTCCACCGCCACCGGCCTCTACGCCCTGCCCTGGATCGGCTTCGCACTCTTCGGCGTGGCGATGGCCGGCGGGCTGTTCCGGTTCTCCCGGACGACCGGCCGCACGGGAGACTGACGCCCTCGCTCCGGCGGCTGGCACGCGGCTTGCGAACGCAGGCATGTTGCCCGTGGTGCATCTCGGGCATCGCTGACATCGCCGGCACGCCTGGCTGCGGACAACAGTCCTCGATCTGCTGCCGGGCACGCGATGCGCCACACCGCAACGGGAGAATCCTCATGGCAACCAAGACCCGCACCACCAAAGGCACGCGCGCCGCTCGCAAGTCATCCGCCGCCACGCGTGAAAGCGCCGACAAGGCGCTCGCCGCCGCGCTCCCCGAGCCGCTGATCAAGATGGTGCCCGGCCTGGTCGAGCTCTTCGACCAGGGTCGCGAGCAGGGCTTTGTGCGCGCGGAAGATTTCGACGAGCTGTTCGAAGAGGCTGCCGAGCCGCCCGCCGACGCGCAGGTGGAGCAAATCCACCAGGCATTCCTCGATGCGAACATCGACTTCCTGCAGGACGACGCCGAAGTGGCCGAGGTCCAGGCGGAAGACGAGACGCACGAGCAGCTCAAGAGCATGGAGGCGAGCGGCCAGCCCATCCAGGCCGACCCCATTTGGCAGTATCTCAAGGACATCCACGACATCCCGCTGCTTACTGCGGAGCAGGAGGTGGACCTGGCGCGCCGCATCGAGGCCGGTGAAGAGGATGCGCTGCGCGAGTTCACGCTCTCCAACCTGCGCCTGGTAGTGAACATCGCCAAGCGGTACGTCGGACGCGGCCTGCCGCTGATCGACCTGATCCAAGAGGGCAACATCGGCCTGATGCGCGCCGTGCAGAAGTTCGACTGGCGCCGCGGCTTCAAGTTCAGCACCTACGCCACCTGGTGGATCCGGCAGGGCATCACCCGCGCCATCGCGGATAAGGGCCGCACCATTCGCCTACCCGTCCACATCGGCGAGGCGCTCACCAAGCTCAACGCCGCTCAGCAGCGCCTGACTCAGGAGCAGGGCCGCGAACCCACCGACGAGGAGCTGGCCGCCGAGCTCGAGCTGGAGCCCAAGCGGATCGAGGAGCTCCGCCGCGCGGCGCGTCTGCCGTCTTCCATCGACCAGCCAATCGGCGACGACGAGGAGTCGCGTGTCGCCGACTTCGTGGCCGATCAGGCCAATCCCGGTCCGGAAGACCTCACCCATGAGCGCGCCCTTAAGCAGGCCGCGGAGCGCACGTTGGTGCAGGCGCTCAACGACCGCGAGAAGATGGTGCTCCAGATGCGCTACGGCTTGGGTGACGGGCACGTCTACCCGCTGGAGAAGATCGGTGAGCGGCTGGGACTCACCCGCGAGCGCGTGCGGCAGATCGAGCGTGACGCGCTGCGCAAGCTGCGCAACCCGGAGTTCGCGGAGCCCCTGCGCGCCTACCTCTCGGCATAGCTGATGCGCCCGATCGCGTCGAGCCAGGGCGCCGGGTCAAACGGCGGGGCGCCGTGAACCACGTAGACGGCGCCCACGGCCAACGCGCCCACCAGCAGAAGTCCCAGTACGTCTGTCGAGGCGCGGTGCTCTAACAGCGCCCGGCGCCTGGTCGAATAGTGGCGCATCGCCTCCCAACGGTACGCCACCGGTCGTGGTCCCGCGTCCGGGTGCTGCCTCCACGCCCCACATGCCAGGCACGTCAGCGCCTCACGCTGGTAAGGCGTGCCACACCGCACACACGTCAAGACCGCCATCCCGCTGCCACTCCCGTTCGCTGCCGTGCCACCGGTCCGGCGGCAACGCCAGAATACACAAGCGGCGGGACGGACGCAAAGCAATTACGCTTGCTGGTCGCTGCCCGGCAGGCCGCGCCCGTCTACGCCGAGCGCCAACTCGCCCTTCCACGTTGGCCGCATCGCTCCCGGTGTAGTCGGCTTTCGGTTGCCCTGCGCATCGTAGTGCGTGTGCGTGGGCGCGCGGTGGGGCGAGACGGTGAGGAAATACACCACCGGCTCGTCTCCGGCGCAGGTGATGCGGTGCTTCTCGTGTGGCAACGCAAACACCGCCTGCCCCGGCGTCGCGATCACCTCGCTGCGCACGCCGTCGATCTCGAACTCGAAGCGCGCCTTCCCCTCTAGCACCACCCACGTCTCAATGCCATCCGACTCTTCGTGCGTGTGGTAGGTCTCCTCCCGGCCACTACCGGGTTGCTCGGGCTCGCGACGGATGAAGCGCGCGCGCACCTGGGGCACCGCCACCATCGCGCCCGAAGGGTCGTCGCGCCAATCAAAGGCTCGTGCTGGCATAGCGGGATGATACGGAGCCGAACCGTAACGTCCATCGCACGAATGTGTAAAGATGATTACATCTGTGTAACGATGTGACCTATTCCCTGCGCCACTGCACGCCGCTTGCTTTTCAATGGAACCATGCAAGCGACGCAGGTGACGATTGGAGACGCGGCCGTATGGCGCTTGGTGGGCATGGCAGCGGTGGCGCTCCTGCTCTTGACCATACTGGTGGGACAGCTCACAGTGCCGGGTGGTCTCCTGGGGCCCGCCACGGGCGCCGGCAATGCCAGAGTGGCTGAGACGGCGCGGCTGCGTCCAAGCGCCTCTGCGGACCACGCCTTCACGCTGCAGCATAAGGTCGCCCCCGTCCGTGCCGCCATTGAGCCGGTTGTCCAGACCGTGCAGGACGCCGCCGGCGATCCTGTTACCGTGGCCACACTGGCCGGCGTCGCCGGTGTAGTCGACCTGGCCGGCAGCGCAGCCGACTAACCAACCCGCCCCGCGTGCCCAGGCGTCATGCGCTCTCCTGGGCGGCACGTACCGCCGCACGTACGCTTGCGCCACTCAGGTGGGCAGGAGGCTACAGTACCCTTGAGCCAGGCTATGGTGAGAGAGCGCAGCCGCCTACGCGATCCCGGCGGCACGTCGGGGGGATTGCTCGAGTTCCTGCTTGGCTTCGCGATGGCCGTGGGCGGCGGGTACCTGCTGGTAGACCGGGTCACCGTCACCAGCGGCTACTGGTCGCTGTGGGGCTACAACGCGTTCGGCCTCTCGCTGCTGCCGCTGCTGATCGGCACCGGCCTGCTCTTCTTCGGCGGTCGCTCTGTTGTAGGCTGGCTGCTGGTGCTGGCCGGCGCGGTCATCATCTTCGCCGGCATCCTCTCCAACCTGCACCTCTACTTCGCCCCCACCAGCCTCTTCGCCACGGTGACGATGCTCCTCCTGCTCGCCGGCGGCCTGGGCCTCATCGCCCGCTCACTTCGCGCGCACTGACGCCACCATCCCCAGGCTCCGACTAAGCCGCAGGGCCGGGCCTCCGGTGCCGAACGTCAGCTCATCGCCGCCATTGGTTACTCCTGCCAGCGCAGGCCGGCGTGTTCCAGCGCGGCGTCCAGGCCACGCTTGGCGGCGGGCACCTTCTCGTCGGGTAGATGCTCGATCAGGACGTAACCGTCCGGACATACCTCCTGGAAGCGCCGCAGCACCAGCGGCATGTCGATGAACCCCTCGCCGATGATGCACTCGCTCATCTTTACCGTGGCCGCGTTCTCGAAAGTCAAGTCCTTGGCGTGTACCGCCACGGCGTAGCGGCCGCACAGGTCGTACAGCTTGTGGATCAGTGACGTGGTGTTGAACAGCTCGTCCAGCCCGCGCACGAAGTTCACCGCATCTACGCAGAACCCCAGTGCCGGCGACCCCACCGCCTCGATCACGTCGCGCACCCGCTCCGGCGTGTCGAGTGGCGACACCGCCGCCCCCTCCAGCGCCAGCACCACCCCCTCGCTCTCCGCCACCTTCGCCACCTGCCGCAGCCCACGGATCAGACGCTCCAGGGTCTCCAGGCGCGTGTTCTCCGGGTGCGGCCGCCACGACCCAGTCGAATTGAGGCTGCCGGGACGCACGTACAGGCTGGCGGCGCCGAGCACGCGCGTCGCCTTGCAGCACAGCTCCAGCTCGTGGATCGCCTGGCGCTGCAGCGCCTCGTCCTTTGACACCAGGTCCACGTTGCGCGGCACCGCCTGCGCCACCCGCACGCCACCGTCCGCCAGCACGTCGCGCACCCGGCGCAGCGCGCCCTCGTCCGCGGAGATCGGCTGCGTCAGCGTCCAGTGGCACCCGGTGAAGCCCTGCGCACGCAAGTCCGCCGCCGTCTGCGGCGTGACCTCGTGCGCTTGACGCGTGGTCCGCCCGATTACCCCTACGCGCATCGCGTCTCGCCTCCTCTACCGAATGCCCAGCCGCTCGTTGATCGGGCCCTGGTAGTCCTCGGCGACCAGCGACGTGACATCGTCCAGGGTCACGGCGCGGCCGGTGGCGCCGGACTCCAGCAGCGCCAGCGGCACGCTCATGGCGTGCAGGCCCAGCTCGCCGTCCACCTCCGGCCGGGCGCCGCCATGGATGCAGCGCGCCAGCTCTTCCAATTGGTACGCCACCAACCGGGCGTTCACCTGGTCGGTTGGCACCTCGTAGCGCCCCAGACGCGCTGCCCCGTCGAACAGGCGCTGCGTCACGTCATCCAACGAGAACCCCGGCAGCCGCTCCAGCAGCGCGTCGCCATCGAGCGTTTCGGCGCCGCCTTCGTCCGTCGCGGGGGTCACCACCGGCGTGCGGCCCGACCGCGCGCCGGGCACGCGCAGCGATCCCCGCGAGCCGTGCAGCAGGTGCGTTCCCAGCCGCTCGCCCGGAGCGCCGCTGGTATACGCCATGTAGCCAATCGGCCCGCTCTCGAAGCGCAGTACGCCCAGCGCGGTGTCCTCCGCCGTCGGACGGACGGTGCTGCCCGCCGGCACGTCGTCTTCGCGGTGGCGATACAGCCAGTCATTCGCGCCGGCGGCGTCGGCCTGCATCATGCGCTCCTCTTCCAAGATGCCGGTTTCGGCGTAGACGCGCTTGACCGGCCCCAGGAAGTACACCAGCAAGTCCGCCGCGTGCACCAGCAGGTCCAGCAGCAACCCCCCGCGCAGCTTGTCGTGGCGCCAGGAGGTGCCCAGCAGCACGTGCTGGTTGCCCGTGATGGACAGGTAGGTTGCCAGGCGCGGCGTGCCGATGACGCCCCCTTCGATCGCCGCCTTGACCAGCCGCATGATCGGGTCGCGCCGGTAGTTCTCGGCCACGCTCAGCACTGCGCCGCCGCGCTGCGCCGCCTCGATCATCCGCCGCCCGGCCCTTGCCGTGATCGCCATCGGCTTCTCTACCAGCACGTGCACCCCGCGCTCCAGCGCCGGCACCGCCACCCGGTGGTGCGCCCCGGCGTCGGTGGTCACGTCCAGCGCATCCACCACCCCGGCATCGAGCATGGCGTTGATGTCGTTGTAGATCGCCGGCTCGCGACCTAGCCATTCAGCCGCCATGCGCGTTACCTGCCGCGCCGGCCCCTCGCGCAAGTCGCACACTGCCGCCAGCTCAAAGCTGCGGAACCCCGCCGCGCGCAGCGTGCGCAGCGCGTCCACGTGGCGCACCGAGATCCCACCGCATCCCACGATTCCCAGCCGCAACGGCTCATTCGTCATCTCCGGCAATGTGGCATGTAGCGCAGCCCGCGTCAAGCCGTCTCACCGTGTGCAACACTGCACCCGGTCTTACACAGATGTACTTCGCGCTCTGCTCTACAGGAGGGACACCATGGTCTTTCCCCAATGAGCCATACGTGCTCGACACACACAAGGCCGAGGCGGCGCTCGGCGCACGCTGCCAGGTCGGCCTCCGCGACACGCTGCAGCGTGCCTACGCCTGGTACCAAGCACTCCCCGAGCCCCAGCGCGCCCCCAAGATCGGCCCAACCGAGTCCCGCGTCCGCGCTGCATAGCCGGTTGCGGGGCGCACCTGCGCCCTCGGTCACCGTCGATCCCTGCCCCATCTCGGCCACCGCCCAGGTGGTTGGCGCCGCCCCTCTCCCCACACGTAGCATTTGCAATTACAAATGCCGATTGGCACTCCTGCCCTGCCGGCCGAGCGCATGCGGCCCATCGGCCTCCAGCGTTCCGTCTTCGATCTTGTGCTGGAGCGCCTGCGCGACGCAATTCTGCACGGTGAGCTCGCCGCCGACGCCCGGCTGAAGCCGCGCGACCTCGCGGCCCAGCTCGATGTCAGTTCCATGCCCGTCCAGGAGGCGCTCTGCGTCCTGGAAGTAGAAGGCCTGGCCGTGCGCCACCCGCGCCGGGGTGTCGTCGTCAGCCCGCTCACACCGGAGAGCGTTACCAACGCCTACCAGATGCTCGCCGCCGTCACTGCGCTGTGCGCGCGCCACGCCGCCGCCACGCTGTCCGAGGGCGACCTCGCAACGCTTGAGGCCACCGCGGAAGAGATGGAACGGCTGCGGCAAGCGGGAGACCAGCCCGCGCTGATGGACGCCAACCGCCGCTTCCACGAGCGCATCTGCGTCGCGTATCCCAGCCAGTGGGCACACGACACGCTACGCCGGCTCTGGAACTACGCCTTCCGCGTGGAGCGCGTCTATCCGCGCTCGTCGGGCCGTCTGGAGCAAGGTGAGCGCGAGCACCGCGACATTCTTGCTGCACTAGCGGCGCGCGACGGCGAAACCGCCGCCCGCCTGGTGCAGCGCCACACCGAAGCGGCCGGCGTCGAGCTCGTCCGCCAAATGAACAAGGAGTGATCACTTCATGGCCAGCCAGACCCTCAGCGTGACCGTGCCGGCAGCCCCAACGTCGCGAGCGACACCCGCACACGCGGCCCCTGCGCGACCGCTGCCTCCCAGCGCCAACACCCGGCGCGCGTGGCTGCGCGGCGCCCTCGGCGTGCCCGCCACCGCAACCGGTCTGGCGCTGGCCGCCTGCGGCGCCGGCGGGCGCGCCGCCACCCCACCCGCGCCTGGCTCCATCCCGCCAGCCACCGTGAGCTTTGCCACCCTCGGCGATGAGTTCTACAAAAACGCTCCGAGCGATACGTTTAAGCAGCGCTACCCCAGCCTCACCGTAGAGCACACCGTGCTCGGCGCCGGTCCCGTCTACTTGGAGAAGATCCTCGGCCTGCTCGTCGCCGGCACGCCGCCCGACGTGTGGGACGTGGGCCAGGGCACCATCAACGAGTTCGAGAAGCGCGGCGAGGCGCTCGTCCTCGATCCCCTGATCGCGCGCGACACGTGGATCGACTTCGCCGACTTCGAGCCATCCTCCATGTACCACATGGGCGGCAAGCGCCACATGCTGCCCCGCGACACCGGCGTCAGCTGCATCTACTACAACGCCGACCATTGGCAGCGCACCGGGCTGGGCAACCCCCGTCAGCTCTGGCTCGACAAGAAATGGGACTGGAACGCTTTCCTGGATGCCGCCCGGCGCCTCACCGCCGACAGTCCAGACGGCCGCCGCTACGGCTTCGGCCTGCTCGGAACCGCTCCCTGGGCCATCGGTCCCTGGCTCTGGCAAAACGGCATCGACTACGCCGAGTGGAACACCAACAAGCAGACCATCGACCGGCCCGCCGCCATCGAGTCGCTGCAGTGGATCGTCGACCTGTCGCAGCGCCACCGCGTCATGCCCACGCCCGACGCCAATCGGTCTGAGATGCCCACCTTCGCCAACGGTCGCGTCTCTATGGTCATGGACTTCAGCTTTAACCGCGGTACTTATTCGCGCATGCAGAACGTCAAGTGGGATGTCGCGCCCCTGCCGCGCGGCGCCAAGGCAACCGCCGTCCACGTCGCCCGCAACGGCTTCAGCATCTCCACCAAGAGCAAAGTGCGTGATGCTGCCTGGCTCTGGCTGGCGCACATCACCGGCAAGGACGTCACAATGCTCGCCACCCAGGAAGGCCGGGTTCACCCGCCCCGCAAGTCCGCCGCCAGCTCAGACGCCTTCCTCAAACGCGCCGGCGTCACCGCCGACCTGCGTCCTTTCGTCGATCAGCAGCCCTTCGGCCAGTTCGGCGCGCCGCACGAGAAGCGGGGCGAGCTCAACACGCTTCTCGGTCAGCAGGTGCCGCCCGCACTGAACGGGCAGATCTCAGCCCAGGCGCTCGCCACCCAGATGGCGCCCATGATCCAGCAGATCCTCGACCAGGGCAAGGACTTCGCCGATCCGGTGAAGAAGTAAGTGATGAGCGCCAGTCCGCCTGCCCGCCCCACAGCCGCCGGCAATCCTACCGCGATCCCCCAGGACGGCGTTTTCGACCGATCCTTCCTCCCGCCCGCGCGCTGGGAGTGCGTCGTGCCCGGCGACACCCATTACCTGGCCATCGGCGAAGCCATCAAAGAGTCAGTCCGCACTCGCGGCCCCGTCACCCCCGTCTCCCTCACCCCTTCAGCCTGATCGGGAGCGGGAGCAGGAGCATCAAGTGCGTCAGGAGCGTCGCACCAACCCCAGCCGCCGGAACAGCTCGTAGAAGTTCACGTCCAGCCCCGCGCCAAACACCTTCGGCGTGAACAGCCGCCGGTCGGTCGGGTTCCACAATCGCTCCCGCAGCCGCGCCCGCGTCGGCCGCCGGAAGTCATACGGAATCCCCAGAAACGTGCCTGTCTTGGAAGTGCTCATGGCGATGTTCCTCTCTCCAACCCTAGCACGCCCGCTGACTCAGAATTACTTGACGTCGTGCTTGCGCAGCAAGTCGTCCAGCGCCTCGCGCAGCAGCGACGACTCGGTCACCGAGCGCTTCTCCGCCAGGCGCTTGAGCCGGCCGATCTGTGCCGTGGTGTAGTAGCACGTCTTCATCACCATCTCCTCCACCGTCGGCAGCGCTACCTGGTTGCGCCCCGCCTCCTTTGCCTGCCACAGCGCCTGGTCCGCCCGTGCCAGCAGGTCCCCCGCTGACTTCACGTCGCGCGGGTAATTGGCCACGCCGATGCTGATAGAAGGCCGGTAGCCGGGGACCTCCGGCACCAGCCCCTCCACCGCAGTGACCCCCGCGCGGAAGCGCTCCATCTGCAGGAAGCCGCTCTCGAGCGAGACGCCCGGCAGCACCACGGCGAACTCGTCTCCCCCGATCCTGCCGGCGACGCCGCCCGCCTGCTCCGCCAGCGCCTTAAGCCGCTGCCCCACCGCCGTCAGCAGCGCGTCTCCCGCGGCGTGGCCGTGGGTGTCGTTTAGCTCCTTGAAGTTGTCGGCATCCAGCAGCCCCAGCGTCAGGAGGTCCGCCCCCTGCGCCACACGCTGCAGCTCCTCCCTAAACGACGCGCCTTCCAGCAGTCCTGTCAACCTATCTACCGCATCCTTGCCTGCCATAGATATTCACCTCCGTGTAGTCACTGATGTATATATACGTGGACCATCATGCCGCCGTATCGCACCAGAGTCAAGGGGCAGTTCCTAGATAGGTGTAGTCCGCCCGGGTAGGCTCGCCCGCCGCATCGACTCAGACCGGCCAACCGCCGCGCGTGGTGCCATACACGCCGCGCGGTACCCTCCCACTCGATGGCAGCCTTTCGCGAGCTGATGGTGCGCCTCCTTGGCCGCTGGCCCGAGTCCGCGCCGCTCGATGCACTCGTCGAGGAGCGGGTAGACCTGGGTGATGTCGTCCGGGAGCGTGTCAGCTACCAGGTGGAGCCCGGCGACCGGGTTCCCGCCTACCTGCTGCTGCCGCGCGACTTGCTACCCGGCGAGCGCCGCGCGGCCGTCTTCGCGCACCACCAGCACGCTGGGCAATTCCATCTCGGCAAGAGCGAAGTGATTGGCCTGGCCGGCAACCCCGAGCAGGCCTACGCCCTCGAGCTCGCCCGCCGCGGCTACGTCGTGCTCGCCCCCGACGCTCTCTGCTTCGAAGAGCGCGGGCCGTACCGCGGCGTCCTCGATCCGCCCGATCAGCAGACCGCCGGCCGCGACTCCGAGCGCTTCGAGTTCACCAGCCGAGTCCTCCACGGTTCCTGGCTGCAGACCAAGCTCGTCTGGGACATGCAGCGCGGGCTGGACTACCTTCAGTCGCGCCACGAGGTCGATCCGGCCCGGCTAGGCTGCATCGGCCACTCGTTGGGTGGCCAGCAGGCGCTCTTCCACGCCGCGCTCGACGAGCGGATTGGCGCCGCCGTATCGTCGTGCGGCTTCGCATCTCTGGCGGCGGTGCTGCGGGAGCGCGTCAACCACAACTTTGGCGCCTACGTGCCCGGCTGGCTGGAGCACGGCGACGTGGGCGATCTGCTCGGCGCCGTCGCGCCGCGCCCCTTCCTCGCGCTCAACGGCGCCTCAGACAGCATCTTCCCCATCGACGGGCTGCACGACTCCCTCGCCGTCGCCCGCGCCGCGTACGAGACCGCCGGCGCCGGCGAGCGCCTCGACGCGGGCGTCTACCTCGGCGGCCACGGCTTCAGCGACGAGATGCGCGAGCGCGCCTACGCCTGGCTCGATCGCTGGCTGCGTGCCTGACGTGATCGGCTTGCCAGGGGCGCCGGCGGCGCCACCGGCACCCGGCGCCCGCTACTCGAGACCTACTCCCCACCCGCACTAGCTCGTCGGTCCACACCGTCGTCGGGTGCGCCACCCACGTGATCCCACCGGCTGACGTCGCCAATCCCCTGCGCCGCGCCCTAATCCTTCATCTCGACACCTGGTTTAGGCCGCGACACCTCACCCAGCAGGCACCAGCTCTTCCAGCGACGCCACCACCCGCTGCGTTCCGGTGAACGCCTCGTCCGCGTTGTACGCCGTCCGTACCGCCACCACCGCCATCCCCGCCGCCAGCGCCGCCGCTACGCCGTGCCGCGAGTCCTCGATCACCGTGCACGCTGTCGGCGTAACACCGAGCCGCTCCGCCGCCAGCAGGAAGATCTCCGGGTCCGGCTTGCCGCGCACCACGTCGTCCCCCGACACCACCACCTCAAACGCCTCCCCCAGCCCGATCACCGCCAGCACTCCCTCTATCCACGGCCGCGCCGACGACGACGCCAGCCCCAGCCGCACGCCCTCACGCCGCAGCGCTCCCACCAGCCGCACCGCCCCCGGCGCCGGCTGCGCATGCCCCGGCAGCGCCTGCAGGAACAGCTCCCCCTGCCGCGCCTCGCACGCCTCCGGCGAGCGGCGCAAACCAAACCGCCCGCACAGCTCGCGCCACATCTCCATCGACACCGTGCCTATATACGGTACGTACTCCTCTCACGTCAGCGCGTGCCCCTCCTCCCCCAGCACCCCGTCCGTCGCCGTGTAGTGCACCGGCTCGCTGTCGATCAGCACCCCATCCATGTCGAAGATGACAGCACCGCTCGCCGGGACGTGGAACACCGACGAGCCACTCCCAGGTACCACCACCGAGTAGCCGCGCAGCCCGCCCATCCGCTCCGCGCCGCCGAACTCCCCTCTCCCTTCGGGGGAGGGGCCGGTGGAGGGGTCCCTCCATTCGTCCGCGCCAGCAGCCCCGTTATCCAACCACTTCCTCCAGCGCCGCTTCCGTCAGCGCGCGCCGCTCGACCTCTCCGGCGCCGCCCGTAACCACCTC
>CADCTC010000156.1:0-9879 GCA_902805635.1 uncultured Chloroflexota bacterium
GGGCGTTCGGAATCCATCCCTACTTCCCGATCCCCTTCACCCCATCGAGCCGCGCCGAAGACTGCATCGTGCAGGCGAGCGTTACCCGCCGCGCGGAGATAGAGTCGGCGCCGCAGGCCCAACTGGAGCGGCCAAGTGATGCTACCGGCACGGTAGGCTCAGCTGGCGCGGCCGGCTCTGCCGTGACACCGCGCGTGGCGTCTATCCGCTTCTCACCCCCATCAGACGCGCTGAGCCTGGAGAACGGCCAGCGGGTGGACCGGCTGCTGGACGGGCAGCGCGGCGAGCGACCGCACGGCGGCCTCCAGGTGAACTACGGTCGGGAGAATGGGGAAGGTGGCGTGCGGTGGTCACTCGCCGCGCCACGCGAGGACGTGTCGGTCACGATCGAAACCAGCGAGGATTTCCGCGCACTGCGGATCTTTGCGCCGCCCCCACCGGCTTCACCTACCGCTCCGCCAGCGCAGACGTGCATCTCGCCGGTGATCGCCACCTGCTTTCCGGACGCGTTCAATCTGGCCAGTGCGGGCTACCCGCCGGAGGTCACCGGAGTGATCGAGCTCGCGCCCGGCGAACAGTGGCGTGGATGGGTACGTATCGGCGTTACGTGCTGAACGTCATCTGCGACCGCTCCAAGAATCTCGCCCACCCCGTGCAGGAGTACGCGCCCCGGAGCTAGGAGGCCGGCCGGATCGACGCCGGGCTCAGGGCTCAGTTGCCGAGGTTGCGGCCGACGGGCAGGAACGTCTCCACCAGCCGCTGGCGGTCGGCGGCCGAGAGGGGCGGGCCGAGGATGGCGCGCACGTTCTCTTCCAGGTGCTCCAGCGTGGCCGTGCCGGTTAGCACGCACGACACCGCGGGATGGCTCGCGGCGAACTTGTACGCTGCGGCGGCCACCGATTCCACGCCGTCACGCACGAGCCAGTCGAACGGTCCGTCGTCGGGGAGCGCGTCCGCCGGGATCTCGCCGTTCGCCTTCAGCTCGGCCACCAGCTCGTGCAGCTTCTGTGGATTCGCGATGGCCCGGCGCACGGCGCACATCACCAGCACCCCCACGTCGTGCTGCTTCGCCGCCGCCAGCGCCGTCTGCTCGGGCAGCGGAGTCAGCATGTTGTAGCCCACCATCGTGGTATCCCAGATGCCGTCGGCGCACGCCTTGGGCACCATCTGGTGCTTGTCGTCGCGGTTGCCGAACGTCTCGGTGATGCCCAGGAAGCGGCACTTGCCCTCCGCCTGCGCCTGGCGCATCGTCGGGACAAACCGGTCCCGCACAGCCTCGTAGCGGTCGGGAGTCACACCGTGCAGCTGCAGCACGTCCACGTGGTCCAGCTGCAGCCGCTGCAGGCTCTCTTCCAAGGAGGTGCGCAGCTCCGCCTCGGGCTTGAGCGGGTCGCCCGAGTCCACTGCGCTTGCCTCCGGCCCCCCGATTTCCCCGCCGCGGAACGGCGAGAACTTGGTGCACATCACGTACGAGTCGCGCGGCACGCCCTTGAGCGAGCGGCCCAGGCGGTCCTCGCTGCCTCGGTAGTTGGCAGCCGTGTCGATGAGGTTGATGCCCAGCTCCAGCGCCCGGCGCAGCGTGCGCGCCGCGTCGGGCTCGTCGACGCCGCTGCCCTGGCCGAACCGGCTGGGCCCGCCGGTGCCGATCCCCATGACTGAAACTTGAAGGTTGGTGCGGCCGAAACGCCGATACTGCATGCTGGCTGTCATTGGCTGTCAGTGTACGTCTCCAAGTGGCTCGGTCACGTCCCCGCGTCGAGTGTCTGCGTCGCTCGCCCCGCTACTCACCGGGCGCACACAGCTCGGCGCGCGCCGCCACAGGGTTAGATGGCAACCGGAGGGCGGTGAGGCGCCAGGCCGCCAGGACGTTGCGGCCGAACCGCTCCGGCGTGAGGGGGGCCTGCACCGCCTGAAGCAGGTCTTCCAGGGCGCCGCACTGAAGTGCTGCCCCGGCGGCCTGCACCGCGGGCTCCAACCCGGCCGTCTCCGGTCCACCATGTAGCGCCTCTGGCGCGACGAAGCGGGCCACCACCCACTCAGCTGGCAGCTCTTTCTCGTGGCCGGGCCGCCCGCGGCGCGCCAGCCTGAGGCGCGCCGCGATTGGGTCGGCAAGACCGAGCCGGTCCACGACGTGCACACGCGGCCCGGCGGCGTAGCCCAGCAGACCGATGCTCTTGGTGCTCAACACGACGCGGGCCGGAACCCAGTGCGCCGGGAGCAACCGCCGCTGCTCCTCCGTTACTGTTTCTGAAACCTCCGCTGGCACCGGCAGCACCACGCGCTCGCGCTCGGCCAGCAGACGGAGCGCATCGCCGGCCCGCTTCCAGTCGGCTCGGTCATAGTCGGCCAGCGTCACCGGATGTGGATGGCCGGAGAACTGGACGTAGAACCAGCGCTCGTCGGCGATTCCCTGTGGCCCCACGCCGTTGCCGACCGCGTGGTAGGGTGGGCGCAGCCACAGCGCACAGACCAGCGCCCACGGCACCACAACCGCTGCCGCCAAGAGTGACGGCGCCAGCGAATGGCGGCCGACGTGACGGAGCCGGACCGGCACCGCCATCACCGGCAGAAGCACGGCAAAGAGGCTGGGCAGGAGCAAGCGTGCGTGCATGAAATCGCCACCCACGCGAATGACGTACAGCGCATGCAGCACTCCTCCAAGCGCAGGCAGCACCGCCAGTGCGGCAGCGGCACGCTTTCGCAAACTGGGGCGCAGCAAGGCACCCGCGTCCACCAGCCAGCAGCAGGCGAGCGCCGCCAGGGGCAGCCAGAGCCAATACGGGCCCGCGAAGTCCACGAGGTAGCGCAGGCCCTGATCCCAGCGCGCGGCTGAGGCTTCTTTGGCGATAGCGGTGTTGGGTACAAGTACCGCGAAGTAGCCCATGCGGAACACCTGATACGCGGCGGGCAGCGCCGCCGCGGTGGCAGCGAGCGCGGCGGTGCGCAGGGGGCGGCGACCGACCACGAGGACCAAGGCTGCCAGGAACGCACCGGCAGGGATGGCGAGGTCGGGCCGCACCAGCGGGCCCAGCCCGAAGAGGAGCGCCGCGGGCCAGACCCGTACACTGTTTCCGGCGGCCCTGTTGGGGTCGCCGGGGACGACAGGTATGCGAGTCAGTGCCAGCGCGGAGATGCCGAGCCAAGCGATGATCAGGCCCGTCTCGAGGCCGGACGTGGCGAAGTCCCAATAGGCGGCGAGCGCGACGACGACGAGCGCACCTAAGGGCAGCGCAGGGCCCCCAGGCGCCTCATCGCGTGCCCGACGGGCCGCCGCCAGCGTTGCGGCCCAGAGGCCGAGCACCGAGCACAATAACCCCAGAGTGGTGGCGATCCACTCAAGCGGTGGCCTGCCCGCGAAAAACGGGCGTGCCAGTATGCCGGCGGCCGTCAGCAGGCCTACCCACAGGGGGCTGGTGTAGGCCTCTATCCGTTCGCCGGGGTTGAAGACGGGACCGTAGCCGCCGAGCAGGTGGTGGACGACACGCAGGTCGATGAAGGCGTCGTCGGCTACCCAACGCCGCTGCCAGCCGAGCCACGCCAGCGCCAGGGCGGGCAGGCACAGCAGGACCGCCTCGGCCCGGCGCGAGCGTGCGCTTGAGCGCGTGACGTCTACCCGTTCTGCTTGATGTAGCCGTTGATGGCGCGCACCGCGTCTTCCATGGCCGCCTTGGCCGCGATGGAGTCGTTGGTGGCGAAGATTTTGGCGACCCGCTGGGCGGTTTCGGTGCCGACGATCGGGTTCCACTGGGAGATGTGCTCGGTCTCGATCACGCCACCCGCCTTCTCCGACCGCTCGAGCGTCCAGGTTTGCCAGGCGCACTTGTCCTGCCACTCCTGCTCGCTCTTGAGCGATGGAATCTGGCCGGGCATGCCGGGCACCTGCTTAAAGGCGGCGCTCTTCACGGTGGACTTGTTCGCGGGCGCCGCCACCCACAACAGCTGCCAGTAGCGAATGGGACCGTCGGCGCTCTGCATGTGGAAGATCATCTTCGCCGCTGCATCGGGCGCCTTGCTCTGGCTCCAGACCGACCAATACGGGTAGCTCGCCACTGTCTTCTTGGTCTGGCCGAAGGTTGGATACGGGATGGCGACCCAGTCGATGTCGGGCGCCTCCTTGATCGTGAACGGCGCGCGGTGCGTGCCGTCGAAGAAGACGGCGGCCTCGCCGTTGTAGAACATGCGCATCGCGCCGCCGCGCTCGCTCATGACCTCCGGGCGCGGCATGTAGCCGGGGTCCACCATGTTGCGCTTGTAGTGCTCGATGGCGCGCTGGAACGGCTCGCTGCTGAGCTGGATCTCCTTTTTCTCGGCGTCCTTCCACACCTTGCCGCCCTGGGCAAACACCAGCGGGTAGAACATGCCGATGCCGTAGCCGACCACCAGGCCGTACTGCTGCGTGCCAGACCCGTTGACCTTGGTCAGGCGCCGGGAGTCCTGCACCAGCTGGTCCCACGTGTAGTTGGCGTCGGGCACCTTGAGCCCCGCCTCCTGGAACAGGCGCCGGTTCACGTAGGCGCCGGTCTGGTTGGTGTCCTGCGGCACGCCGTAGGTCTTACCGCCAATCGTGATGTGCGGCCAGTGGTGCGGGTAGAAGTCGTCGCGGTTGAACTTCTCCGTCTTGATGTACTCGTCGAGCGGACGGTCCATGCCGGACTTGACGTAATGGCCCGCATCCACCGCCGGCTGGCGCATCACGTCCGGCGCGGTGCCCCCGGCGTGGGAGGTTTCTAGATACGTGCGGTAATCGCCCGCGGGGCGAACGAACTCCACCTGCACGTCCGGGTGCAGCTTCTTGAACTCCGGAAGGTAGTGCGCCGTGTACAGCTCGTCCTCGTAGACGGCGCCCCACACCGACAGGCTGATCTTCCCTTTCAGCGTGGAGGCTGCCTTGCCCCCGGCGCCTGCGCCCGCCTCCTGGCTACCGCCCGCGCCGCACGCCGCCAGCAGCGCCGCCGCTCCCAGTGCGCCTGCCCCCAGCGCCACGCCACGGCGCGTCCGCTTCGTCTGCAGTGTGCGGCCACCAGCACTCACCGCACTCACCGCTCCCTGGCGTGCCGCGCCACCCTTAACAGTACCGATTCCGTCCCGGAACATCCCGAAGCCTCCCTCAAGCTGCGATTGGGTATGAATCCCCGCCGGCAGCGTATCACTAGTACTTCAGAGAAGCAACCGCAACGCCGAACTACTCCAGCGCTGCCGTCAGCGCATCGGCGGCGTGGCGCGTTGGGAGCCGGACACCTGGCGGACCTGATGGTCTGACCGCGCCGTGGGGTGCTGCTTCCTCAAGTGCTCGGCAATCTGGTGCGACAGTGCATCGCACCGTTCCACTAGGGACTTCGCCTGCCCCTGGTGCCCCTGGATAGGGCGATCTCCGTGTTTGTCGGGCCGCCGCGCCGAGTCCATGTCTCTCGCCGGTTGCAAATGCAACTTCACTGCCACGTAACCGGCCCGACCGGCGCCGTGAGATAAACGTAAGGCAGACGTTACGTTCCTGTAAGCCTTTCCTCTATTGGTTGGCCAACCGGTCAACTGCGCCGGCCGCTGCCGGTTTCCGCCGGATTTTGTCCCCGATTTGACCTATCGATGACCCGGCTGGCACCCGGCGCTGTGATACTGGCAACGCATGAGCATCACTCTCGGCGTAACGCCTGCCGCCGCTTCCACCGCGGCAGTCGCCGCCGACCGTGCTGGCGCCGGCATCCGTGCCGGCGCACTCCTCCGGCAGGTACGCAGGCCCGGACTGGCGCCGCTCCTGCTCGCGCTTGTCGTGCTGGTGGCCGCCGTCGCTTCCGGAGGCGTTGGCTGGGCCCTGCTGCAGAGCAGCCGTGAGGCGCTGCGCAGCCAGATCCTGGCCAGCAACCTCGGCGCCGCCGACCTCGCGGCTATCTCTGCCGCCCGGTACGTGGAGGCGGCCGAGGCAGTGCTCCGCGAGACCGCGGCGCGCCCAACGGTGGTGGACGCGCTCAAGGACGGCGACCATGAGCGGCTCCAGGCAGGGCTGGTGCGGGTGGTGCAGGCCAGTCCCAACTTGAGCGGCATCACCATAATCGACCTGCGCGGCGCCCCTCTCGTTACCAGCTCGAATGACAACGTGGCAGGCATCAGCCTGGCCGATCGTGACTACTTCAAGGGTGTACTGGCCACCGGCGAGCCAGCGCTCGGAGCGCCTACGCTTTCGCGCCTGAACGGTCGCCGCGCGCTGCCGTACGGCGTGCCTATCCACGACGAAGAAGGCGTGCTACTCGCCGTTCTGGTGGGCGGGGTCTCGCTGGACGCATTGGCGGACACGATCGCCGGACTGCACGTATCAGACTACGGCCGCGCCACACTTGTGGACCGCCGCGACGGCGGCTTAGTCATGGCGCACGTCGATCACGAACGCATCATGAAGCACCCAGAAACCGGGACTGAGGTGATAGCCCGGTTGCTAGCAGGCGCGCGAGGCGTGTTGGAGACACATGGTCGCGGCGGTCAGGAGGCTATCCCGGCCACCCTGGCCGTGTTCGCCCCGGTGCAGGGTCTCCCGTGGAGCATCCTGATCGAAGAGCCGTCCACCGCCGCGTTTGCCCCCGTGGAAGCGATGGCCGGCCGCGCGCTGCGCTTCGGCCTGCTCGCCGTCGCTTGTGCGCTCGCGCTTGGCTTGCCATTGGCCGCGTGGATACACCGGCTGGAGAACCGGCTGGCGCTCCGCGGTGAGGAACTGGCGGCGAGCAACGCGTCCCTGGAGGTAGAGCTGACCGAGCGGCAGCGCACCGAGCAGGCGCTGCTGGCGGCCAACTCCGATCTCCAGCAGTTCGCGTACACCGTTTCGCACGACCTGAAAGCCCCGTTGGTTTCTATTCAGGGATACGCCACGCGTTTGGAGGAGGAGCACGGCACGCTGCTGGCCGAACACGACGGCGGCCGGGGCGCACGCTACCTGGAGCGCATCCGCGTCAATGCGGACCGGCTCTCTACGCTCATCACGGACGTGCTGGAATACAGTCGCCTGGGACGCACGGATGTAACCGCCCAGAGTGTGCCCCTCACCCGCCTGGTGGCGGAGGCCACTGCCGCGCTGCAGCACCAGCTCGACCAATCCGGCGGCGCGGTCACGGTGGTCACCCCACTGCCGGTGGTGTATGGCAGTCCTACCGGGTTGCGCCAGATCGTGGGCAACCTGGTGGAGAACGGCATCAAGTACGGCGGCGCCGCGCCAAGCTCCAGCGCAGCTGAGTTGCAGGCGCAGCCCCCACGCGTGGAGGTGGGCGCGGATGAGCTCGCCACACAGTGGCGGCTGTGGGTGAAAGACAACGGGCCCGGCATCGCTCCGGCGCTCCACGATCAAGTCTTCCGGCTCTTTTCAAGACTGCCCGACGGCAAGCGGCGTGACCCCGATGGCACCGGCGTGGGACTGGCCACCGTGAAGCGCGCCGCGGAACAGCTGGGTGGCAATGTCTGGCTTGAATCGGATCCCAACGTCGCCCCGGGCGCCACGTTTTTCGTCACCCTTCCCAAGGCGCCACCGGGGCCAGCGCCGGCCTCAGCGTGAGGCGCGGGTGCCACGTGCCCAGGGTGGGCAGCGTGAGAGAGGGGTAGACGGGGGATGCGCTTGATACTTGGATGGTCTGCCTGCCAGAATTCGCGGCGACACGCGGCCGCGCGGCCTCAAGCACGTACCGTGTCGGGAACGATTTACCAATTAATGACAGACGCGGCAGCGCATCCTCACGCCGGCGGCCAGAGCGGTGGCCAAAGCGGTCACCATGGCCAGATCAGGATCCTGCTGGCGGAGGACAATGAGGACCACGCGTTCCTCACCGCCGCAGCGCTCCAGGACGCGCAGCACGAGATCACCGACCAGATCTTGGTGGACGTGGTAGTGGATGGCGAAGAGGCGCTGCGCTATCTACGCCATGAGGGAGAGCATGCCGGCGCCGAATCGCCCGACCTGGTGTTGCTGGACATCCAGATGCCGGGACTCGATGGCATCGAGGTGCTGCGCGTGATGAAGGCGGATGCGACGTTCAAGACCTTGCCGGTGATCATGCTGACCACCTCCGCGCACGAGCGTGACGTGCTCACCAGTTACGGCCTGGGCGCCAACGAGTACGTCACCAAGCCCGTCAGCGCCGCGGAGTTCCGTACCAAGGTGCAAGCCATCCCCGCTTACTGGTCAAAGGTAGTGACGCGCCCGCCCCGGTGCAGCGCCCGTCCATGAGTACCACGCCGCCCGCTTCGGTATCGACGCCTTCCACTCGCACGTGGGCTACCGGCGACTGCCCTCCCCCCAACAGCCCGCTTACCCGACTGCCGGCCTGCCTGCCGGTCTGCCCGCCTAGTGCAAGAGCCAGCGAGCTGCCATCGGTCCGCGTGCTCCTTGTCGAAGACGACGACGACCACGCCGACCTCGTCGCCACTGCGCTGGAGCGGTCTGCCTCTGGCTGCTTCACCGTGGACCGCGTCGCGACCGCCCCCGAAGCCATGGCGCGCTTTTAAGACGGCGCCAGCGCCACGCGCGTCTACGACGCGGTGGTGCTGGACTACTATCTGGGACACGTCGAGGGGCCCGTGCTGCTCCGCGAGCTGCGCGCGGTGGGACTTCCAGAAACCGTGCCCGCGTTGCTGCTGACCAGCCATGGGTCGGAAGAATCGGCCGTCGCCGCTCTGCGCGCCGGAGCCGCCGACTACCTGCCCAAGAGCGAAGGCCTGCGGGGCGCTGCGCTAGAGCGCGCAGTGTTGAAGATGGTGGAGCAGGCACGGCTGCGCGTGGACCGCGACCGCGCTGTCGTCGCGCTCCAGCGGCGTACCGAGCAGGCGGAGCAGCTTGCCCAGGTACTCGCGGCCGTTGGAGCCTCTCCCGGCCTTGTCGCGGCCCTGGCGGCGCTGAGCGCTGGCGCACTGACCCTGCTGCGTGGGGAAACCTGTTCCGTCCACGCGGTAGACGCCACTGCCGGCGTGCGCCTCCTATCGCTGGAAGCCCGCCCTGGAGAGACGCCGCGCCGCACGGCTGGCCAACGTCCCCTCTCGGAAGGTAGTGTCGGGTGGCGGGTGGCGCGCACCGGCGAAGCCATTCTGGTGGAGGATTATCAGGCGCTGGACCCTCAGGCGTACCCCGCGCACGAGCGCGTCGTGCAAATGGGCAAACGCGCGTCCGTCAACGTGCCCATCAACGCCGCCGGCCGGGTGGTGGGCACATTGCACGTCACTCACCCGCAACCGGGGTTCTTCGGTCCGGAAGACCTCGCGCTGGCGGCGGCACTCGCCACCATGGCCGGCGCAGCGACCGAGCGGGCCCGCCTCGAGACCGCCCGCATCGAAGCCGAAGCGGCTCACCATGAGAGCGAGGCACGCTACCGCGCCGTCGTGGAGCAGTCGGTGGACGGCGTGGCCATCGCCGTGGGGCCGACCTACGTGCTCATGAACCCCGCCGCGGCGCGCATCTTCGGTGTGGCCGACCCCGCCGAGCTGGTAGGCAAGCCGATCACGACGTACGTCCACCCCGACGAGCACGCGCGGCTGCGCGACCAGGCGGAGCGCCGCCAGCGTGGCGAAGCGGTCCCCTCCACGTACGAGTGCCGCATCGTGCGCCCCTCCGGCGAGGAACGCACGGTGGAGATATCCGCCACGTCCCTACTCTACAGTGGCCAGCCCGCGTCCCTCGCCATCGTGCGTGACGTCACCGACCGCAAGCGCGCAGAGGCGGAGGTGCTAGAGGTCAACCAGCGCCTGCGCCGCGCGCTGGAGGACCTGGAGGCGGCGCAAGAGCACATAGTCCAGCAGGAGCGGCTGCGGGCCCTGGGAGAGATGGCTGCCGGTATCGCCCACGACCTGAACAATGCGCTGGCGCCGGTGGCCGGCTTCTCGGAGCTCTTGCTGGTCCACCCCGCCGCGGTGGCC
>CADCTC010000156.1:9889-10221 GCA_902805635.1 uncultured Chloroflexota bacterium
CGGTCTCGGACAGCGCTACGCTCCAGCGGTACCTTGGCCTGATCCATACCGGCGCGCAGGACGCCGCCGGGGTAGTGCGCCGCCTGCGCGAGTTCTACCGCCCGCGCGAGAATGCGGACGTCCTGGCGCCGGTGGACCTGGCCCGCGTGGCAGAGCAGGTGATTGCGCTCACCGAGCCCAAGTGGAAAGACCAGGCGCAGGCACACGGACGCACCATCCACGTCAAGACCGACCTGGCGCCGGTGCCTCCGGCCAGCGGCGTGGAGGCCGAGCTGCGCGAACTGCTCACCAACCTGATCTTCAACGCCGTGGACGCCCTGCCACTGGGCGGC
>CADCTC010000157.1 GCA_902805635.1 uncultured Chloroflexota bacterium
GTGCCGGCCGCGGCGGGCGGCCCCGGCGGCACCTCCTGCCGTGCCATTCCTTTCATCCCAAAGCCTACTCAGCTCTCCGCCTGATGAAAAGACACTGGCTAGCGCCGGACCGGCGGGTTTGTGGCGCGGCGCTTGCTTTGAGCACCCGCATGGCCACTAGCGTGCGCGATGCAGAACATGCCACAACTGACCAATTGGGCCTCACTACGCCCATCGCCGGCGCCGTCCTGCTGGGCCTGGGGCTGGGTGGCTTCTTCGACGGCATCGTCCTCCATCAGCTGCTCCAGTGGCACCATATGGGCACCAGCGCGGGGTTCCCGCCAGACAGCGTGGAGAACCTGAAGCTGAACACGCTCTGGGACGGCTTCTTCCACGCCGCCACCTGGATCATGACCGTGGCCGGCGTGTTCCTGCTGGAGCGCGGCTCGCACCGGCGCCACGTCCGCTGGCCCGCCACGCTGCTGGTGGGCGGCATGCTGCTGGGCTGGGGCCTCTTCAACACCGTCGAGGGCCTGGTGGACCACCACCTGCTCGGCATCCACCACGTGAACGAGACCGTTCCGCCCGATCAGTGGCTGCTGTGGGACGTCGGCTTCCTTCTGTGGGGTGTGGCCATGGTCGTCGCCGGCTGGCTGCTCACCAGATGCAGCCTCGATGAGGTGGCCGCCCGGTTGCGTGATGCGGGTGACCAGCCCGGCCTGCGCGGCACGAACCGCCGAGCCGCCTAACTCCTGGCGGACGCGCTGAGCCAGCTGGGTATCACGGCGCGCTCTCCGCTCGACCGGCACACTTACGTTGAGCCAGGAGAGACACATGACCGCTGCTCGCGTGGAAGCAACCGCCCTAAGCGCACTGCTCGACAACGCCCACCGCATCGCGCCTCAGGTGGTCGCCGACCGGCGTGCTATCCACCGTTACCCTGAGCTGGGCTACCAGGAGCACCGCACCGCCGCGCTCGTGGCGGAGACGCTCAGCCAGCTGGGGATCGAGGTCCGCAGTGGCGTGGGTGGCACCGGGGTGGTCGGCCTGCTCCGCGGCAGCAGACCGGGCAAGACGGTGCTGCTGCGGGCCGACATGGATGCGCTCCCCATACAAGAGGAAATAAACGCGGAAAACGCCGCGTACGTCTCCCAGAACCCAGGGGTGATGCACGCCTGCGGGCACGACGCGCACACTGCCATGCTGCTCGGTGCGGCGCGCCTGCTCGCCGCCCGCCGGGAGCAGATCGCCGGCGCCGTGAAGCTCATGTTTCAGCCTGCCGAGGAGAACGGCGGCGCCGGGGCAAAGCGCATGATCGAAGACGGGGTGCTGGACGGGCCCGCGGTTGATGCGGCGTTCGGCGTCCACGTTGGGGGCCCGGACGCCGGCAAGATCGCGCTGCGCGCGGGGCCCAACAACGGCTCGTCGGACCGCTTCATCATCACCGTGCGTGGCCGCGGCGGCCACGCGTCCAGGCCGGATCGCGCAGTGGATCCCGTCGTGGTCGGCGCATACATCGTCACCGCGCTGCAGACGCTCATCAGCCGCGAGATCTCGCCAGCCGAGCAAGGGGTCATCACGGTGGGCAGCCTCACCGCCGGCACCATCTTCAACGTCATCCCGGACACCGCCGTGCTCAAAGGCACCTTCCGCGCCTCGTCACCCGAGGTGCGTGACCACCTGCGCGCGCGCATCCCCGAGGTGGCGCAGGGGATAGCCGCCGCCATGCGCGCCACCGCGGAATGCGAGGAGTTTGGCACCGGCTACCCCGTCATGGTCAGTGACCCGGCGATGGTGGACCTGGCCCGCGCCGCCATCGGGGAGACGCTGGGCGCTGCTAACGTGGTCGAGGCCGAGCGCGCCATGGGCGGCGAGGACTTCTCGTTCGTGCTGGAGCGCGTCCCGGGCGCGTTCATCCGCGTCGGCTGCCGCAACCCCGCCTGGCAAGAAGCCCGCCCGGCTCACAGCCCGCGCTTCGCCCTCGACGAAGCCGCGCTACCCTACGGCGTCGCAGCGCTGGCGAGCGTGGCGCTGCGGTTCCTCGACGGGGAGCACGCGAAGGAGGAGCGCTAATGGCGAACTTCGACATCCTCTTCCGCGGCGGCGCGATCTACGACGGCAGCGGCGCGCCGCCGGTCGAGGGGGACCTGGGCATCGTGGGCGACTCCATCGCGCTGGTGGGCAAAGCGGGCGGCGCCGATCAGGCTGGGGTGGAGATTGACGCACGAGGGATGGCGGTGGCGCCTGGCTTCATCAACATGATGGGCAAAGAGACGGCGCTCTTCGTCGATGGACGGGGGCAAAGCGACCTGCGGCAGGGCGTGACGCTGGAAGTTTTCGGCGAGGGCACCTCACTCGGCCCGCTGAACGACGAGATGCGCTCGGAGCTGCGCCGCTGGCGGGGACTCGATGGTCAGGGCGCGCGAGGCGTGCCGTGGACCACCCTCGGCAAGGGGCTGGAGTACCTGGCGCAGCGGGGCGTCTCCGCCAACATCGCGTCCTTCGTCGGGGCCGCCACGGTGCGCCAGCACGTGCTCGGTCAAGACGACGTGCCCCCTACAGCCGAGCAGCTGGCGCAGATGCGCGCGCTGGTGCGGCAGGCGATGCAGCAGGGGGCCATGGGACTCGGCTCGGCGCTGATCTACGTGCCGGGGTGCTTCGCCACCACCGACGAGCTGGTCACGCTCTCGGAGGAGGTGGCGGCGTACGGCGGCGTGTACATCTCGCACCTGCGCAGCGAGGGGGATCGCTTGGTCGAGGCGGTGGAGGAGCTGCTCACCATCGCCCGGCGGGCCGGCTGCGCCGCGGAGATCTACCACCTGAAGGCGGTCGGTCGGGATAACTGGCCGAAGCTGGACACGGTGATCCAGATGGTGGAAGAGGCGCGCGGCGCAGGCATCCAGGTGACTGCCGACATGTATACCTACGCCGCTAGCTCTACGGGGCTGGATGCGACGATGCCGCCGTGGGTGCGCGAGGGTGGCCACCGCACGTGGGTGCAGCGCCTGCAAGATCCCGCGCTGCGGCCCCGCATCAAGCACGAGATGTCCACGCCTACCGACGAGTGGGAGAGCCGCCTCCTGACGCTCGGCCCGGAAAACGTGATGGTGGTGGGTTTCCGCAACCCTGACCTGCGTCACCTCACCGGCAAGACGCTGGCGCAGATTGCCGCCATGCGCGGCACGTCGCCGGAGGAGGCGGCGATGGACCTGGTGGTGGAGGACAACAGCCGCGTGGGCACGGTCTACTTCGCCATGTCCGAGGAGAACGTGCGCCGGCAAATGGCGCTGCCGTGGGTCAGCTTCTGCTCGGATTCTCCGGCCGTGGCGGCCGAGGGCGAGTTCCTGGAGTCCGGCATCCACCCGCGCGCGTACGGCTCGTTCGCGCGGGTGCTGGGCAAGTACGTGCGCGATGAGCGAGCGCTCCCGCTGGAGGAGGCGGTGCGCCGGCTGGCGGCGCTGCCGGCGGCCACGCTCAAGATCGACCGGCGCGGGCAGCTGCGCCCGGGCTACTTCGCCGACGTGGTGGTCTTCGATCCGGCGACAGTGCAGGACCACGCCACGTTTGAGCGGCCACACCAGTACGCCACCGGCGTGCGCCACGTATTGGTCAACGGTACGCCGGTGATCACGGACGGCGAGCACACTGGAGCGACACCTGGCAGAGTAGTGCGCGGGCCTGGCTGGCGCGGACTTGTCTAGCGGTGTTTCAGCAAAGGCTACGGCACCGATCCGCGAGGGACTACCCACTCGTCTGGCTGGCCGGTCACCTCAGCCACCAGGTCATAGTCGGCGTCGTAGTGGAGCACGATCAGACCGGCACGCTCGGCTACGGCGGCGATGAGGAGGTCAGGCAAGCTTACGGCGCGGTGCTGGCCGCGCCTGGCGAGCGCTTCCATCACGTCAATGGCGCGCGTAAAGTCCGCCTGAAGCATGGGCACGTTTGTGAAAGCTTGCTCGCGCGTGTGGCGTGTGCGCACGAAATCACTGTGGCTGCGCGCGCTGTAGAGTACCTCCAGCTCGACCACACTGCACGTGGCTAGCTCTCCCGCGAGCAGGCGCGGGGCCAGCGCCGCGCTGACCTGCGGGTGGGTGGGGCGGGTGAGGGCGCTCTTGTCTGCGAGGTAGCGCGGGGCTGGTGCGACCTGCGGGGTCAATTGACCAGGTGGAATTGACGGATCGTCTGGAGCAGATGGCGTGAGGACCGCCGGCTACCGCCAGGCGCCGGTCATGACATCTGGTTTGTCGAGGTCAAGCCCATCCATCTCCTGCAGCTGTCGGAGCGCCCGTCTGCGAGCGTCGGAGGCGAGCACCTCTTCGAAGGCACGTCGCACCGTCGCCTTCAGACCCGTGGTGCCAAGCACCTCCCGTACCTGGGCAAACAGCGACTCGTCCACCTCCAGGGTAGTCTTGCGCATACCGTGCGTATTCCCAACCATGCTGCAATTGTATACTGGCTCTCCGCGCCTCCGGGCAGGTGGTCGCAGCACCGGAAGCACAAGGCCAGGGGCCGGCAGCGGCCGCCTGATACCGTTCGATGATGGGTTCTATTGCCGTGGTGGGGCTGGGGCCGGGGGCACGAGAGCAGGTGACGCGGGAGGCGGAGACGCTGCTGGAGGCCGCTGCCCGTGAGGGGCGGCTGGTAGTCCGCACGCGCATCCATCCCACGGTGGAGGCGTGGCCGGCACTCGCCGGGGTGCCCTCGCTCGACCACCACTATGAAGGAGGGGAGCGGTTCGAGGAGACCTACACACGCATCACCGCGGAGGTGCTGGAGCGCGCCGCTTCAACCGAGGGTGAGCTGGTGTACGCCGTGCCGGGGCATCCGCTGGTGGGTGAGTCGACGGTGCAGCTGCTGCGCCGGGAGGCTGCCGGCCGGGGCATCGCCGTGCGGATCGTCCCCGGACTGAGCTTTGTCGATGCGGTGCTGGGGGCAGTTGGCGCGGATGCGGGTGACGGGCTGCGGGTGGCGGATGCACTCGCGCTGGGGCGGATCGAGCCGACGGCACCGCTGCTGGTCTGCCAGGTGTACTCGCGCGCCGTGGCATCGCAGGTGAAGCTGGCGCTGGCAGAGCACTACCCGGACGAGCATGAGGTGGTGCTGGTGCGGGCGGTGGGGGTCGCGGGTGAAGAGCGCATGGAGCGCCGCAAGCTGTTCGAGATCGACCGGGACGAAGGGGCGGACCACCTGACGTCGCTGTGGGTACCGGCGCTGGCGCCGCTCGATGCGGTGCGAGAGCCCCAGACGCTGGTGGAGATCATGGCGCGGCTGCGCGAGCCGGAGCCGGCCGGCTGCCCGTGGGACCGCGAGCAGACCCACGAGACGCTGCGGCGCTACTTGCTGGAAGAGACGTACGAGGCGCTGGACGCTATCGACGCCGGAGACTTCGGGGCGCTGGAAGAGGAGCTGGGGGACCTGCTGCTGCAAGTGGTCTTCCACGCGCAGATCGCGCGCGAGGAGGGGCTGTTCGACCTGGGAGACGTGGTGTCGGGCATCTCGCAGAAGCTGATCCGCCGGCACCCGCACGTGTTTGGGGAGGACAAGGAGCAAGACTCGCAGGCGGTGCTCCGCAACTGGGAGGCGCTCAAGCGCGAGGAGCGGCGCAAGAAGGACCAGGCGGAGAAGTCGATGCTCGACGGCGTGCCGGCGTCGATGCCGGCGCTCTCGGTGGCGCAGGCGGTGCAAGACCGCGCGGCGCGCGTCGGGTTCGATTGGCCGGACGTATCAGGGGTGCTGGGGAAGGTGGCGGAGGAGGCGGGTGAGCTGGCGCGGGCCGAGTTGGAGGAGCAGCGGCGCGAGGAGCTCGGCGATCTGCTGTTCGTGCTGGTGCGGCTGGCGTCTTGGCTGAAGCTCGACGCTGAAGACGCGCTGCGCGCCGCCAACCGCAAGTTCCGGGAGCGGTTCGCCCACATGGAGCGCGCCGCGCGCGGCGAGGGCAGGACGCTGGACGAGTACGATGCCGCCGGGCTGGACGCGCTGTGGAACGGGGCCAAAGGCGCCAAGACCAGTATCAATCGCTGATATACTCGGCGCGCTTCTACCTGGAAATCAATGACCACGACCGAGAGCCCGGCCGCGAACGCACCCGCCGACGACATCAACCTGAAAGACGTCGCCGAGCGCATCGTCGCTAACGTCGAACGCGTGATCATCGGCAAGCGGCCCGAAGTGGAGCAGGCGCTCATCGCGCTGCTGTGCCAGGGCCACATCTTGATCGAGGATGTGCCCGGCGTGGGCAAGACGGTGCTCGCCAAGTCGCTCTCCAAGAGCGTTGGCTGCTCGTTCAAGCGCATCCAGTTCACCCCGGACCTGCTGCCGTCTGACGTGACCGGCGTCACCATCTACAACCAGAAGAGCGGCGAGTTCGAGTTCCGCACCGGGCCGGTGATGGCGCAGATCGTCCTGGCGGACGAGATCAACCGGGCTACGCCCAAGACGCAGTCGTCACTCCTGGAGGCGATGGAAGAGCGCCAGGTGACGGTGGACGGGCACACCTACCCGCTGCCGTCCCCCTTCCTGGTGATGGCCACGCAGAACCCCATCGAGTACGAGGGCACGTTCCCGCTGCCGGAGGCGCAGCTGGACCGGTTCATGATGCGCGTCAGCCTGGGCTACCCGTCGCGCGGCGACGAGATCAGGATCCTGGAGGAGCAGAGCCGCATCGCGGAGGAGGCGGCCAAGGAAGGCCGCACCGTGCTGCACCCGCTGGACGAGATCGGGCAGGTAATCAGCATAGAGGAGCTGGTCGCGGCGCAGCGGCGCGTGCGCCGGGTCTACGTGGACCGGTTCATCGTGGAGTACATCGTGGACGTGTCGACGGCGACGCGCGACCACCAGGAGGTGTACTTGGGCGCCTCTCCGCGTGGCTCAAACGCGCTGATCCGCGCGGTGCAGGCCCGCGCGGCCCTGCAAGCGCGCGATTACGCTATTCCGGACGACGTGAAGGCGATGGCGGCCGCCACGCTGGCGCACCGGCTGATCGTCTCGCCCGCGGCGCGCATCCGCAACGTGGACACGCGCCAGGTGATAGCGGAGATCCTGGACACCGTGCCGGTGCCGGGGGCGCGGGTAACGGGACGGCTGTAGACGACTGCGTGAACGCAAGGCGGTAGTGCCAACGCCGCACGGCAAGGGACAAGCCCCGCGCCGCCCCCCAACGCCCTGCGCTCCCGCTGCGCGGGTGCTCGGGTGCTCCTCATGCGGATGGCGCTGCGCGCCCTAACGCCCTGCGCTCCCGCTGCGCGGGTGCTCGGTTGTTCCCTTGCCCTACTGCTGATGCTGAACTACTCGATCTAGTTCACGCCGCGGGTGCGGCGCTCGCGCACCTGAGGGGTGGCCTGCGGCGCTTCGGCGGCGCCGCGGCGGCGGGTGCGCTCTTCCAGGAATGCGTCCGAGTATAGGCCGAGCTGGCGGCCGTGGAACACCGTGACCAGCAGGTCCTCGCGGGGAACCTCGGCGGAGAGCACCAGCGATTCGTCGATGCGCTCGATCAGGTCGAGCACCTGGTCCTCCGGCAGCTGGTCTTCCACGATCAGGGTGGCGTAGACGTTCTCCCGTGTGTAATGCAGGTCTACGTGCGCGAGCTTCTTCTCGCCCGCGAGGATGTGGTAGCCCTCGGACGTGGCGGTGCGGTACTGGCGCTCGAAGACGACGCGCCCTGGCTGTCCTTGCTGTGTCATTGGTGTCTTTCAGTTATACGCTGCTTTACGCCGCTCACCGCCCCGCGCCCGGCAAGGGACAAGTCCTTGCCCTACATGCGGCTGGCTGCGCGGTAACGCCGGTTACGTCAAGCGCCCTGCAGCTCGAAGTCGAGGCCGAGGTCGAGCGACGGCGCGGAGTGAGTGAGCGCGCCGACGGAGATCAGGTCCACGCCGGCTTCGGCGATGGCGCGCACGGTGCTCAGGTTCACGCCGCCGGACGCCTCTGAGACGGCGCGTCCGCCGATCAGGCCGACCGCCTCGCGCAGCATGTCCGGCCCCATGTTGTCCAGCAAGATCGCGTCCGCGCCGGCCTCCAGCGCCTCGCGCACCTGGTCGAGCGTGTCACACTCCACCTCGACGCGCAAGCTGTGGGGAGCGCCGCGCCGTGCGGCCTGGATGGCGCCGCCCACTCCGTCGGGCGAGGCGGCGATGTGGTTGTCCTTGATGAGGATGCCGTCGAACAGGCCGAAGCGGTGGTTCTGCCCGCCACCGGCGCGCACGGCGTACTTCTCCAACTGGCGCAGGCCCGGAGTGGTCTTGCGCGTATCGATGATGATCGCTCTCGTGCCGCGCACCGCCGCCACGTAGCGGGAGGTGAGCGTCGCGATGCCGCTCAGGCGCTGGGCGAAGTTCAATGCGACACGCTCGGCCGTCAGGATCGCGCGGGCACGGCCCCGGATGGTGAGCAGACTGTCGCCGGGCGCCATCGGGTCGCCGTCGTGGCGGTGCTCGGTTATGTCAACTGCCGGATCGAGCTGCCGGAACGCCTCCATGGCCACCGGCAGGCCGGCGGCGACGCCTTCAACGCGGCTGTTGAGCAGCGCCTCGCAGCGAGCAGGCGCCGGGATGGTGGACATGGTGGTGACGTCGCCGGGACCGACATCTTCCGCAAGGGCGGCAGCCACGATACGGCTGACGTACGAGGCGTCGAGTGAGAGCTGTGTTTCCATCGTGACGAATGTGAGGCGCGCCTGGTGAAAGAGGCTGACGGTTTGGTGAAGGATACCGGGCACCCGCAGTGGCGCCCGTCCATTGGCACGCTGTCTGCGTTCTGGCGCGGCGGTGGCAGTCGACTATGAGGCGGTCGACAGATCGCCAATCTCACGGAGGACAAGCACATGAGCGTCGTTTCACCCGACCCAACCTATGATGAGAAGGAGATGGAAGGGCCTGCCGGCAGTCGCCGCTGGGCCAAGGTCACCACGTATGCGCTGCTGGCGGCGCTGGCGATCGGACTCCTAGTGTTGGCAATTTCCGCCTACTCGGCGGCGCAGACAGGTACGGGCACAGCGGGCACGTCGGTCGTCGATACGAGCTCAGGCACGTCGAACGTGGGCCGCACCGGCAGCACGGGCGACATGGTGCGCAGCGCGGGCGGGCAGCCTGGTGAGACCGGTCCGTCTTCCGCCACGAGCGGGACGACGCAAGGCGGCGCGACGATGCAGGACGGGCGCGCTGCCGGTGGCGCCGGCCAGGGCGGCATGGGCGCGGGTACGTCGGCGGATACGGCGCGTCCGGGCATCGGCACCAGCGTAGGTACGGGCGGCACGTCGGGCGGCGTCCCGGCAGGCGGCTCCGGTACGGCTGCAGGGGCCGGGGGCGGGCGATAACTCACAGCTCACCGCGTACAGCAGGCGGACAAGGGGTAGCAGCGGGACCAGCGTGTGAGTGCTGGTCCCGCTGCTATATATCCAGACGAATTGGCCCAACCCCGGTCAGGCGGACCGCGAGCCGCTTGAGCCATTCGGGGGAGGCGTCCGGGAAGTCAGCGCGGTAGTGCGCGCCGCGACTTTCCTCGCGACGCAGCGCGGTAGCGGCCATCTGCCAGCCGACCAGGAGCATGTTGGCGAGCTCCACGGAGCGGCGGGTGGGGCGCGTTCGTAGGCCAGCGAGCCAGGCGCCAAGCTGGGCCTCTGCCTCGGAGAGGCCGACCCCCGTGCGTGTGATGCTGACTTCGCGCCACATCAGGTCGCGGAACCGGGGAGAGGTGGCGCCACGAGCGGGCTTGGCGCCTGACCCCAGGACGTCGACGAATTGGATAGGAGGCGTCGCGGCGCTTCCCGCGTCAATGGGCGTGAGGGGGCCCTTGGAGTTGTCTGCATTGACGGTGTCGCCGGTGCTGGCCTGGACGATGCGCTGGGCGAAGACAACGGCCTCCAGGAGGGAGTTGGAGGCGAGGCGGTTGGCGCCGTGGACGCCGGTGCTGGCGGCTTCGCCGCAGGCGTAGAGGCCGGGCAGCGAGGCGCGGCCCCACACGTCGGTGAGGATGCCGCCGATCATGTAGTGCGCGGCCGGGGCGATGGGGATGGGCTGGCGGGTAATCTCTATCCCGTAGCGGCGGCAGACGCGTGCGATGTTTGGGAAGTGCGCTTCGACACGCGCCGGGTCGAGGTGGGTGAGGTCGAGCCAGACGTGCGGCGAGCCGGTCGTGGCGATCTCACGCAGGATGGCGCGCGAGACGGCCC
>CADCTC010000158.1 GCA_902805635.1 uncultured Chloroflexota bacterium
GCACATGTTGGTGTGCACGCCCATCTCCAACACGTGCTCAATGCCGCGGTGCTTGTAGTAGCTGTAGAGCTCGCGGCCGTTGGCCGAGATCACGTCGCGCTCGGCGTCAATCTCGATAGCGGGATGCTCGCGGGTCCAGGGGTAGGGCATACCACGCTCGTGCTTGGGGTGCTGGTCGTCGGGGCAGGTATCGCAAGGGTCGGTGGCGTCCACCGGCAGGGGTAGGTCGTCGTGCTCCTGATCGGGCGGCGGCTCAATGGCCGGCACGTCGAGCACCCGCTGCCGCGCCGGGTGGCCGTCGTAGAAGCTCATGGTGTCCGACGGCGCGTGCACCACCAGTCCCCCGAGGGCGCGCACGCGCCGCGCCACCTCGTTCATGCGGGGCAGCATCTTCTCCAGACGCTCCTCGGCGCCGCGGCAGGTATGCCGGTCCCACACGTCGCACAGTATCAGCGCCACCTGCTCGGGCCGCCAGACCGCTCTGGGTTCGTCAGTCTCCCAGACGGTGTAGCCGTTCCGATCGGCCAGGCGCTGGCGCCGGAGGCTCAGGTTTAGCACGGGCGGGGTGGGTGGCATCTCGGGTCCTCGCTTGGGTTCTCGCGGGCCGCTACCCCTGTGCCATGGCTGCGTCGAGCTCGGCGGCATAGTCCTCGGCGTCGTCCTGGGGGCGATAGCCGAGCTTTTCCATGGTCTCGGTGATGTCCCAGTGGCGGCGCGAGTTGCGCGAGATGGCGTAGAAGACGCCGTAGCCAAGCTCAGTCTCGATGGCGCACGAGGTGACCTGGGCGCAGTCGCGCGGCGAGAGCCACATCCAGCGGCTGATCTCGTCGCGCGGCTGGGGCAGGAACCAACCGATGCGTAGGCAGATGACCGATAGGCCGTGCTGGTCGTAATAGTGGCGGCCCAGGTTCTCGCCAAATGCCTTGGAGACGCCGTACAGCGAGTCGGGGCGGACGGGCTGCGAGGCGTACACGGGCCATTGCTGGTCGCGGTCGTACATGCCCATCACGTGATTGGTGGAGGCGAAGATGACGCGCCGCACGCCGGCGCGGCGGGCGGCCTCGTAGACGTTGTAGGTGCCCTCGATGTTCTTGTCGCGCACGCTTTCCCAGGTAGCGCGGGTGGAGGGGTCGCCGGCCATATGCACCACGGCGTCGATGCCTTCCATGGCGGGCGCAATCTCGTCGTACTTGGACACGTCGGCCACGATGAAGTCATCGACGGGCTTGGTATCGGGGATGGTGTGGTGGTAGTGCAGCCTGAGGGAGTAGCGGTCCTTGAGGTGCTCTGCGAGGCTGGAGCCGATGCGCCCGGCCGCGCCGGTGATGAGGACCCGCTTCTGCTGCCCTTGTCCTTGCTGGCTCGTGGTCATTTCGCCTCCTTGGCAGCGCCGGAAGTATGGGCGGCCTGGGCAGACTCGGCGTGCAGCCGCTCGACCTCGCGACGCGCGGTGGCGAGCGCCGCGTGTGCCGCGGTCAGCGCCTCGCCAGCGCCTGGGGCCAAGTTCAGCCGCTCGGTGTAGTGCTGAGTGCGGCGCTCCAACTCAAGGAGGGTCGCGCAAATAGGGTCCAGGAGCACGTTCGCCGAGTGCTCGCTCAAGTGGTACTTGGTGTAGTACAGCATTGTTTCTGTCTCCTCCGTCGAGTCAGCCGAGCGTCTGCTCGAGGAAGCGCTTTGTGAGGAGCAGGCCGTCGCGCATGCGCGGCACGTCTTTGGTGAAGCCCCACACCTGGTCTTCGTGCTCGATGTTGAGCGGGCCGGCGTAGCCGATCTCCGAGAGCACGTCGGCAAACTTGCGCCAGTCGATCACGCCGAAGCCGGGCAGGCGGTAGCGCCACCAGATGCCGCTGGCCGGGCCGCCGGTCTCCACGAAGGGGCCATACGAGCCGTAGCGGTTCAACTTCTCGGGGAAGACCTCGGTGTCCTTGCCGTGGACGTAGACGATGCGGTCCTTGAAGGCGCGCATGGCCCACAGCCAGTCGATGTGCAACACGACGAGGTGGGATGGATCGAAGGTCAGGCCCAAGGCGTCAGAGCCGACGGCGCTGAAGGCGAGGTCCCACAGCTCGGGCGAGATCATGAGGTTGCGCCCCCGATTGGGCCAGTTCTCGAAGGCGACCTTCACGCCGGCGGCTTCGGCGTGCTTGGCGACGGGGCCGAAGCCGAGCTTGAACAGCTCGATCTGGTCGGCGCCGGAGCGGCCTTCCACCTGCGCATGGCCGCTGCCCAGGACCGGGATGCCCTGGCGAGCGCAGGTGTCGATAGCTTCCTTGGCCTGCTGGATGGCGCTCTCGCGCTCGGCGTCGTCGGCGGTGAGCAGCCGCACGCGGCCCAGGTTGGCGCTCCAGGCGGTGAGGCCATGCTGACGCAGTGTCTCGCCAAGCGTGTCAGTGAGGGTGGTCTCGATGTCCGCGAAGCCGTGCTGCGCCGCCCATATGGCGTTCTCTTCCAGCGACAGTCGGGACATCTCGCCAGTCAGTCGGATACCGATTTTCATGTGTAGTCGAATCCTCTCTCGCGCCCCTGTTCGGGATCAGGCTCGTAGCAGCTTGGGAATCGGCTGGGCGGCCCAGTGGTCGTCGATGTCTTTTTGCCAGCCGTGGTAGGCGGCACCGCTGAGCACATCGGCCAGCTTGACGGCCTGGCCGGACATGGCGGATTCGTAGATGGCCTCGACCAGAGTGGTCGTGGCGAGGCCGCCCCAGCCGTCTACTTCGGGCTTGCGGCCCTTCTCCACGGCGTCCAGGAAGTCCCACAGCTCGATGGCGAAGTGGTCGGTGATGCCGTTGGGGAACCACTGCTGGACGCGGTCGGGGCCGATTTCGCGCCGCATGCGGCCCTGCAGGTCGCCCATGGAGAGGTAGGCGCCATCACGGCCGCGGAACTCGCCCTGGTGCATGAACAGGTGGTAGATGACGAACCGGTCGGAGTAGCCGGTGTCCTCAATGGAGCCGTCGCTGCCGTAGAAGACGATATTGCGCGTCTCGTGGCCGGCGACCTGGAACGACCAGCACCAAGTGCCGACAACGCCATTCTTGAAAGTGAAGGTGACGACGGCGGTGTTCTCGCGCTGGTCGATGATCTGCTGGCCGCGCGCCGAGTCGCCGGCGGCCTGGCCCGCGCCGAATGCGCGTAGCTCCGCATAGACCTGCTCGCACTCGCCGAAGAAGTAGAGCAGCGTGTCGAGGAAGTGGAAGCCGGAGTCGATCACGCCGGAGCCGCCGCCCATCATGCGGTCGCGCCGCCAGGAGACCGACGGCCGCAGCGGTCCGGAAGAGGCGGCGGGCTGGGGGCGAAACTGGGTGTAGTTGGCCATGAACATGCGGGGCTCGCCCAGCAGCCTGGCTTCGTTGATGGCCCACCACACGGCGCGCTGGCCGGGCATGCGCCGGTGTGGCACGGCGGTGGCCAGCACTTTGCCGGCGTGATCGGACGCCTCAGCCAGCTGCCGGCCGGTCTTCACGGTGACGGTGTAGGGCTTCTCCATCACTACGTGCAGGCCCGCCTCCAGGGCGGCGATGCCCACGACGTGGTGCAGCCCGTGTGGCAGGCAGACGTCTACCGCGTCCACGGGCGCGTGGCTGACGCAGTCCTCCCAATTGGAGTAGCGCTGCGGACGGACGCCCTGTTCCTTCTCCAAGTAGGCGGCCGCTGCATCGAGATTATCTTCGACGGTGTCGCAGAGCGCGGTGATCTCGAAGTTGTCGAGCCCAGCGCGCTTGAGCATGGTCAACCCAGTAAGATGCCGTCCGCGCGCGATACCGCCGCAGCCGACGATGCCCAGGCGTATCTTGTCCCTCTGTCCTGTCATGGCTGCCTTCGCTACTCCTCTCTCGCTTCGATTGGCTGTGGCAGTCTACCCCTTGGCGTCGAGTGTGCACCGGACGCCGGCGGGGACGCAGTGTTGTCGGAGGGGGTACGCTCAATAGTGGAGAACGACACGATGACACAGCAGCAAGAGCGGCCGGTGCAGGGCGACAAGAACGCGCTTGACTTCACGCAGCCGCACACGTACCCGCGCAGTGGGCGGGATCTGGTTGGCGGAGTCGTCTACCTGGGACGAGCAATAGACAAGACGCGCGCGGACCTCAACGGGACGCCGGGGGAGTACATCTGGGCCTGTCCCCAGTCGCGACGGGTGTATGACTTCTTCGGCGTAAGTCCAGAGCAGTTCCGCGAGGCAGTACAGAAGAACCACTCCGACGATGGAGTGGCGCGCTGGCTGCAGGAGCACGGACCGAAGCAGCCGAGCAAGGCAGAGACGGTGGCATTCAACGAGCAGATGCTTGCGGCCGGGCCCGGACCAGACCAGATGGGTTGGTTCAAGAAGAGCCTGGAAGAGATGGGGCACGGAGACCGCACGGACATCAAGACGTTCGTGGACATGCAGGACCTGGAAGAGGAGCGGCTGTAGCGCCGCTCCTAGCGACCGGGCCCCTGCTATGCGCCCGCAGCGTCCCTATAGAGATGAGGTAGGAAGCGCTCGAGGTTTCCAACTTCCTCGACGTTGTGCTTGACCCAGCGCCACGCCTTCGCCTCCGGCAGCACAAGGCGACGCAGGAGAGCGTTGACCACCCGTCCAAGGAGGGGGACCGTGGTCCCCAGAGTCAGGCACGAGTCATACTGCGTTCCGCCGGGCACCGCGATGAAGCGGTGGTGGAGTGAGGCGAGGGTAACGCCAGCGCGCCGCTGCACGATGAGGAACTCACGCTCGGTGCTCCGCTCCACCACGTCGTGAACGGCGAGTAGCTGCCGCGTGTCACCGCCGAACGCCTCCACGATGTGGAAGCGCGCGCCCGCACCGGCGGTTCCGTCGGGAGCTGGGTCGAAGCTCCAATGGGCGTGGTCATACGGGTGCCAGACGAGGTAGCGGTGGTGCACTGCACCCAGGTGGGTCATCGTGCCTCCTATATGGGTAAACCACCAGTGGATCATCGCCGGTGTGCAGTCGCGCACGACGTCGTGCGCGATGGAGGCCACCAACCGGCCGTCAGGGAGCACCTCTACCGACGTCCTGGCGCTCGATACCGGCTTGAGCGGCCACGGACAGGGGCGTGGTGCGGGGAGCCTGCCCGCCACTGCCTCGGCGTAGGACGGCATGGCGACAGCGGGTTCTGCGAACTGGACTGCGCCGGCGCTTTCCGGTTTCCTGGCGATCGGGCTAGACTGCGGCACTGCAACGGCGGTTGTACTTGTCACCTCAGCAAGGTACCACCGTCACCAGAGCCGTGGATCGGGGAAATCCCTGATGATTCTTGTGCAATCACGCATGCGGGTCTGAGATAGCGTTGGGTCGGCGCGCCACGACGGCCGATGGATGCGACTAGCGGTTCAGCGGCATCGATCGGCGGCGCTCGCCGGTGGCGGCGAAGATGGCATTGCCTATGGCGGCGGCGACGGCGATGATGGGGGCCTCGCCGGCGCCGGCGGAGGGAAGGTCCTTGCGGTCCAGGAGTACGACGTCTATGTCTGGTACATCGGCGAAGCGGGGGACGCGGTACTCGGAGAAGCGCGGATTGAGAATGCGTCCGTCGCCGAAGTGAACCGCTTCCGAGAGCGCTCCCCCGAGGCCCTGGACGAGTGCACCTTCTACCTGGTTACGGAGATGGTCCGGATTGACCACGGCGCCGCACTCGAAGGCGGCAACAATTCGCAGCACGCGCGCTTCGCCGCTCGCCGGGTCAACCTCCACCTCGACGCAGGTGCCGACGTAGCCACCCTTCTCCGTGCCGCAGGCCAGGCCGGCGCCGCGGCCAGGGGCAGAGCGATACCTCTCCCAGCCAAAGCGCTCGGCGGCTGCCTCGAGCGCGTCGCGCAGGCGCCCGGCCGGGAGGCTCCGCCGCCGTAGGGCGAGCGGCTCGACGCCAGCGGCGTGCGCGAGCTCATCCAGGAAGCACTCGCGCGCGAATGTGTTGGCGGTGGCGGCGAGGGCGCGGTAGGAGCCCTGGCGCAGCGGCGCGCGGGCAGGGACGAACTCGCTGTGCTGGTGCGGCACGTCATAGGGGGTGCGCAGCGCGCTGCCACCGGCGTTGTGGGTGCGGTGCTCCCACGCGGTGAGGGTGCCGTCGGCACGCACGCCGCCGCCGAGAAGCATGAGCCCGGCAGGGCGGAAGTAGGCCCAGGTGAACTCTTCCTCGCGAGTCCAGGCGACCTTGACCGGCCTACCAACGGCGCGTGCCAGGCGCGCCGCTTCGAGCGCGGCCTCGCCGGTGTGCTTGCCGCCGTAGCCGGCGCCGGTGTCGGGCACGATGACATGCGCGCGCTCGGCGGGCAGGTCAAAGGCGGCCATCAGCTCGGCCTGCACGCCAAACGGCCGCTGGGTGCCGGTCCAGACCGTGAGTCGGTCTCCATCCCATTCGGCCACCGCAGCGCGCGGCTCCAGCGGTGCGTGCGCGATGTACGCAACCGAGTAACGCGCGCGCAGGACGTGCTGCGCCTGGGCGTACCCCTCTTCAAGCGACCCTTCCTCGAAACGCGTCCGCTCCGCCAGCTGGCGCGCCCCATCGTCGCCGCCGGCTTCGCGCTCGAGCTGGTCGAAGAGATCATCTTCTGAGGGCACCTCGGCGGGCGGGCCCCACGTGGGACGCAGCGCGGCGAGCGCTTGCCTGGCGGCCGAGGCGCTCAGCGCAGCCACCCCCACGAACTCCCCTTCGCGCACCACAGTGACGCCAGGAAGGCCCCGTGCCATGTCTACATCCACAGCGGCCAGCCGCGCGCCGAACGCTGGTGCGCGCAGCACCTTGCCGAACAGCATGCCCGGCCGGGAGACGTCAGACGCGTAGCGGTGCTCGCCGGTGACCATGGCTTGCCCGTCCACCTTTGGCACGGACACGCCAGCGGCGAGCCAGCTTTCGGCCGGGTTGACTGGCGACTGGTCGGCCACAGGGCGGTCGAGCAGCCCACGCGTGGCCAACTCGCCGAAGCCGAGCGCCTGCCCGGTTTCAGCGTGGACCACCACACCGTCGCGGACAGCGAGCGCGCTCGTGTCCGATTCCCAGCGCTCGGCTGCCGCTTCGATCAGCGCCTCGCGCGCCGCGGCGGCGGCGGCGCGCAGGCGGACGGCCATGTCTGGGGTGCTGCGCGAGCCGAACGTGCCGCGGTCGAACGGCACGCTGGCGGTGTCGGCGAGCACCACCCGGACGCGCTCGACCGGCAGGCGCAGCTCGTCCGCGACCGCCTGCGCCAGCGACGTGCGCACGTTCTGCCCGACCTCGGCCTTGCCGCTGCGGGCGGTGACGGACCCGTCGGGCTCAATCGTAAGGTAATCGGCCACCAGCGGGGCCGGCGGATCGGTGGTGGGCGGCGCCGCCGGCGGCACAGTGCCCCTGGCGCCGCCGAACTCCGCCGTCGTCGCCCTCTGGCGCGGCGCGTCCGACGTCACGCGGCGGCTCCGTTCTCGTGGTCTGCGCCTGACACGCCGGTCGCGCCGCCGTTCATCCGGGTAGATGCCAGCTGAACGGCAGCGATGATCCGGCCATAGACGCCGCAGCGGCAGACATGCGCCTGCAGCGCAGCCACGATCTGTGGGTGCGACGGCCGCGGGTTCTCGTCGAGCAGTGCCACTGCCGCCACGACCATGCCGGGCGTGCAGTAGCCGCACTGAAGTGCGCCAGTATCAAGGAACGCCTGCTGCACTGGGTGGAGCGCGCCACCCTCACCTTGCGCCAGCCCCTCCACCGTGAGCAGGGTGGCCGAGGTAGCCGTGGTGGCCGCGGTAATGCACGCAGGGGTGGGGCGGCCGTGCATCAGCACGACGCAGGCGCCGCATCGCCCTTCGCCACAGCCGTACTTGGCGCCGGTCAGGCCAAGCTCGTCCCGCAGGACTTCGAGCAGGGTGGCGTCCGAGTCACAGGTGACGGTGCGCTGGGCGCCGTTGACGGTCAGGGTGATAGGCTGCGCGTCTGCCGGTGCCACGCTCCGATTGTATGGCCGGGCGGTCTGCAACTTATGGTTCGGCGCCGAGGGCTTAGACCCTGCCGCCGGCGGCGAGGTGGATCTGGCTGGCCGCCTGCGCCAGCCCAAGGCTAATCCCAATCTGCTGCTCGCGCCGCGTCCGCGCGGGATCCAGCGCCGGCACGGGCCGGTCGGGGCGCCAGAGCGTGGGCAGCTTCACGTCGTCGGGCACGTCGCCGCTCAGCGAGCGCGCCCGCAGCCCGGCGGCCAGCGCCAGCAGCGCGGCGTTGCCTTCACCCGCATGGCGCTCCAGCTCCGCCGCCACTCGCCCGAATGCGTCCGCACGTGCGGCAGCGCGGATGCGGATGTAACTATCCATCCCACCGCGTACCTCGCGGCTGGCCCAGCGCAGTGACTCCACCAGGCGGTGGATGTCATCCTGAGGCAGCTCGGGAGCGCCATCCACACTGCCGATGCTCGCCTGGAGCTCCTCCTGGCTCCGCGGGGCCGCAGCGCCGGCCGGACGGCCGGAGAGGCCCTCCTGCGTCACCGAGCCTCTCCTTCGGCGCGCTTCCACCAGTGGCCCGTACCTATGTCGTGGGAGCGGGCAGCGGCCCAGCGGCAGGCGTTAGCCATGATCTGCTTGATCTCACGCTGGTAGTACACGGGGTAGGTCTCGTGGCCCGGTTGGAAATAGAAGACGCGGCCCTTGCCGGCGTACCAGCAGCAACCGGAACGGAGCACCTCGCCTCCGGCGAACGACGAGATGAAGACGAGCTCATCGGGCGGCTTGATGGCGAACGGCTCAGCATACATCTCCTCCATCGGGATGACGAAGAGTCGATCGATCCCCTGGGCGATGGGATGGTCCGGCTGTACCACACTTACCACCGACGGGCAGCCGTCCTCTCGCCAGCCAGCGCTGCCGCTACGATGGCCGAGCACGAGATGGAAGGGCCGAGAGTCAAGCGACGAATGGATGGGGATGAATCCCAGGCCGCGCTGGTGGACCGCGTCCACGACGCGATGCACGTTCTGGTCACTAACGTCGCGGTGCTTGAGATGACTGAACCAGACGAGCACGTCGGCCCAGTCCAGATCGCTCAGCCCCTGGTCCTCATCAGCCAGATTGGCAGCACGGACGTCGAAACCGCCGGCATCGCGGAGCCCTTCGGCAATGGCGCCGTTAATGCCCTGCGGATAAACGGTCTCTGGCTCAGTGCGCTCGGACCAGCACAGCACCTTGATGGGCCCGGAGGCGCTTTGCATCTCTGTTGCCGTGGTCAGAACTGGTGACGCGGCCGTGGCGATGCCTGACGGCCGCGTTGCCTAGCGGACCTCGACACGCTCGGGATCCGAGGCGTCCAGAATTGCCCTCAGCTCCGGAGTCGCCTCGTCGGTCTCGACGGCCACGACGAACCGGCCGTTCTCCAGCGCCTGCTCGAACGTGCGCACCTCGTCGTGCGAGGCGCCACGGTTGGCGAACCAGGCGCCGATGCTCGCCCCGGCCGCGGCGCCCGCGATGGCGCCCAGCGGGCCCGCCATGCCGGCGCCAGCAACTAGTCCAATCGCGGTGCCCAATGCCGCGTTGTCCAATGTGGGATCGGCGCTCTCCATTGGTGGCGTGACCCCGGCCGACGGGGCGTGGTCGGGCACCCGGTCGACCTCCGGATCGACCGGGTGGACCACGTCCACGTCGTGTACCGGCGCGACGCCGGTCTGCTGTTTGGCCATCAGCTCGGCCGCGGTCTTGGGCGTGCGGTCCAGCGCGGCGCCGGAGATCAACGTCAGGTTGCCCTCGGTCACACCGTGCTCGCGCAACCGCACGTAGGCGCGCTCGGCTTCAGTCTGCGTGTCATAGGTCCCTACCAGGATAGGCATGTCTCCACCTCTACGTCGCTAACGGGGTGCACGTCGCGTGCCGCTTATACGTCTTCGGGGTATCATGGAGGCTAAGAGGACTCGCATGATCTACTTTGGCAAGATCGCACTGGCATTATGGGCGCTCGGCATGGCGTACGTCGGTTACCTCCTGATTTTCGGCCAGTCCAACGTCGCCATGATTGCACTTGAGAACGGCCGGTATGGGGAAGTCGCCACACAGCTGCTCTTCGTCACGCTCGTCTTCGTAGGTACGGCTCTCGCGTGCGGCCTGTTCGTCATGGTCGGCATCCTGCGCGAGTGACGGGCTGGGCGGCTGTTATGTCGTCTGGACAATTTAGAA
>CADCTC010000159.1 GCA_902805635.1 uncultured Chloroflexota bacterium
ACTTCCACTTCATCGGCCAGGATCAGCGCCGCGGCATCCTCGGTCACCCATGTCGTCCCGCGTTTGTACGCCTCGTCCGGCGTCCGCGCGTCCACCCAGTCCACCTCCCATCCTGTGCGCGCCAGCGCCGCGTGCGCCCTATCTCCAGACAGGTCCGCCACCCCCACCAGGTGCATCCCTGCCGTGCGGCGCACCTGTGCCAGGAACATGGATCCAAACTTCCCCGCCCCAATCAGCCCCACCCGCACCCGGTTGCCCTCTTCCTCGCGCGCCCGCAGCATCCGTGAAAGGTTCATCTCGCCGGAACCTTACCGCTCGGCCGCGCGCCTACCCAGACCTCACTTCGGTGCGTCTGCAGACTACCCCGCGCTGCTCCTGGGGTCGCGCGTGGTGATCCCCGCCTCCACGTACGGCGTGCGCACCGGCCCCGGTCCACTGTCCGCCGGTGGCCGGATCGGCTCCGCCGCCAGCTTCTCGCGCAGCGCCCGCTCGATCCACGTCTCCAGCGGCACCTGGAAGTGCTCCGCAGCCGCTTTCACCTCACCCAAGAGCTCCGTGTCCACGTGGATCGCCGCCGAAGTGCTCGTGCCGTGCTGTGTCTCTCGATCCGTCACCCGTACGTTCCCTTTGCCCATCACACCGTCGCAAGACTGAGACCGCCGGCCGCGGTGCCCGACGTCAAGAAGGGATATCGACCGATAGTGACGCTAACAAGGCGTTGTGACTATACTGGTCCATATGGTCACGCCAGGGGCGCAGCATGACCGCCACGTGTCGGTCTCCGACACGTGGCCGGTGGCGCGGGCGAAGGCGCAGCTGAGCGAAGTAACAGAGCGCGCCATAACCGATGGTCCACAGACGATTACGCGCCGCGGGCGCCAGGCAGTCGTCGTCGTGTCCGCGGATGAATGGGAGCGGAAGACCCGGCGGCGCGGAACGCTTGCGGACTTCTTTGCCGCATCGCCGCTCAACGGGTCATCTCTGGATGTCGAGCGGCTGAACGACGGTCCGCGCGAGATCGATCTGTGAGCTACTTGCTGGACACGAACGTCATTTCGGAATGGATCAAGCCTCGACCAGACCCCGCCGTTGTTGCCTGGCTGAACCAGGTGGACGAGGACCGCGCCTTCCTCAGCGTGATATCGCTGGCAGAGCTGCACCGTGGAGTAGAGCTCCTTCCACACGGGCGGCGCCGGGACCAGCTGGCCACTTGGCTCGCCGATAGACTACCGGCGCGGTTCGAAGCACGGATGCTCCCTGTCGATGCTGCGGCTGCCATCGAATGGGGCATTGTCATGGCTCGAGCTTGAGCTATGGGTGCCGGGCTGAGCGTGATGGACGGATTCATTGCCGCCACGGCGAACGTGCACCAGCTTACGCTCGTCACCCGGAACATGGGTGACTTCGCGCCGCTCGGTAATGACCTGTTCAATCCCTGGTCGTAGGCGGCCAGCTTCCCAACGAGCTACACGTCCCGGCGCGCAACGATGTTGAGCCGCACGTAGTCAATTACCGGCTCCTCCGGGTGCGGCAGTCGCCCCGCCACCGCCTTCACGAACGGCTCGCGCGCCTCTTCCGGCAAGCGCTCCAGGTGCGAGCCTAGGATCACCGTCCGCAGGAACGTCTCCAGCGGCTCCCCCGCTTCTAGCGGCGTCGGCTCGTCGTGCAGCCATGTGTGCACGTCCACGAACCCCGCGCGCTCCAGTCTGCTCTTCGTCGGCTCCGCCTCGGCAAAGTTCCACGGTCCCGGCCAGCCATCATTCAGCGGCCACGCCTCTCGCGCCGCCTTCTCTACTGTCGCGATGCACGCGCCGCCGCCGCACTGCGCCACCAGCTGTCCGCCCGGCCGCAGCACGCCGTGCAGATGGCGGAACAGTGCGTCGTGGTCCGGCAGCCAGTGGAACGTCGCCGTGGACAGCACCGCATCCACCGGCTCAGCCAGCGGCAGCGGCTTCGTCAGGTCCGCCTGCACCAATTCCACCCGAACGCCGAAGCGCGCCAGCCGGCGTTCCGCCTCGGCCAGCATGCTTGACGACCCGTCCAGCGCCACCACCCGGCCGCGCGGTAGCCGCTCCAGCAGCCGCTCTGTGACCCGCCCCGAGCCGCACCCCGCGTCCAGAACGCGCTCGTCGCCGTCGAGCGTCAGGCGGTCGAGCACCGTGTCTCCCCACCGCACGTGCGCGTCCGACACCCGATCGTACGTCGCCCCGTCCCACTCTCGTGCCCGCACCCCGGTTCCGGCTCTATGCACCGCCTCTTCTGTTCCCATCGCGGCACACAGTACCACAGTGCTGCTGCCTTGAGCGCTGCCGTGTTCCGCTACCATCCGCCGGCGCATTCGCGACAAGCCAGGAGACGAAGCGACATCATGCTCCAACTCAGCGCGGCCAACGCGCGGGGCCTGTGTACCGAAGCGTTCACACGCGTAGGGCTCACCCCCCAGGAAGCCGCGGCGTGCACCAATGCTGTCGTGTTCGCATCGCTGCGCGGGTTGGACAGCCACGGCATCGTCTCCATCCTGCCCGCCATCTGCCGCTCGGTCGCGGCCGGGCGCATTGACGCCGACGCGCGCATCCTGGAGGTGACACCGCGCGTGCTCAAGGGCAACGGCGCCGCCGGTCCCGTCATCGGCGAGCGCACCATGCGCCTTGCCATGTCCTCTGCGGCGGCGAATGGGGTGGGCGCCGCTGTCGCCTTCAATTGCAACCACTTCGGCGCCGCGTCGTACTACGCCGCGCTAGCGCTGGAGCAGGACATGATCGGCGTGTGCGCCTGCAACGCCGCCCCAAACGTGGCGCCGTTCGGCGGCGCCCAGGGCCTGCACGGCACCAATCCCCTGGCGTATGCCTTCCCCGGCGGCGAAGAGCCGCCCGTCGTGCTCGACATCGCCACCAGCATCGCCGCGTTCGGCCAGGTCGCTAAGGCGCGCCGGCGGGGCCAGCCGCTCCCCACCGGCTGGGCGCTCGACGAAGACGGCCGGCCCACCACCGACCCCGCCACCGCCAAGACCCTGCTCCCCTTCGGCGCCCACAAGGGTTACGGCATCGGCGTGCTGGTCGATTTGCTCACGGCCGGTCTCGCCGCCTCCACCATCGGCCTAGACGTGCGCCAGCAGGACGTCGATCGCGAGCACGCCGGCCAATCGTTCTTCATGCTGGCCATCGACCCGGCCCTGTTCGGCGGCACCGCCGCGCTCAAGCACAGCGTGGACACCCTCACCCGTCACGCCCACGGGCTACGGCCTGCCGAGGGACACCAACAGGTCTTCATGCCCGGCGAGCTAGAGCACCGCGAGGAGCAGAAGCGCCGTGCTACCGGCATCCCTCTCTATGATGAAGACTGGTCCGCTCTGGTGAAGGGCCTGGAGGCGGCTGGCCTCCCGGCCGGTGAGCTGGCCTCCCGCTACGCTCCGGAGCGCGCCGCCGCCTGACACGCGACACGCGCTGCGAGCCGCCCGAGCCGGCGCGGCCAGCCACCACCGTGTAGCTTACTTCTGTAGTCACCCATGACTTCCTTCTTGATTACCGGCGGAGCCGGGTTCCTGGGCATCAACCTGGCGCGGGCACTGCTCGCGGCCGGCCACCGCGTCGTATCGCTCGACGTGGCTCCGTTCGACTACCCCGACGTGGCGGACCGCGTCACGGCCATCCAGGGCGACATCCGCGTCCGGGCGGCGGTTGACCGCGCTATTGCGGCTCTGGGGGCAGAAGACGGAGCGCGCTGCGTGGTGCACGCGGCGGCGGCGCTGCCGCTCTACTCCGAGCGCGACATCCGCACCACCGACGTCCATGGCACGCGCAACGTGCTCGACGCGGCGCTCAGGCACGGCGTCGAGCGTGTCGTTCACATCTCTTCCACCGCGGTCTACGGCATCCCGGATCACCATCCGCTATTCGAAGACGACTACCTCCAGGGCGTTGGACCGTACGGCGAGGCCAAGATCCAGGCCGAGATGCTCTGCCTCGAGTACCGCGCCAGAGGTCTGTGCGTGCCCATCCTGCGCCCCAAGTCGTTTGTCGGCCCTGAGCGATTGGGCGTCTTCGCGCTGCTCTACGATTTTGCGCGCACCGGCCACCACTTCCCCGTGATCGGCACCGGTCGCAATCGCTATCAGCTGCTGGACGTAGCCGACTTGTGCGACGCGATCCTGCTCGTGGCCGGTGGCGATAAAGCAGTGGTCGACGACACCTTCAACATTGGCGCCGCCGAGTACCGCACGCTGGGAGAAGACTTCCAGGCGGTGCTCGATGCAGCGGGCCACGGCAAGGGCGTGAAACCGTTGCCCGTCGTCACGCCCATGATCTGGACCTTCCGCGCTCTGGAAGCGCTCAACCTCTCGCCGCTCTACAAGTGGGTGTACGAGACGGTCGCCACCGATTCGTTCGTGTCCATAGAAAAGGCGCAGCGGGTACTCGGCTTTGCTCCGCGCTACTCCACCGCGGAAGCGTTGGTCCGCAACTACCGCTGGTACGTCGAGCACCTGGATCAGTTCGCCGGCTCCTCCGGGGTTTCCCATCGAGCCCCCTGGAAGCAAGGCGCCCTGGGCCTGGCCAAGCTCGTCTTCTGAAGCGCCTTTGACCACCGTCCGCCGCCCTTTGCGCGGTATTGGTCTCGTCCCCTCAGACCACCCATGGCGGCCAGCTCGCGCCGCCATACCGTCACTGCCTGCCGCTTCTACGTCTGTATTTCGTCTTCAATACAGAGACGCGCGTAGTAAATCGTCCATGCGTCCGGGCACTGGGTTGCCGTCTCACACTTCAGCGTGTGAGACGGGACACAAATGGACACAAATGGACACAAATGGACACACGTTGCGGCTGCAGGTCGACGGAAACGCTCTTCGGCAACCCCGGCAGCGCCTGAACCGCAAACAGGTAACCAGGCCTACTAGGGCTCGCAGAGCTTGACAAGATCGGTGCTCTGCGCAGCGGGCCAAACTGCTCCGGCTCGTTCAGCTATCCTGTGCCGCACGATAGGAGGGCCCATTCATGACTGCGACCACCAACTCTGCAGCGGCGTCCACACCGGCAGCCGCCGGCGTCCAGGACCTCAAGCCCGCGGTCACCGTCACCGTCGAGAGTCTGCGGCAGTGGGGTATCGAGGCATTCACCCGTGCCGGCCTGGCCGAAGAAGGTGCTCGCGCCGTCACCGAGGTGCAGCTTGAGTCCAGTCTGCGCGGCCAGCCCACCCACAACATGGGCGACATCCCCCGCTACGCCGCCCAGGTCGCAGACGGCCGCCTCAACCCCAATCCAAATATCCGTGTCACACGTGAGACGATGGTGCATGCCCAACTGGACGGCGACAACGCCCCCGGCCAGTGGGTGGGCGTCATCGCCATGCGCAAGGCTCTCGAGAAAGCCAAACAGACCGGCGTCGGCCTCGTCACCGCCGGCCATTCCAACCATTACGGCGCCGCCGGCCACTACGCCTGGATGGCTGCCACCGAGGGCTTCATTGGCCTCTCCACCACCAACGGCGGTCCGTGCCTCGCGCCGTGGGGCGGCGCCAGCGCCACGTTCGGCAACAACCCGCTCGGCGCCGCCGTCCCGGCCGGCAACCATCACCCCATAGTGCTCGACATCGCCATGAGCACCGTTGCCATGGGCAAGATCGGCCTCGCCCTCGCCGAAGGCAAGCCGCTGCCCCTCAACTGGGTCCTCGACACCCAGGGCCGCCCTTCGACCGATCCCGCCGACTTTCGTGCCTCTCTCCTCGGGGTCCCCATTGCCGAGCACAAGGGCTACGGTCTCACCATGATCATGGAGGTCCTGGCCGGGGTGCTCACCGGCGCCGACTTCCCCTGGCAGCACCGCGACGACCGCGCTGCCCGCCACACCTACGAGCCTAACCTGGGCCACTTCTTCATGGCCATCAACCCCGAGCTGTTCATGTCCCGCGCCGAGTTCCTGGATCGCGTCGACCAGATGATCGCCGCCGCCAAGGCCAGCACGCTCGCCGAAGGCGTCTCCGAGATCCTCGTTCCCGGCGAGCGAGAGATGCGCAACCGCGAGCGCCACCTTCTCCAGGGCGTTCCTCTGCTCCCCTCCACTCATCGCAGCCTGCTGACGTACTCCGCGAAAGCGGGCCTCAAAACCGAGCTCGTGGCCGTCGCATGACTGGCGCCTTTTCCTGGCGGGCGGTGCCGCCGGAAGAGGTCGGCCTCTCCACAGACGCGCTCGAGGCGCTGCGCGACAACCTCGCTGCGCGCGGCACTAATACCCTGCTCGTCCTGCGCCATGATCGCATCGCGCTCGAGTGGTACTCCCCGGAGTGGAGCGCCGCCCGCCCCCACTTCACCGCCTCGCTCGCCAAGGCGCTTGTCGGCGGCACCTCGCTCATCCTTGCCCTCCAAGACGGGTTGCTTGACGTGGACCAGCCGGTCGCCACGCTCGTCCCGCAGTGGCGCGACGATCCGCTTAAGTCCCGCATCACTATCCGCCACCTAGCCACCCACACCTCCGGCCTCCAGGACGCTGGCCAGGAGGGCATCGCCCATGAGGCGCTCCCGGGCTGGATGGGCCGCTTCTGGAAGCGCGACGACCCCGATCCCTTCACTATCTCCCGCGATGAAACCTCCGTCGTAGTCGAGCCGGGCAGCGCCTACCACTACAGCAACCCCGGCATGGCCATGCTGTCTTACGCGATCACCGCGGCCCTACGCGGGACCGCCCAGCCAGACGTCCGCATCCTCGTACGCGAGCGTGTCTTTGCCCCTATTGGTCTGTCTGAGGAGGAGTGGTCCATCGGCTACGGCCAGACCTACGAGGTAGACGGCCTGCCGCTCGTCGCCAACTGGGGCGGCGGCGGCTTCACCGCCCGCGCCGTCGCCAGTGTCGCCCGCCTCATGCTGCGCGGCGGCGACTGGGACGGCCACCGGCTCCTCGACGCCGGTCGCGTCAAGCAGGCGCTGACCTACGCGGGCATGCCCATCCCCGACCGTTCCCACGGCCCCGCCCCTGCCTCCGGCCTGTGCTGGTACACAAATGAGGACGGCGCCTGGCCCGACATCTCCCGCGACGCGTTCGCCGGCGCCGGCGCCCAGCATCAGCTCTTGCTGGTGGTGCCCAGCCTGGACCTCATCGTCGTCCGCAACGGCCGCCCCCTGGAGCCCGGCAACTTCCGCTCAAGCTGGGCCGCCACCTACCAGCACGTCTTCGCCCCCACGGTTAACGCGGTGGTGGCGTAGGGCGTACACTCCGCGCGTCTGAGAAGGAGGGAACACAACCCATGCCGAACCGCATCAACCGCGCCATCGAGCTGCTGGAGCAAGACCAGCCCATCTACTACACCGGCGGCCATACCGGCGCCGTGCTCACCTACGACCAGGGCAAGAAAGACGCCCACATCTGGGCTGACTACATCAACATCGGCATGGAGCACGGCTGCTTCGATATGACCGGCCTGGCCGAGTACATGCGTGGCCTGGTGGACGGCGGCCCCACCGGCTCCGGCCATCGCACCCCCACCGTCATCGTCGAAGCCGTCGTCAACGGCACCGACGAGCCGAACGTCCGCTTCAACTCGTGGCAGTTCCGCCAAATCCTCGCCCGCGGCGTACACGGCATCCTGCTCTGCCAGGCCGAGAACGCCGCTGCCGTGCGCGCCTTCGTCGAGGCGTGCCGCTACCCCATCAACACTATCGCCGTCGATCCGGGCCTCCCGTCGCCACTCGACCGCATGCGCGGCGCGCAGAGCCCCTCCGGCAAGCCCGGCCACACCGCCAGCGACGAGAATGGGCGCGCCCTGCTTGGCGTTGGGCTGCGCGGCAAGGGCTCCGAGGGCAGCTGCGCCCCCATCTGGGGCATCTCCGGCAACGAGTACGTCGAGCGCTGCGACCCCTGGCCGCTGAACCCTAAGGGCGAGCTGCTGTTGGGCGTCAAGCTGGAGAGCCCAGAGGGTGTCGCCAACTGCGAGGAGATCCTCGCCGTCCCCGGCCTTGGCTTCGCCGAGATGGGTCCCGGCGACCTCAGCCTTTCCCTAGGCTACATGAACATGCCGCGCAACCCCTATCCTCCCGAGATGGCCGAAGCGCGTGAGCGCATCTTCGCCGCCTGCAAGAAGAACAACATCCCCTTCCTCGAAGGCGCCAGCGCCGAGAACATCGCTGCGCTCATCGACGAGGGCGTCCGCGTCATCGCCGGTGGCCGTGAGGAAACCGCCAAGATCGGGCGCGCCCACTCCAAGCGCACCATGCCGGTCTAGCCGCCATGCCCATCATCGATACGCACGTGCACGTCTGGCCGCTGGACGACGCCCCCGGCCACCGCCCCGCTCCCGACTCCAAGATCCGCGCCCCCAAAGCGGCTGCCCCCGTCGAGTGGCTGATTCAGGATATGGAGGAGCACGCCATCGAACACGCCGTGCTTGTCCAGTCCAGCGCCTTCGGCTGGGACAACACTTACATGGTGGAGTGCCTAGAACGCCATCCCGGCCGCTTCAAAGCCATCGGCCTTGTGGACCCGGAGAGTCCCGGCAACGCCCGCGATCTGGAGCAGTGGATGGCTCGCGGACTCTCCGGCTTCCGCTTCCATCCCCTGTATTACGATAAGGAAGCGCGTGGCCCCTGGTGGCTTGATGCCAAGGAGAGCGATGCTCTCTGGCACGCGGCGAAGGCGACCAACGCCATCCTCCAGTTCCACCTCTGGCCTCGCCACGCCGAGGCGCTCGCCCGCATGATCGAGCGGCACCCGGACGTTCGCGTCATTGTGGACCACATCGGCAAGCCTGACGTGACCGAAGCCGCCCCCCACCCCTGCTTCGATCCAGTCCTTCGCCTGGCCGGCTTCCCCAACGTCTACGCCAAGATCGGCGACTACCAGATCGCTTCCAAGCAGGACTTCCCCTGGTCCGACACCCATCCTTTCGTCCGCCGCCTCGTAGACCGCTTCGGCGCCAACCGGATGATGTGGGGCACCGGCTACCCCCGCACTGCCCGCCTCGTCCCCCTGGAGCAGGCCCTACGCTATGTCCAAGAGGAGCTTCCCCTCTCGTCCGAAGAGCGTTCCACGATCCTGTGGGACGCCCCGGCCAAACTTTTCGGGTTCAGTTAGGGACTTGGTCGTGGAGACGACGGAAGCGCACAGAACGGGTGAAGTAGCCCTCGCCGGTGCTGTCGCGCTGGTCACCGGCGCGGCGCGCGGCATCGGACGTGGGTGCGCGCTGGAACTGGCGCGCGTCGGGGCGGACGTGGCCATCGTCGACGTGTCTCACGCCGAGGAGGCGCAGCGGGTCGTCGGCGAGATTGAGGCGCTTGGCCGCCGAGCGGCCTCCTGGCAGGCCAACGTGGGCGACCGCGCGGCGATGGCGCGCGTCGTGGACGAGGTCACGGCGCGCTTGGGGCGGTTAGACGTCGCCGTGGCCAACGCCGGTCGCAGTGTGCGCGAGCCGTTCTTGGAGATTACACCCGAGGGGCTAGAGCGCACACTCGCGCCCACCATGTACGGCGTACTCTGGACGCTCCAGGCCGCCGGCAATCAGATGCTCCGCCAGGACCCGCTCCCCGGCCGCGAGAGCCGCGGCAAGCTCATTGCCATCGCCTCCATCCACGCCGATCATCCCTTCCCCCGTTCTGGCTCCTACAACATGGCCAAGGCCGGCATCGTGCACCTGTTGCGCACCGCCGCGGCGGAGCTGGCGCCGCACAAGATCAACGTCAACGTGATCAACCCCGGCTGGATCGACACGCCAGGCGAGCGGCAACATGCGTCAGAGGAAGAGCTGGCCGAGGCGGCGCGCCACCTCCCCTGGCAGCGTCTTGGGCGGCCTGAGGAGATCGGCCGCGTCGCCGTCTTTCTCGCTGGCCCGGGAGCAGACTTCATGACCGGTTCGGTCGTCCGTGTGGACGCCGGCGAGCTAGTCAGCCTGCGCTCGGCGTGACGATTCTCGCGTCAATGTGGCCGGGCCCTCGCCCCCTAGCGCGACGGACCAGCTGAGCGAAGGCTACTCAACCTAGACCGCCGCGTCGGCAGCCTCTGCGTGCAGTTCCGCAACGGTCGCGTTCAGGTAGAGCGTGCTTTCGCCGATCTGCTCGATGAAGCGGGCCGGCACCTCCACCGTCTCGCCGCCGCCAAACAGCGTCTGGAGCATGCCGCCAGCGCGCACCGACACACCGCGCATCTGCCCGCCCTGCTCCTCGTAATACAGCTGCTCCACCACCCCCACCTGCTCCCCGCTCGAGTCCACTACCATCGCCCCTTTACCGATGCCGATCTCCTGCTCCTGCGTCTCGGCATGAACATCAACGGCTCCGTCACCTGTCGCGCCACCCGTTTCGCCGGCGTCCTCCGCAGTCGCCGCCGGCACCTGGCTCGGCCAGAGGTACGCGCCCGGCGGGAACGCCTGCGCCGCCGTCGGCTCCCAGCCTGCCGGCGGCGGGGCGTAGTCGGTGGGCGAGTGTGACGGCAGTGCCTCAAGTTCGTCCTTGCTCAGCTGCAGCCGCACCGTGCCGCCGTCTTGGCTAGCGTTCTCGATGTGCTCGCGCGGTACTTCTACAGCCCGCCCAAACAGCACGTCGGTGCTGATGACGAAGTGCGTCACCTCGTTGGTTTGTGGATCGACGATCGCCCACTGCAGCGTCCCGGCGTCTTCGCCGTCGCTCGTCTCCACCTTTGCGTCTAGGTCAAATCGCATCGCAGCCGCGCGCCTCCCTTGCCAGTCCTGGCTACGGAGACTGGGTAGCAAGGCTCAGGCCACCTGTGCGGTGCGACTGTGCGGGACCGCGTTGCCGCGCAGCGCGTCTCTGGGCCGGGGTCTACTTCCCGTACACGATCTGCAGCAGCGCCTTGATGTACCCGTTGGCGTACGCGTGGCCGTGCCAGCTGTCGAACCCCTGCGGCAGCACCGGCGTGTGGTCCATCATGAACGGCCCGTTGAAGCCGATCTCTTTGTACGTCTGCATCGCGCGATGCATGTCGTTCTGCCCCTCGTCGATGTACGTCTCCACGAAGTCGTACGGCGTGCCGCGGACATCCCGGAAGTGCACCAGCCCAATCTTGCCGCGCTGCCCCACCGAGCGGATGGCGTCATACACGTCTACCCCCATCTCGGCCACGCACCCCTGGCAGAAGAGCATGGCGTTGCTCTCGCTGGGCACGCTGTCGAAGACCCGGTGGTACTGCTCGATGCTGCTGGTGATGCGCGCGGCGCCGCCAAGGGGGTCCGGCACAGGCGGATCATCCGGGTGCAGGCACACTCGCACCCCCGCCTCTTCGGCCACCGGCATCAACCGCTCGTAGAACCACTGGATGCTGGCCCACATCTCATCTTCGGAGATTGGGTCGGTCGGGCGTCCCTGGTGTCCACCTTCCCACGACGTTCCGCCGCGCTCCTGCAGCTCCTCCATCCGGAACGTGGAGTACTTAGACCCGCCGCGCCCATCTGCACTTGGCGTGCGGAAGTGCCCGATCCCTTGGTACGTCGTCGCGGTCAGCCCTACCCCCGCCGCGCCGATCCCGCGCACGATCGCCTGCCACGCCTTCAGCTGCCGCTCGCGCCCCTCCCGTCCGTAGACGATGTCGTGCTTGGGCAGGTTGCCGCAGTGCAGCGCGGAGAGCTCCAGGCCGTGCTGCTCCACGTGCCGCTTCATGCGCGTGAAGTCCTCCGTATGGTCCTCACCGTCTGCGAACGGCGGCGGCACGCGCATGATCACGCCCTGCACGCCGATGGCCTTGAGGAAGTTGAGCTTCTCCGATCCCGCGTCATCCCACCGCGCCTGGTCAATCAGCTGCGCCACCATCAGTCCCACTCCTTCTCTGTGTCGGCTGCTAGCGTAGCCACTCAACTGGGTCAGCAGCCACCAACCTTGGCCGGCAGACCGAGTCCCTCTCCGGCACGGAGAGGGACAACGCGAAGCGCAGGGTGAGGTCTGGCTGCACGCCTGCATTGGTGGTACGCTCCCGTGCGCAGGTGCCCGAGCGGCGCACTGAAGGAGGCAGCACCGTGAAGGTCAGAGCGGCAGCGGTCGTGGAGCGCGGCAAGCCCATCCAGGTGGAGGAAGTGGACCTCGCCGATCCGGGCGAGGGTGAAGTGCGCGTCAAGCTGGTGGCCAGCGGCATCTGCCACTCGTGCCTGCACGCTGCGGATGGCTCCTGGACCCACATGCCCGTGCCGATCGTGCTTGGAGACGAGGGCGCCGGAGTGGTCGAAGCGGCCGGACGCGGCGTGCGCGGCGTCAAGGAAGGCGACCCGGTCATCCTCTCCTGGTCGCCGGCGTGCGGCTTCTGCCACTACTGCGTCATCGGTCGCCCGGTCTTGTGCGAGCGACGCTCCACCCGCCCCGGCACACTCCCCGACGGTACCACCCGCCTCTCCTGGCGCGGCGAGCCGCTCTATCACTTCGGCACGGTCGCCAGCCATTCCGACTACACCACCATCCCGGAATCGTGCGCGATCCCTATCCGCAGCGACATGCCGTTGGAGATGGCTGCGCTGATTGGCTGCTCGGTCATGACTGGCGTCGGCTCGGTGCTGAATACGGCGCAGGTGCCCGCGGGCGCCAGCATCGCGGTGTTCGGCGCCGGTGGCATTGGCCTGAATGTGATCCAGGGCGGCCAGCTGGTTGGCGCCAACCCCATTATCGCGGTAGACATCCTGCCCAACAAGTTGGAGTGGGCCACCCGGCTCGGCGCCACGCATGCAGTGGACGCCAGCCAGCACGACCCCGTGGAGGCGATCCGCGACATCACTCGCCGGGGCGCAGACTTCACCTTCGTGGCCGTTGGCATTACCAAGGCAATCTCCCAGGCCTGGGAGGCTACCGCCCACGGCGGGCAGTGTGTCCTCATCGGCCTGCCGCCCACTGACGCCACCGTCACCTTCACCGCCCTCTCCCTGCAGTCCAATGAGAAAGTGCTGCGCGGCAGCCGCTACGGCTCCGCCCGCATGCGCGACGACTTCCCGCGTATGGTGGACCTCTACATGGGCGGCAAGCTCAAGATCGACCAGCTCATCAACCGCCGCTTCACCCTGGACGAGACTGAGGCCGCCTACAAGGCCCTCGCCGCCGGCGAGCTCGCCCGGGGCCTGATCGTCAACTGAGAAGACGTTAGTTGACACTACTACCCGGCGACTCTGAGCCGACTACCGACGCGCCCACCCGCCGTGGGTCTGCGCAAGGGGATGCTGGATACACCGATCTACTCGGCAAGCGCCGCGTCCCTAAGTACGATCCTGTGCTGGAGGCTATAGGCGAGTTGGATGAGGCCACGTCTGCCTTGGGACTAGCGCGCAGCGCGGCGCGTGGCGAGCGCACCCGGCGCCTAGTGCGCCAGGCACAGTCGGACCTGTACGAAGTGATGGCCGAGCTGGCGTTCCCGCCGGCGCATGCCCAGGCGGTGCGCATTACCGAAGAGCACCTGCGCTGGCTCGACCGGACCGTCGCGACCGTCGAGGCGCCCTTCCGCTCGCTGATGAAGTTCGTGCTTCCGGGCGCCTCGGACGGCTCCGCCCCGCTCGACCTGGCGCGTGCCGTGGTGCGCACCGCCGAGCGCCGCCTGGCGCGCCTGCTCCACGACGGTCTGCTGCCCAATCCGCATGCACTGGCCTACGTCAACCGCCTCTCGCTGCTGCTCTACTACCTCGCCCGCGCCGAAGACGCAGCCGCCGGTGTTGACTTCGACCTGGCTGGCACGCTCGAAGAGCGCCCCGAAGCATAGTCAGGCGGGCTTGGTCCGCGCGAGGCCGCCAGTCAGCAAGCGACCAGAGTTCTCCCTGCCCTTGACCGTACGTTTACAGCAGTTCGACCACGGCGAGCGACCATCTCTGCAAGCCCACTATCGCCAAGTGCGGCCATATCCGCCGAAGGGCGTCCCAAAATCGGCCGTCTGGCCGACTGCGGAGAAGCGCTCACGGGTCGATGATCGGTGTAGGGGAGGACTGCGATTGCAATGGACACCTCGAAGCAAGCCAGGGACAAGGCTGTCTCGCAGTGGGAGATCATCCGGGCAGCCCGAGCGTTCTACGGCCGGCCGCTCGACATCTCTGAAATCCAGAAGGTGAAGGCCGCGTTCCCCGCGAACAAGCGCCGCTCGCGCCGCCGGCAGGACGCGCCGGCCGCCCTCACCGCCCCGCCGCGCGCGCTGGCGCACCTGGCCTAACTGCTCTCCGGCCGCTGACGTGCTCCCTCTCCCTCTGGAAGCGGGCTAGGGTGAGGGCAGCGCCCTGCGCTCAGCCAGCCAGGTGCGGTGACGGGTCGCCCTGGTACAGCACCTGAAGCTCGTGCATGGCGCGCGTCAGCGCAACGTAGAGCAGCCGCCCGTCGAACGCGCTGCGCGTGTACGTCTCCGCCCCGGCGTCCACCACGATCACCGCATCGAACTCCAGTCCCTTCGCCAGGTGCACCGGCAGCACCACCACTCCGCCACCGTATTCCATGTCGTGTGTCGCGATGAGCTGTGTGTCCGCCTGCTCAAGGACCAGCGCCTCGTACAGCACCCGAGCTCTATCGACTGACCGCGTTATCACCGCCACGCTTAGCTGCCCGCGCGTCAGCGCCGCCTGCACGCGTTTCTGAACCGCCGCGATCAGGGCCGCCTCGCCTTCGATCTGCACCAGGTCCGGCACGTGTCCGTGCCGTTCGAACGCGACAGCCTGGCGTGCCGCCGGCGTGGCCGGGGCCGCGGGCGCTCCCGATCTCGCCGTCACAGCGGGCGACGCGGCGTGGGCCGCCGAAGTGGTGAGAGCCTCGCTGCCCAAGGATCGCAGCACGCGGTTTGCCACCGCCGTGATCTCCGCCGTGGTCCGGTAGCTCACGGCGCACTCCTCGTAGCTCACCGGCCTGTCGCCGAACGCTGCCGCCACGGGTTCCCACGACGTCAGGCCGCGGTGCGCGTAGACACTCTGCGCCACATCGCCAAGCAGCGTGAACGACTGCTTGCGCTCCAGCGCGCGCAGGCACAGCAGGTCGACTTCCGAGAGGTCCTGCGCTTCGTCTACCACCACGAAGTCGTGGTTTACCGCGCCCATGTCGTCGGGTTCCTGCGACAGCACGAACAGATAGTGCAGCCCCGGCAGGTCGGAGGCATCGACGGCGCCAGGCGCTCGCTTGCCGCTGCCGGCGATCAGTGCCAGATCGTCGTCCGAGAACACCCCATCTGCGAGTTGTTGAAGTAGCGGCGAGTCGGCCAGCAGCGCGTAGTAGTCGCGCACGGGCTCTACCGGCACCCAATGGATGTCCACCAGCCGCCGCACCTCGGCGCGCGCGCGCTTCAACGCCTCCTCCCGCACCTCCGGCGCCAGGGTTGCCGTCGTCGCCGCGTCTGCCTCGGCGATCAGCGCGTCTCCTTCCTGCTGGCGCCGCTCGGCCGCCAGCTCCAACTGCCGGATGGTTTGGCGGAGCAGCGCCGGATCGCGCGGTACTGCACCTGATCCGTCGCGTCTGCTAGCTCCGGAGCCTCCGGGTTGTAGCGTGCCGGCGGTGAAGCTCCGGCCCTCAAGAGAGGGGCCGGCCGGCCGCGGTCCACCCGACGACGGCGAGGACGGTAAGCTGAAGCCAGGGCTAAGCAGCGACTCGTTGAGAGGTCTGCCGGCGCCTCCCGATGAAGCACCGCGACTCGAGGCACCCAAGGCCGGGGCGCCGCTTGGTCGGGGAGCCGCCGCTGCGCCATCCAGTTGCGCCCGCAGGCGGCGTATCTCAGCGTGGTGTTCCTCCGCTTGCTGCAGCCGCTTGCGTCCAAGCTGGCGCTTCATCTCTATCTCTGCCGGCGGCGAGGCCGGCGCCAGGCTCGCCGTCACCAGGGCCAGCACTTCCTCCATGAACAGCGCGCGGTGGATGGCCAGCGGCCGGACGGCGTGCTTCGCGTGCGCCGCTCGCAGCTCCGCCGGCTCCAGCCGGCGTCGCAGCCGCTGCTGTTCCAGTGATCCTGAGAAGCGCGGCACCGTTACCTCAAATAGCCACCCGCCGTCCGGGATCGCCACCTGTCCGCGCCTCCACTCGACGTAGCGCTCCAGCAGGGTGCCCATGAGCCGCGAGGTCTTCAGCCGGCTGGTCTGCTCGCGCCGGTCCTTCTCTTCGGCAGGCGCGCGCTGGGACAGCAGCGCCTCAAAGGTGGTGTCGGTCAGGCGCGCCTTCTCCAGCCCCAGCCGCGCCATCGCCCACTCGGCCACCGTCGTCTGCACCACGTGCTGCAGGCCCAGCTTGGGCAGCACCGCCGAGACGTACTTCAGGAACAGCCGGTTCGGTCCGAAGACGATACAGCGCGGGGGCAACGTGCCGGCAACCAGCTTCGGGTACACCAGGTAGGACAGCCGGTGCAGCGCGATGGAAGTCTTGCCGCTACCGGCGGCGCCCTGTACCAGCAGCACCTGGTCGCCCGGCGCAGTGATCAGCGCGTACTGGTCGGGCTGGATCGTCACCACGATGTCGCGCAGCCACGGCGACGCGTGGTCAGACAACACCGCCCGGAGCACATCGTCCCGGCTCGGCGCGCCACCCGTCGCGCGCGGCGCTCCGCCAGCACTTAGCGGTCGCTCGTCCAGGTCGTCGGCGACGTGGCGCAGCTCGCCATGGTCGATGACGAGGCGCCGCTTGAGAGAGAGTGCCCCCGCGATCTCCCCCTGCGGTGCGACGTACGACGCGCGCGAGTCCGTCGCGCGGTAGAACAGCGCCGCCACCGGCGCCTGCCAGCCCGTGACGTCCACCCCCTCACCGCCGAAGTACGTCTTGCCGACGTAGTACGTCTCCGGCTTGGTACGGTCGTCGGGCGTGAACTCCAGCCGCGCGAAGTACGGCGCCTCGACCGCCTCGCGCAGCTGCATGCGTCGCCACGCGCGGTAGCTCTCCATGTAGAGCGTTGCTGCAAAGTCCCCCATCGCCACCTTGAGTGGCGCCTCCACCTCCTTGGCGATTGCCTCGCGCGTCGCGGCCAGGTGCAGCTGCTCCCCACCAAACTCCGGATGCACTGCCTCGCTCTGGGTCATCGCCCCGAATGATAGGCGAATTCCCGGAACTCGGATCCCGGATCGGCGTAACGGCCTGGATCCGTCAGCCTCCGAACGCCATGGGCATGACTTCTTGGTGGAGGCGGCGGATGCTGGCCTTCACGTGTTCGGGAGCCAGGCCAGTCCAGCGGGGCTGGATGTGCAGCGCGGTGAACGGCACTTGGTCGTACAGCTCGCGCACCACGGCGGCGACGCGTTCCGGCCCACCAGCCACGAACTGCACTCGCCGGCAGGCGTCCTCGAAGTCCGCGGGCGCCGGCAGGTCGGCGTACTGCGGGCGTTCGCGGCGCTGGCGCTCAACCATGATCGCCACGGCGCGCTCCGCGCCGCGGAACGCCTCTTCGTCGGTGGCGCCGATAAACACCGGGCGGCTGGCCGCCACCCGTCCGCCGGGCGGCAGGCGCGCCTCGGCGCGGCCGGAGTGGTAGCTCTCGACGATCTGGTCCATCTCGCCCGGCCCGCGCTCGCGTGATAGCATGATCCCGTAGCCCCGGCGGCCGGCTACGCGTGCCTGCGACGCGCTGTTGGCTGCGATCCACAGCACCTCCGAGAGCGGCCGCACCGCGCGCGGCAGCACCGGTGGCGCCTCCACGCGCACGTACTCGCCCTGCATCGAGATTGGGCCGCCTGCCCAGGCCTGCTCCATCACCTCCAGTCCCTCGGCAAAGCGCACGTGGCGTGCTTCGGCTTCGCGGCTAGCTTCGTCGATGCCGTATGCTGCGAACTCGGTCGCCGTGCTTCCGCTGCCCAATCCGACCGACAGCCGGCCGCCGGTCAGCACGTCGGCAGTGAGAAGGTCTTCGGCCAGCCGCAGCGGGTGGTGCAGCGCAGTCGTGATCACGGCGCTGCCTAGGTGGATGCGCTCGGTGCGCCCGGCGAGGTGCAGCGCGAAGAGCAGCGGGTTGGGCAAGTGTCCGCGGTGCACGTGGAAGTGGTGCTCGGCGAACCAGGCGGCGTGGTAGCCGACCTCGTCCGCCACGCGCACTTGCGCGGCTACCTCCTCGTACACCTCCCGGCTGGGCGCCGCGAGGTCCCCCTCCACGTGATAGGTGAGAACGGTCTGGATGGGGCTGATTGGCACGCGCGAATCTTACGTGGCCCCATTGTCCGCCCCGCGCGGAATCGCGCCGCGCGTGTTCGGCACCGCCGGGTCGCGCTACTTCACCAGCCGCATGGTATCGAGCGTTGGCTGGAAGTTGGCGCGCTGCTTGAGGCCACTCAGCGTGTCCCGGAAGGCGTACGGCGCCAGCTCGTGATAGAGCACCGTCACCGGTACTTCTTGCAGCGAAAGCTCCTGGAGCTGCTCGTAGATAGTGAAGCGCTTCTTCTCGTCGCGCTCCGCCTTTCCTGCGTTCACCAGCTGGTCTGCTTGGGGATTGGCGTAGCCCGCCTGCGCCGTCCCAGTCAGGATGGCGCCGCTCTTCATGAAGCGGCTAAATATGAAGTCCGGATCGCCGTTGGCCCAGCCGAGCTGATAGAAGTACATGCCCCACTCGCCACGGTTGACGGTGTCGGTCAGCGCCGCGTTCTCCAGCCCGGTCAGCTTCAGGTCGATCCCCAGCGGTCGCAGCACCTGCTGGAGCAGCTCGCCGATCTGCTTGTACGGCCGCGCCTGGCCCGCGCTGGTGGAGAAGGGGAACGCGACCTCCACCCGCTTGTCGCCGAGCGCCTCCTTCGCCAGTCGCTGCGCCGCCGCCATCTCATACTTCGGCGTCCCCTTGGCGGAGAACCACTGGGTAGAGATGGGTGACAGGAGCGACTTGCCCGGCGTGGCGTAGCCCATCACCAGGTCCTCTACGATGCTGTCGCGGTCGATCGCCGCGGCCACGGCCCGGCGCAGCCGCACGTCGTCGAACGGTGGCTTGGCGCAGTTGAACGCGATGTACTGCGTGATGCTGATGGGGTCCGCGGCGACTGTGATGCCTGGCTGGCCCTTGAGCTGCTGCGCCTGCGCCGGCAGTAGCGCTCCCAGTTCGGCAATGCTATCGAGTTCCTTGGCGATCAGCGACGACACGCGTGCATTCGCGTCCAGGATGACCCGCAGCCGCACCTGGCGCACCGGTGGCTTGGGCCCCCAGTACTGCTCGTTGCGCTCCAACAGCAGGTATTCGCCTCGCTTCCACTCTTTGATCGTGTACGGCGCGGTGGATACCGGGTTGCCGGTGAAGTCGCCGTTCTCCGCGAACCCCGCCGGCTGAAACATCGCGGAGAAGAAGTTGCTCATGGTGTTCACCATGGATGGGTTCGCATCGTCCAAGACGAACTGCACCGTGGCGGCATCCACCTTGCGCACGTCGGCCACGCGGCCGTAGCCCACGCGCAGGTCCAGCGCCGTATACGGCGACGGCCGCGGGCTGATCTTGATGTAGCGCTGCATGTTCTTCACGACCGCGTCCGCATCGAACGGCGTGCCGTCGCTGAACTTCACGTTGGGCCGCAGCTTGAAGGTCCACGTCTTGGCATCATCTGACAGCGACCAGCTCTCCGCCAGCACCGGCTTTGGCTTGAGCGCGTCGTCCAACCCGATGAGTGGCTCCCACACCATGGGGCTGGAGTGCGCGAAGAACGGGTCCTGCGGTCCATTCGCCAGATCACGCGACACCGCGATGACGACTTCCCGATCCGGCACCGCCGCCGGGGCACTCGCGCCGCCACCCGCCGCGCCGGCCGCGCCGCTGGTCGATCCGGCCGCGGCGGGCTGCTTGCTCTGCTCCGTGGCTTCCTGTCCACACGCGGCCACCAGCGCCGCAAGTGTTGCGCTGCCAACTCCCGCCAGCCACTGCCGCCGGCTCGCCAGTCGCTGCCTGCCGGATGCCCTACCGTTCATACTATTCTCCGCCTCCCGCGTCGCCTCTCGGCGTCACGGCAAAACTATACGCCGATCCAGCACTTAAATGCCAGCAATTCGCAATAACGACATTCGATTCGCAGCAGGGCGCCGGTCGCGGTTGTGCGTGCTTTGCGCGCCGGGGGTATTGGCGGCTGCGCTCCTGGTTTCATGCGGTGCGGCCCAGCCGCGTGCCGTCACCGTCACCACCCAGGCCTTCCGTTTCCAACCGTCTGCCCTGGAGTGGCAGGCCGGTCAGACCATCCGCTTCACGCTCCGCAACCCCGACGGTGTGGAGCACGACTTCGTGGTCGATGCCCTGCGCGTCACCGCCGCCTCCGGCGATGGCCACGCGCAGCACGGTCCCGGCGCCGGGCCTGCGCCCTCTCCCGGTAGCCTGCACGTGCACGCCGCCGCGTTCAGCGAGGCCAGCGCGACGTTCACGCCGCAGTCAAAGGGGACCTATACCGTCTACTGCTCCATCCCTAGCCACAAGGAGCTGGGCATGGTGGCCAGCCTGGTGGTGAAGTAGGCAGCGCTACGCGAACTGGAGCAGCGACAGCACCGACGAGCGCTGGGTCTGGGTGCTTGAGAGCGCATTCATGGCGCTCTGCGTGCGCATCTGCGACCGCAGCAGCTCGGTCATTTCGGCGGCGGTGTCGGCGTCGCGGATGCGGCTGTCGGCAGCCTTGGAGTTCTCCGCGCTGACGCTGAGCGAGCGCGTCGCGAACTCCAGCCGGTTCATGATCGCGCCGATATACGCGCGAGCCGAGAGCACGCTCTTGAGCGAGCGGTCGATGCGGTCGATGGCGCCGCCCGCGTCTTCGACCAGGTCCAGCTCGGTGGCGCCGATGGTCGCGGCGTCCATCTTGAGCCCGGCGAAGTCCACCCTGTCGAACGACGAGTTGTTGGCCCCTGCTTGCAGCGCCACCGCGGTGGCCGGGGTCCCGCTCGGCCAAATCTCGGTGAAGCCGCGCAGCGGGTCGAGTGTGACCACGTCCTGGTCCTGCACCACGGTTCGGGCGTTGCCGCCTGCGATGGACCCAACATCCGCGTCGGCCAGGTTCATCCCCTGGATGAAGGCGGTGCCGTTGGCCTTGAAGTCCGCCACGAATGCCGCTTCGGTCATGCCGATGGTGGCGGTGAGCGCGGCGTCCAGGGTGGCGCCGCCCTCCAGCTGGTCCATCAGGTCGATCATGGTCTTCTCGGCGACTTCCAGCTTACCGTGGAGGTACTTGGTCGCCGCGTAGCCCATGGAGTAGTCTGGGCTCGTCCCGCCCCAGGCGCTGTCCCACGGCCCCGCCACCAGTCCCGCCGTCGCCGCGGCGTTCTGCCCGAGCGTGTCGGCCAGGACCCGCTCGTCGGCGCCCCGGATCAGTTCCGCCGTGCCCTCCACGAACCACTGAGGCAGCGCGGCCATGTTCATGGTGCGGCCCATGACGGCGTGTGTCATCTCGTGCGCGATGACGCGGTCCAGATGGAAAGGCGCGGCGCTGGCGTTGGGCATGCTGAAGTTCGTGAACGCGCTCATATTCACGTGCAGCTCTTGGTTGTAGGAGCGGCCATCGGCCCCCGCCGCGCCCTGTACATATGCCGCTACCCCTACCGGGCCAGGGGCGTCCAAGATGATGGTCAGCGGCGCGCCGTCAGCGGTCAGGCCGAAGTGCTTCTCGATCATCTCTTCGGAGGACTCCAGCCACGAGCGGCGCAGCCCTTCCACCACCAGCTGCTCGTTTGTGAGCGTCCCCAGGTCTTGCAGCACCTGGCGGCCGTTGAACTTGGTCGAGAGGGCGACGCTGTCGATCTCTTCGACCAGCTTGTCCAGTTCGCCCTGCATGGCCTGGCGCTCGGTGGCGGAGTAGATGCCGTTGGCGGCCTGCACCGCCAGCTCACGCATGCGGCCCAGCATCTCGGCCTGCGTGGTCAGCCCGCCGTCGGCCACTTGCAAGTAGGAGATGCCGTCCTGCACGTTGCGCACCGCCTGCTGGGCGCCGCGCGTCTGCGCCTGCAGCCGCTGCGAAAGGAACAGGCCCGCGGCGTCGTCGCGCGCGCTGTTGATCCGCAGTCCGCTGGACAGCCGCTCCACCGAGCGCTGGAACGACGGACGCAGCTGCCCCAGGTGCCGCTGCGCGGTGGCAGCGGCGCCGTCGAACCGGAGACTCATCGGGCGAGGGGCGATCGACATGCGGGTCCACCCCTACTATCGGAATGCAACTCGCCGTCTGAAGGGGCCGCGTGGACATCCGCCACATTAACCGGCGCGGCAACCAGATCTCAACCGCTTGTGTGGACGCTCCGCTACCTGGGTGTGGCCACTACGCGGTAAATGTTGCCGTCTGAGAGGCCGGTAGCGAACAGCTCGCCCGCCTCGTCCTCGCCGAAAGACGAGATGGAGACGTCAGTGTCCACCATCTGCGTCTGCACCCAGCGGCTGCCCGCGTCGCGGTGCAGCGTCCACACGATCCCGGTGCAGTAATCGCCGAACAGATAGGCGCCCTGCGAGAGACGTTGTTGCTGCCCGCGGTAGACGTATCCGCCGGTGACCGAGCAGCCCCCGCTGCGTGGGTACTCGCCCACCGGCTGCGTCAGGCCGGACTGCTCACAGTTGCGGGCCGGCCGGAAGCAGTGCGCCGCCTCCATGGTGGGCCAGCCGTAGTTCTGCCCGCCCTGGCCGGCCGCCTGAAAGTTGACTTCTTCGTAGGCGTTCTGGCCCACGTCCGCGATGTACAGGTCGCCGGTGGCGCGGTCGAACGAGTAGCGCCACGGGTTGCGCAGGCCGTAGGCCCAGACCTCCGGCCGCCAGCCCTGGCGCCCCGAGAACGGGTTGCCCGCCGGGATGGCATACGGCCGGCCGCCTTCGCTGCGATCCACGTCGATGCGGAGCATCTTGCCCAGTAGCGCGCCGGGGTTCTGCCCGTTGCCGTACTGGTCGCCGCCGCCACCGCCGTCACCCATGCCGATGTAGAGGAAGCCATCCGGCCCAAAGGCCAGGTGGCCGCCGTTGTGGTTCGCGGCCGGTTGCTCGATCCGCAGCACGGTCTGGGCGCTGCCCGCGTCCGCCGTGTCGGCGCCCGGCTGGCCGCCCGCAGCGCGGAAGCGCACGATCATGGTGTGCCCGCCGCTATCGGTGTAGTTGACGTAAAAGAGGCCATTCTCACGGTAGCGCGGGTGGAAGGCTAGGCCCAGCAGCCCCTGCTCCGATCCGGTGGCGCGCACGCGGTCGCGGATGTCCAGGAAGAACGGCTGGGCCACCACCTGCCCGTTCTTGATCAGCCGGATGGTGCCGCGCTTCTCCACCACGAACAGCCGACCGCTGCCATCCCCGGCGTTGGCCAGTCCCAGCGGGCCGTTGAGCCCGGTCCAGGTCCGCTCCAGGCGCAGCGCCATTGCCGCCGGGTTGAACGCGCTCGCCTGCGCGCCGCCCGCCGGTGCCGTCCCGGATGATCCCGCGTCGGCTTCCCAGGGGAAGCGCTCGGTGTTCAAGCGCGATTGGAGCCCCTGGGGGCCACTGATCCAGGTCTGGTTGCCGTCGGTGAAGGCGGTCCAGTTGTCCGCGGCGCGATAGACCGCCAGCCCGTTGGCCGTCTGCTGCAAGGAATCGCCATTGGGGGACGGCGTCTCGTTAGAGGCGCACGCGCCCATCACGTCCGGGATGCGCTGATAGAGGGCAAGGAAGCCCAGGACGTACTGGCAGTCCCCCTGCGCGGCCGGACCAGGCTGCGGCCCGGTGTCTGGACGGGCATCGGAAGATTCCGTCGGTGTCTTGCTGGGTGCGGCAAATGCCTCGTTCACCAGCGGGGCCCAGAGCGCGCCGCCCAGGAACAGCAGCGCCAGCGCCAGGAGAACGCGTGTCTTCATCATGTGTGTCATGTGTGTCCTCACAGATAGCCATAGCACACAACGCCAGAGGCGGCGCTCCGGTGACCGTCGCGGCCTGCGTGCGCGTCGTGTGTCGTTACCGGGTGAGCGCCTCAGCGTGTGCTCGCGTCCGCGCCGGTTGGCGCAGTCGGCATCGGCGGCGTGGTCAGCTCGCCCACGGGTTCGTCGCGCGGGCCGAGCAGCGTGAGCGGCCCGTTTGGCAGCAGCGGCACGTCGCCCCACTGCTCGATCAGGCGCTTGTAGGCGTGGCCCACCGGCCGGATCTTGCGGTCCAGGTCGTAGAGGCCCAGGGCGTTCACGCGTCCGTTGTCTTCGCGCAGGGCGGTGTCCCAGTCCACCTGGTCGGTCAGGCTGTACCACGTCATGCCCACCAGCGGCACGCCGTCGCGCCGCAGGCGCTGCACATTAGCCCAGGTCTTCCAGAGCCAGCGCTCTGAGTCGGGTTCCACCATGTTGGTCTCGGTGTGCATGACGGGCAGGTTGTAGCGGTCGTAGTAGTCGCGCGTGACCACGTAGTACCCAAATACCTCGCCCGCCGCCACGCTGTGTGTCTCGTCTACCAGCAGGTGCTCGTTGGTGACGTAGTAGTCGTTGCCCATCACGCAGTGCTCGCGCAGGTTGTAGGTCAGGAAGAAGTCGTACTCCTCCGCGGTGACGCCGTTGTCTCTCAAGTATTCATACATGCCGGACGACACACGCTTGCCGTAGTTGAGGTCCAGCGTCAGGAAGCGGCGCTCGTTGAGCATCTCGGCCTCATCCTCCAGGTCGGGCCGGCTGGGGTGGACGTACTCGGACGATTCGCTCTGGATGAACAGCGCGTCGCCGCGCACCTGGAGGATGGCGAGCATGGCTTCTACGTTGGCGCGCACGAGGTGCTTGAGCGCGGTGACGAAGCCGCGGTGGCTGGTCAGCCGCTCGTTCCACCAGCCGTAGTAGGCGCTGAACTGCGCCGCGACGTACATCTCATTGACCGGCGTGTAGAGCCGCACCCACGGATAGCGCCCGGCAAACGCTCGCGCGTAGTCCGCGAAGTGTGCGGGCCAGTCGGGGTTCTGGAAGTCTCCCAGCCAGTCGGGGACGCCGAAGTGGCACAGGTCTATGATGGGCACCAGCTCCAGCCGCCGGATCTCGGCCATCACCTCGTCCATCCAGGCCCAGTCGTAGCGGCCAGGTCCCTGGTGGAGCGTGTGGTAGGGGGTGCCGTAGCGCAGGTAGCGGATGCCCAGGTCCACGGTGAGCTGCAGGTCCTCGCGCCAGCGCGCGTAGTGGCCGCACTTCTCCAGCTCGTCCACGCGCTTCTTGCCGGTGGGGGTCTGGATCGTGGGGTAGCTGCACTCGATCCCGGTGGCGAACATGAAGCGCTGCGTCGCCGGGTTGGGGCGGGTGCGCGGCTTGTACAGCTTCATCACCGCGGTCAGGTCGCTATCGCCGTCGGGTCGCGGCGCCGCATCGGGAGTCACCATCAGGTTAGCCGAACGAGGATGGGCAGCACGGCGCGTGCCATGCCCGCATGGTATCCGCATGGTATCCGCGCACTGTCCGTGCGGTATACCTGCTCGCGAGGGAGAGACCACCGTGCCCAAGATCACCGACATCAAGGTCATCCGCACCCGCGCCACCGGCACCTGGCTGGTGGTGAAGGTGTTCACCGACCAGCCGGGCCTGTACGGCATTGGCTCGGCGCATGAGATGAACGCCACCGGCGCCGTCGTCGCCGCCATCGAGGAGTGGTTCAAGCCGCGCCTGATCGGGCGCGACGCGGCGCACATTGAGGACATCTGGCAGACCACCTTCACCAGTGGCTACTGGCGCAGCGGCCCCGTGCACAACGTCGCGCTGGGTGGCATCGACATTGCGCTGTGGGACATCAAGGGCAAGGAAGCGGGCCTGCCGGTCTACCAGCTGCTGGGCGGCCCGTGCCGCGCCGCCGTGCCGTGTTATGCCCACGCGCATGGCGCCACGCTCCAGGCGCTGGAAGACGACATCCGGAGCTACCTGGAAGATGGATGGCAGTACGTGCGCTGCCAGTACGGCGCCTACGGCTCAGAGGGCATGCTGCCGGCAGCCGACGCGAAGCCACCGGCAGGCATCGGCGCGCCGTTCGCGCGTGACCGCGTCTTCGACGAAGAGACCTATGTGCAGAATGTGGTGGGCATGTTTGGCTACCTTCGCGAGAAGCTGGGGTACGGCCCCAAGCTGACGCACGACGTGCACGAGCACCTGCGCCCCAACATGGCGGTTCGGCTGGCCAAGCTGCTGGAGCCATACCAGCTGTTCTTCCTGGAGGACGTGCTGCCTCCGGAGCAGATCGCGTACTTCCGCCACATCCGGCAGCAGTGCGCGACGCCGCTGGCCATGGGCGAGCTGTTCACCAACGTACAGGAGTACTTGCCGCTGATCTCCGAGCGGCTGATCGACTTCATCCGCGTGCGCGTCTCCAAGGTGGGTGGCATCACCCAGGCCAACAAGGTGGCTCACCTGTGCGAGTTCTTCGGCGTGCAGACCGCCTTTCAGGAGGGCGGCAATACCGATCCGGTGAACCAGACCGCCGCCATGCACGTGGACATGGCGCGCTGGAACTTCGGCATCCAGGAGGAGAACGACTTCCGTCCCGCGGAGCGCGACGCGTTCCCCGGCATCCCGGTGATCGAGCACGGTTATCTCTACCCCAACAACCGGCCGGGCCTGGGCATCGACATCGACGAGGAGAAGGCCGCTGCGCTGCTAGAACCGGAGCGCGCCCGGCGCCCGCGCTACGTCGCCGAAGACCGCAAGGTGGACGGCACCGCCGTGCGGCCCTGAACCAACTCCTCGCCTCTGCCCTTGCACGCTGCTCCAGCCTCGGCTCTTGCCGAGCCATTTCGCCTGTGAACCTCCCCTCTCCTGTGGGAGAGCGGTCGGGGGTGAGGTCTATTCCTCGTCGTCCACTTCTTCCCAGAGGCGGGGTTGGTCTACCAACCAGGCCAGCACGCCGCCTGTCAGCGCGCCGCTGAGGATGCCGACGGTGCCGAGCGTGGTGGTGAAGCCCAGCACGCGCGTGGCCATATCCACGGTGGGCCCCAGCGGGACCGACTCCGTGCCGAAGCCGAGCACCGGCAGCGCGAAGAAGAGCCAGAGCGGCGCGCCGGCGGCGAAGATCCAGCGCTCGGCGCCGCGCACGCTGCCGCGCAGCACCCACCACTGCGCCATGCCCAGCGCCAAGCCGTCGGCCACGCCGGAGAGTCCCTGGCGCATACCGCTGTCCACCGGGCCGAGCAGCGACTCCGGCAGCGCCAGCAGCACCACGTAGGCCAGCGCCGCTACCAGCGTGGCCGCGACGTTTGCCACCAGCCACATGCCGGCGCGCACGAAGTGGCGCCGCAGGATCAGCCACTGGCCGATCGCGGGGAGTGGGAGGAAGGCGTATTGCAGCGCGTTCCCCTCGGTTACCAACAGGCCGATGCAGAGCCCCGCCAGTGTCCAGCCCAGTGTGGTGGCAACGCCCCACCACGCCCAGAGCGTCCCCCCGCGTGGATAGCCAGCAGGCGTGTCCTCTTCCAGGTACGCCCGCTGACGCTCGTCGTCGCCGTTGTCCCTGGCGCTGCCTTTGCCTCGGTCACCGGTCGGTTTCCGCACTGCGCCGGCAACGTCTTTAGCCGCGCCGAATGGGCGGTCCCGATTGGCCGGGACGACCCGCCCTTCCCAGGGTGTTTCTTTCCCACTTGTGTCTGATGCCATGTAGTCGGCGCCGTCTCCCAACTCTGCCCGGTCTATTGTCGCCTCTAGCCGCCTGCCGCGGCACGGCCTGCGCTGGGGCAGCCTCGTTTATCCTTGTGCGTTGACCGCAACCGGCCTCCATTCCTCCAGTGCCCCTCCCACGGCGGCGCCCGCCGCATTGCCGGGACGGGGCCCTGCCCTGACCGCGCCTGGCTCGCAGCCTCTGCCCTGGTCGCTAGTGCGGCTGGTGCCGCGCGGACGCTTCATCGTGGCACTTGCCGCTGCGCTGCTGCTATCGGGGCCCGGTTGGGCGCCGTGGCTGGACCCACGTCTGGACCTCTGGCACGTGGACGACTCCAGCAACCACATGATCCGGCTGTATCACGTCCGGTTCCTGATTGAGCGGGGAGTGTGGTACCCGCGCTGGGTACCGGACATGTTCATGGGCTACGGGTACCCGCTCCTCAACTTTTATGCGCCCGGCTTCTACTACGTTGCGTGGGGGCTAGGCACGCTACTGCGGCTCGACGAGTGGGAGCAGTTCCGGGCCGGCGGGACGGTTGCCGTGCTTGCCGGCGCGTCCGGCGCGTTCACGTTGGTCTACGTCCTGTGGCGGCGCGCGCTGCCCGCCATCCTGGCTGCGCTAATCCTGGTCTATCAGCCCTACGTTTTCCAGATCAACCTGTTCCGCCGCGGCGACTTGCCGGAGGCGCTGGCGCTGGCGCTGGTCTGCTGGCTCCTGCTGGGAATACTGGGACAGTGGCGCGCGACCACGCGCGGCGCGCAGACCGGCTGGTTCGCCGCCACCACGCTCTGCGCCGCTGCCCTGCTGCTCACACACAACCTGACAGCGCTGATAGGCGCGAGCCTGGCGGGGGCGTGGGTGGTGGGGCTGCTCTGGGCGCGCCCACGGTGGGAGCGTCTGGCGCGCGTGGCTGCTGCCGGGTTGGTCGCGCTGGCGTTGACGGCCTTTTTCTGGCTGCCCGCGGTGGGCGAGGGCCGCCTGGTGCACCTGGACGAGCTATGGGGCACGGGGGGCCTGGATTGGCGCGGTTGGATGGTGGAGCCGACGGGGTATACCGACAAGGACCACAAGCCCGGCAACCGGCAGACGCCGTATGGGTGGATCGATCGCAACCTCCAGTACCCGCACCAGCTGATCGCCACGCCCAAGATCAGCCTGGCCCAGGTGGCGCTCGCCCTGCTCAGCGGTGGCGCGCTGCTCGGCGCGGTGGCGCAGCGAGTCCGAGGCAGCCGCCACCGTGCGGTGCACCATGACCTTCCACGGGAGCCGTACCGGCTGGGCGTAGGCCGTACGGCGGACGTCTTCACCGGGCACGGTCCTCTTGCGGTGCTGGTCCCGCTGGGACTGGCCTGCTGGTACCTGACGTTCACCGTGGCGACACCGTTCTGGGAGCACGTGCCAGGGCTGGCGCTGTTCCAGTTCCCGTGGCGGATGCTAGGCCCTATTGGGATCGCGCTGGCGGTCACGGCGCCCGGCGCGCTAGTCCTGTTGACGGGCGGCGCCGCGCGCCGCTGGGGCCGGCGCGGGATGGCCCTGGGCACGGGCGCCACCCTGCTCGCTGGCGCTGTGCTGGTGGGCAATAGCGTTGGCGCGCGCCAGTTCCCACTCGGCAACCCGACGGTGCGCGACGTGGATGGCCGCATTGTGGTCCGGGACGAGCGGGAGAAGTACGTGAGTGCCGGCACGACGGGCAACCGCGAGTTCCTGCCGCGCACGGTAGAAGTGGCCACGTATACCCACGGCTACCCGCGGCACGTGGGCGTGTTCGCCAAGCTGTATCCGGAGATCGACTGGCTTGGTGGGCTGCTCTTGCCGCAGCAGGGCGACCTACGTCTGCTCGGCTGGCGTGCCGAGCCACACCGGCTAGCAGCGCGGGTTGCCAACGATGGTCCCGGCGAGGCGCGCCTGCTGGTGCGGCAGGTCCAGTTCGCCGGCTGGCGCGCGTGGGTCGACGGCCGCCGCGTTCCTATCGACGTGGCGCCCTATGTCCCGGAGCAGCAGACCGCTCCCGGCCTCATGGTGGTCGCCGTGCCGCCGGGGGAGCATACCGTCAGCCTGGCCTTTGGTCCGTCCACGCTACGTTTGGTGTCGCTGGGCCTGACCGTCGCCGGTGCGCTGGCGCTTCCGCTGGCGCTTACGTGGTGGACCCGCGCTGGGCGCACTCGCTCTGAGCGCTGGGTGCTTGTCGCGGTGCTCGCGCTGTCCGCATTCGCCGTGCTGGGCTGCTGGCGCGCGGCGCGGCCGGCGTTCGGCCGGTTCACGGTTGCTGCGCCGGTGCCCGAGGTCCGGGACGGCGTGTGGCGGGCGCCGCACCTCGCCGCCGGTGGCGCGGGGCTGGTGGTCAACCTGGCCGAGGCGGTAGTCGCGGGCCGTGCCCAGGTCGCCTCCACCAGTGGCGCGGCCATCGGGCCGGACAAGTTCGTGGACGTGCGCCAGCTGACCGTGTCCGACGAGGACCCACTGCGCGGCGCGCCGGGCACCTCGCGGCGCGAGTGGCTCTACATGCACCCGACGGCGCAGGTGAGCGTTGACGTGGCCCTGCCCGCCCGGCCCCAGGTCTGGTTCCAGGCCGCTCTGGCGCTTGACCCGCGGGTTTGGAGCGCCGAATACGGCGACGGCGTGCGCTTCCAGGTCATGCTGCAGCCCCTGGGCGCGCCTGATGGCGCCGCCCCGGCTGCACCCGCTACCGCCGTCCCACAGCTGCTGCTGGACCGGGTGGTGAACCCACGCGCGGACCAGGACGTGAGGCGCTGGACGCCGGTGCTGGTGGACCTCACGCCGTGGGCCGGGCGCACGGTGCGTCTGACGCTCTCTACGTCCCAGCGTGGCGATCTTTCCTTTGACTGGGCCGGCTGGGGGAACCCCGTGGTCGTGGTCGCGGACACTGCCCGCGACTTCGTCCTGAAGTAGCGGTGTGAGCAGCGGTCAGTCCAGCGGAAGTCCCATGGGCCAGCGGGCAAGGACATCGTCGCTCACGGTCTGCACCGTCTCCCAGCGGAAGCCGCGCCGCGTGAACACGTCCAGGTCGGGCACCCATCGCAGCTCGCCGTCGGCGGCCCAGAAGATGTAGTCCGCGCTGCCCTTGAGCAGCGTGCCGGGCGGCGGCAGTGCGGGTCGCTGCGCCGCGGCGCGCAGCGGTATGGCCACCTTGGTGCGCAACAGCTGGACGTTGCCTTGCGGCCGGCCGAGGTCCACGTAGCCAATGGACGCCTCATGCCGCACGTCATCGCTGCGACTGATTCGGAAGCGCAGCCAGTGTGGCCCGTGGCCCGGCGGCCATGCGCCGGCGTGGGCAATCGGCACTTCCCGGTCGTCGATGAACTGGCGTGGTGGCTGGCCCGGCGTGATCTCCCAGCGCCACACCTGCAGCGTCCGTCCCAGGTCCGCGTCGGTCGCGTACACCGTCTCCGCCCTGGACTCGCCGTTGATCAACGAGAAGCGATCCTCACGTAGCGGTGTCTGCGTGGCATAGACCGCCTCGACAGTGAATGCATCGCGGTGCGACTGCACCGATGTGACGACTATGGGCTCGGTCTGCCATCGGACGCCGGCCGTGGGTCGTGTGCCCGGTGCGGCGTTTGCGGCGCCAGCTGCCGTGCCGGCCGGCACGGCGGAGAGCGCCGCGCTCGCGACGTACAGCCGGGGGTGCTCGTCTGGGCTTCCCTGGGCCGCGGACGCCAGCGTGACGCGTAGCGGCGCCTGGACGTGAGGGGTGGTGTGCCAGGTGAGACCCGCCTGCAGGTAGAGCGGCGTGCGCCGTACGCCTCCACCGAAAGCCTCAATATCGAGTGTGACTGGACCGGCTTTGGAGGTAACAAGGCCGAGCGTCAGCGTGCGGTCCGCACCGTCACACGCAGCGGCCGGCGCCGCCGCGTCCGGCGCGCCGACCGCCACGGGCGCCACCATGCCGGCGCAGTCCAGGGCCACGCGGACCGGCTGGCCCGGTTGGACACGGGTGTCAAGCGTGGCTGTGTCCATGGGCGGCAGGACACCGCTGGGGTTGGTGTAGAGCGCGAAGGTGGCGCCACCCGCGACGCGTGCGCCGGTGACCCCGTGCAGCCACGGATCGCCTCCTGCCGGCGTAACTATGTAGTCAACGCGGTCAGGCCAAACGCTGGTGGCGGCGTCGGTACGGTCGAACAGTCCCACCGGGCGACTGCCATTGCGCTTAATCGTGTGGTGCAGCGCCGCCTGCAGGCGAGCGCCACCGTAGCCTTCTGCGTCGCCAAGGGTGTGGAAGCCGATTGGGTGCGCCCGCACGGCGGCGTGCGCCGGGTCCAGCAGCACGCGGGTGGCGCCCGTGAGCCAGACCGAGCTTCCCGGCGCCACCCGTCGTGCCACGGCATCGATCTCCGCCAACTCGCCGGGCCGTAGGAGGGGCTCCCATGGCTGCAGGTAGAAGCCCTGCGCGAGCATGCTGCCGGCGAGGTAGGAGGCGGCGTACGGGACGGCGAGAGCGGCCGCCAACGCGAAGGCGGCGAGCGGACTGCCGACCGGCGCGAGACGCGGCCATCGGGCTGCCCAGCGACGTAGTTGGAGTGGCAGGGTGAGGGCGCCGGAGAGGCACAGCCCAACGCCGAGGAACGCGGTGATGGTGTACAGCTTGAAGACGGCGTAGGGGAAACTTTTCAGGTAGCGCGCATAGATGAAGAAGAGCACGCAGCCCAGCAGCGTGCCGGCCAGGGGCCAGTTGTGTCGCCGGCACGTCGCCAGGAGCCCGGCGCCGCACAGCGCAGCCGCGGCCGTCGCAAACGGCGCGGATTGCAGCGGGGTCGTCCCGATCAGCGACCACTGGCCAGCGCCGAGCCATACCGCGAGCGGCGGGAAGTCGGTCCACCCCCACCCTGCCCCGGCGGTCTCGCTGACGTCGAACAGCAGGCGTCCCATGCTCTGGAAGCCCCACGCCACTGCGTCGAACACCGCGTATCCGCCAGCGACCAGGCCGACCAGACCCGCGACGGCCAGGCGCACGGCAAGCGCGCATCGCCGCGCGGCACTGCCCGGCGCGCAGAGCAATGCGACCGCTAGACCGGCGCCACCGAAGGCGGCGAGCAGCACGGCGACCTTTGTGTAGGACATCAGCACCAGGCCCAGGGCCAGGCCAGCCAATACCAGGGACCGCACATCGCGCAGGAACATGGCCCGGCACAGGGCCAGCACTGCGAAGGGGGTGGCGGCAATGGCCGCGACGTTGGGACCGAAGCCGTAGCCGGGAGTCCACAGCACCAGCCCATGCAGCTGGGCCAGCCCGCCACCCGCCACGGCCCAGAGCCACGGCAGGCGCAGCGTGCGGTGGAAGACGAGGCTGACCGCCGGAGCGCCAAGCGCCAGCGCGATGTAGCCCCCCAGGGGTACCGCTTCAAACTCGTCAAGCCAGGGGAAGAGGCGTAGGACCGCCAGCAGGACGTGGTACGCCCAGCCGGTCTCGATGCGGAAGGACCCCGCGCCAGTGCGCCAGCCTGCGGTATGGGCCCAGAACCCGTCTACGACTTCGACGAAAAACTCGTCGTCCTGGTTGGGAATTAGGAGCGCGAGGCTCCCCTGCAGGAGGTGCGGGAGCAGCGTCACGAGCAGCACGCCCACCGCCACCATTGCCAGCACCAGGGCACGCACAGGCGCCGCAGGGCGCCGTCTACGGTGGCCGCCGATACCGAGGCGCATGAGCAGGTACAGATTGGCGCCACCCGCGGCGAGCGCGACTATGGCGAGCGCCGGCCCGAACGTCAGGACCGGCAGCAGCCAGTAGCAGGCCGCGGTGAGCAGTGACCAGCCGACGAGTGGCGCGAGGACCAGGCGATACGGTGCGAGCGCGCCGCGACACAGCCACCACGTCGGTGCGAAGCCGAGGTAGGTCAGCACCGCGACCCCTCCTGCGGCGGCGAGCAGAGCGCGGATCGCAATCACTGCTGCCATGGGTACCCGGCATAGTAGAACGCGCTCGCTGCCATTCCTCCTGCGCGCGAGGCCCCTGGTCGCGACCGTGGTGCTGCGGTTAGTTTCGGGACGCCTCGTCCAGGGCAGCCTGCATCCGCTGCTGAGCCTGGCTCAACATCTCCCGGGCGGAAGTCTCCCCCGCGATCACCTTCTGCAGCCCCTCGTTGACAGGGCCGCTGCCGATCGGCAGCACCACCGGCGCCAGCACCTTGTCCGCCTTGGCCGGCGCCTCCATGACGAACGGCATGTTGCTGGCCGGATCCACCTTGAGCTTCTGCGCCACGTCCTTGTTGTAGCCCACCCAGCCGATCGAGTCCTGGATCAGCTGGTTCGCTTCGGGGGTGGTCAGGTACTCCATGTAGCGAAACGCCGCGTCGGGTTGCGGCGCGCCGGTGGGCATGCTGACCGTCCAGGCGCCGCCTAGCTGGATTACCTTCTGGGCCTTCTCGCCAGGCGCCCAGCCGATGCCCAGCTTGAGCGCCGGCGCGTTCTTGAACAATACCCCCGCCGAGACGTAGCTGCTGACTTTCATCGACTCGGCACCCTGGGCGCTGGCGCCGTTCGCCGCGTTCCACAGCGGATACTGCTTGCGGAAGTCCGCCAGATGCGGCGGTCCGATGCGCTGCGTCACCGCGGCGATCAGCTCCACCGCCGCCACCAGACCCGGCTGCACTAGTGAAATCTTGCTGTTCTTCGCGTCGTACCAGGTGACGTTGTAGGCTGTCGCCCAGTAGTTCAACAAGTTCTCGCCGGACTCAGCCAGCGGCTGCCACCCCAGCCGTGTGATGGGCTGTCCGGGCGCCGGCTCGTGCAGCCGCTCCGCCACCTGGCGCAGCTCCGCCAGCGTCGCCGGCGGCTTCGCCGGGTCCAGCCCCTTCTCCTGGAAATGGGCCCGGTTCCAAAAATGAAACGAGGCCGGACCATGCTCCCACGCCGGCAGTGCATACACTTTGCCGTTCCAGGAGGCCGCCTCCAGTTGCGCGGGATAGAACTTGTCCCGCCGCGCCACCTTGCTCCGTCCGATGCGCTCGTCCAGCGATTGGATCGTGCTCTTGCGCGCCATCTGCGTCACTGCGCTGCCGGAGAACGTCGTCACGTCCGGAGGCGTGCCGCCCGCCACCGCACTGATCAGCTTGTCCATGCTCGCGCCGAAGTGCGTCAGCTCCACCGTCACTTCGGGCGCCACTTGGGCGGTAAAGGTCTGGTTCACTTTGTTCTGGCCGTCCAGCTGAAACTGGCTGCCCCAGTTGGTCCAGAACTGCACAGTAGCTGGGCGGGCGCCCTGCACCGGTGTGTTCCCTCCCGCCCGGCTACCCGGCCCGCCACACGCCGCCAAGGCCCCCGCCACTCCCGGTCCGGCGCTCAGCGCAACCCCTGCCAGCGCAAGACGCCTCCGACTAATTGCCATCCGATTCCTCCTGCGAAACGCCAATGTGCTTAGTGCAGCCACTGTACTCTGGCCCGCAGAAAATGGCAATCATCCCGCGAAGCACGTAAGACGCAGGTGACGTGTGGCAGGCAACTTGCACCCTGGCCCGTGCCCAGTGCGGTGGACCCGGCTCCTTTAACCACTCAGGTCCCGCGGTGCGGCCCAAGGAACGACGCATGCTCAACGCCACTGTCAAGGCCCACCGGCCGTACCTGCGCGCCGCGGGCGGTCCACAGAAGCTCTTCGTCATGCTCGCGCTTGAGCCAACGTCGGAGGCCGGGCGCGCCCGGCCCCGAGTGGCGCTCGCCCTGGTGCTTGATACCAGCGGATCGATGCGCGAGCCGGCGCCCGGCATCGAGCCCGAAGTGACGCCCACTGCGCCGTTCGTAGTGGACGGCAAGACATACAACGCCACGTTCAATGGCCGTACCAAGCTGGACATCGCGGTGGAAGCCGCGCGCCGCGTCCTGGAGAGTCCGCACATCCAACCGGACGACACCGTCTCCCTGATCCAGTTTGACGACCGCTCCAGCGTAGTCGCCGCGGGCAACGCCGGCGCCGATCGCGCCGCGCTGCTGGCAGGAGTAGACCGCCTGAGTGAGTTCAGCGGCGGCACCCATATGGGACCCGGCTTGCACAATGCGGCGCGGGAGCTCCAGCCGCACGAAGATGCCGGTCGCACGGTCTTCCTGCTGACCGATGGTCGGGCCGTAGATGAAGACGAGTGCCGTGAGGCAGCTGGCGCGCTCGCCCAGCACCAGGCGCGCATCGTCGCGCTGGGAGTCGGGGAGGAGTACAACGAGGATCTGCTGGCCGACCTGAGCAGCGCCACGCGTGGCCGGCCGTACGACTTCCGCGACATGGCGGCGCTGCCCCAGATCCTGGAAGACGAGCTCGGCGCCGCGACGCGGCAGGTGGTCTCCGACGTGCAGGTGGCAGTGAAGACGGTGCGCGACGTGAAGCTGGTATCCGCGACGCGTGCGTATCCCAGCCTGGCCGACCTTGACCCAACGCAGTCGCCGCTGCAGCTCGGTAGCCTGGAATCCGGGGAGCGCACCGTCTTCGTCCTGGAGTTCGACGTTGCCGAGCGCCCCGCCGTGCGCGCGCGCCTGGCGCAGATCGGGATTACCTATTGGATTCCTGCCGAGCGGTACCGCGGCGAGGTCACGCCAATCGACCTGCTCGTGGAGTTCACGGAGGAAGAGGCGCTCGCGGCGGCCGTAGATCCAGAAGTGATGGGCTACGTGCAGCAGCGCAACGTGGATGCCCTGGTGCGCCGTGCCACCGAGCAGGCAACGAACGACCCCGTGCAGGCTGCCAAAACGCTGCAAGTAGCGCGCGCCATGACCCAGCGCCTGGGCAACCGCGGCATGACGGTAGCGCTGGGCAAGGCGGAGGAAGAGCTCAAGGGCACCGGCGGTATCTCTGCCGGGACCCGAAAAACGATCAAGCTGGGCGCCCGCACGCGCACCATGCGCGTTGGCGGGCCCGATGAAACGCCCCAGAACGTCCCATCCGAAGAAGACATCCGCCGCATGACCGGCGCGTAGAGGGAGAACTCGATGCAAACGTGTGAGGTATGCGGGAAGCAGAACCCGCCCGGCCTGGAATATTGTGAGGACTGCGGCACGTCGTTAAAGGGGACCGCCCAGGGCGGAGGGCAGCAAGCGGCCTCGGCTCCCGGCTCGCAGCCGGGCGCCGGGTCCAGCGCAGGCGCATCCGGCACCGCCGAGGCCGCGTCGCCAGCTGCGGCGGGCGCGCAGCCTCCGGTCGCGGACGCGGTCACGACACCTGAGGGTGCGTCGGTAGCAGATGCCTCGCCCCCAACACCTGCCGGCCCTGCGCCGCAAGCGGCCCCATCGTCCCTTGCGATGGACCCGTCAGCCGGCCCAGGCGCAGCGGCCGGCGCCGCGGCGCCGGCCGACGCGGGCGCGGGTATCGCCGATGCGGGTGCGCCGGGCTCTGTGGCCGGTGCCGCCGGCGCAGCCGGTACGGGCGCCTCGACCGGTGGTGGTCAACCGCGCCTGCTGATCAAGAAGTACGGTGCCCTCACCGGTGATGAGATCCCGTTGATGGGCGAGCGACTCGTCGTCGGTCGATTCGACCCGGAGACCGGGCCGGTGGATATCGACCTGTCGGCTGCCGCCGAGGCCGAGCACATCTCCCGCCACCACGCCGAGCTGTACCGCGAGGCGGGCCAGTGGCTGGTCCGGGACCTGGGCTCCACTAACGGCGTCTTCGTCAGGACTGGCGAGGGTACGTTCGGGCCGCGCATCACCGCGCCGCGTCCGCTCGCCGACGGCGATGAGGTCGCCTTCGGGAACGCCCGTCTCATCTTCAGGAGCGCTTGACGCTCATGGAGCAGTCTGCGGCCGATCCCCTGGCGTCACCAGCATCTCCTGAATCTGACGACCCGGCCGCCGCCGGGTCACCCGATCCGGAAGCAACAGGTGTCTCCGTCTCCATAGAACCTGGTATCGAGCCCTCAACGTCTGAAGTGGTCGAGACGCCGCCGTTCCAGGCCGTCGCGCCCGAAGACGCGCCCGCCGTGCCGCCCACCATCGAAGCGCGTGCGAGCGTAACTCCGCAGAACGGGGACTTGGAAGAACCCACGAGCGTCGCTCCTGAAAGCGGGGACCTCGAAGAGCTTACGTTGCCGTCGACGGTGGAGGCCCCGCAGCCCCTGGAGGCCGGCAGCGCGGTTGGGCCGGATGGCCGGGCTCAGGTGGTGCGCCACATCGGCGCGCACGGGCGTGTGAACCGCTACGAGGCCACCTGGCGTGACGACGCCGGCCAGGTTGTTCCGGTGGAGCTCTGGGAGTCCCCTGCCGGGCACGAGGGCCTGCGCCTTGAGGCGGAAGTGCGCTCAGCGGTGCGCTATGCCATGCTGCCGCGCAGCTACGCATCGTTCGAGCATGAAGGGCGTCTCTACCTCGTCACCGATCCTGATCCTGAGGCGGGGCAGACCCTTGAAGACGCGCTACGTGCCGGGCTTGCTGTCGACCAGGCCATATCTTTCATGCTGCAGCTGGCCCAGGCGCTGCGCCGCCTTCACCAGGCAGGCTGGGCGCTGGTGGGTCTTACCCCGGCTGATGTCCGACTGGGCGATCCTCTCCGGGTGACCCGCCTGGGGAATGCCGTCCGTATTGGGCAGTCGCCGCCTCATCCACTGCATGTCCCCGGATCTTCCGCTCCGGAGCTGGCGAACCCTTCCGCGGTCACCGGCAAGGAAGATGTCTACACCCTCGGTGCGCTCTTGTTCCACGCCGCTGCCGGGCAGCCTGTGCCCGAGTCGGGCGCGGAGACGGCATCGCTGCCGATGCTGGTCCAGGTGCCGGGCCTCCCGCAGCTGCTGTCTCAGGCGCTTGCGCCGGTGGACGAGCGCCTGGACCTGGAGGCGTTCTACCGCGAGCTGCTGACGCTCAAGCGCCGCCTCTCCGAGGTCGCCCTGGCGCTGGAGGTTGCCAGCGCCACCAGCGTCGGGCTCAACCCCACCCGCTTCGTCAACGAGGACTCGTGCGGCTATGTGACCTGGTGCGTGGCAGGCGTGGACGGACTCGTCTACCGCGCCCTCCTGGTCGTTGCGGACGGTATGGGTGGCATGGAGGCCGGCGAGGTGGCAAGCCAGACCGCGCTGCGTACCGTGCTCAGCGCCGCCACGGTCCCTGCCCCGCCCGGCGAAGGCACGTCTGACGGCCGGCCCGCGGGCGGCGCGCCCGAAGCTGCGCCGCTGGACCTGGTCGGCCTGATCAAGCGGGCTGCTCCCGCGGTCCACGCCGCCGGCCAGGGGCGCGAGATGGGCACCACGCTCACCTGCGTGGAGGTCTTCGGCGGCGAGCTGACTCTGGCTCACGTAGGGGACACGCGCGCCTACCTGCTGCGTGCCGGTGTGCTCACCCAGCTGTCGGTGGACCACTCGCTGGTCGCCGCCATGGTGACCAGTGGCGTGCTCTCTAAGGAAGAAGCGCGCGGCCACCCCGACAGCAACAAGGTGCTGCGCTCCCTGGGTGGCCAGCGTAAACTTCCCCACGAGGGCTACGTCGATACCCTGCAGGAGGGCTTCGGCCAGTCTAGCCTACGCCTCCAGCCCGACGACATGGTGCTGCTCTGCTCGGACGGCGTGTGGGGCTCAGTGCCCGACGAGCGGATAGCGGAAGTCCTGAGGCTGGGACCAGACTGCCCGGTGGCGGCGCGCACGCTTATCGCCGAAGCGCTGCGAGCCGGCGCCCCCGACAACGCCGCGGCGGTGGTTGCCCGCTGCGTGCGCGCGCCATCGTGGTAGTTGATCTGGACCAAGCTGTGGGAGCGCTCCGCGCATGATCCGCTGCATCGTCTGCGATACCGAGAACCCACCCGGCGCAGCGGTGTGTGCCGCGTGTGGCGCCTCGCTGCGCGGCGATCCGGCCGCCGGCCCCGCCAGCTCGCTGCCTGCCGGGACACAGCTGCATGACGGGCGCTACTCGGTGGGCAGAGTGCTGGGGCAGGGTGGCTTTGGCATCACGTACCTCGGCGCGGACGCGCATCTGCGGCGTGTGGTGGCGATCAAGGAGTTCTTCCCCCACGGCTCTCAGCGCCGCGAGCGTGAGGTTCACCCCACCGGCGGCGTCACGATGGCCGACTTCCGCGCGTCCCGCGAGCGCTTCCTGGACGAAGCGCGCATCCTGGTCCAGTTCCACCATCCGGGCATTGTGGACGCGTACGACACGTTCTCAGAGAACAACACTGCGTACATGGTGATGGAGTTCCTGCGCGGGCGATCGCTGATGCAGCTGCTGGAGGAGACCGGCCCGGTCCCCGAGTACGAAACCGTGGAGTACGGCACGCGCCTGGGCGAAGCGCTGGAAGTGGTACACGCGGCCCACCTGCTCCACCGCGACATCAAGCCCGACAACGTCATGTTGACGGACGACGGCCGCGTTGTGCTGATCGACTTCGGCACCGCGCGTACCTTCGCTGCGGGCAAGACCGGCCGGATGACCACGATGGTGACGCCTGGTTATGCGCCACTAGAGCAGTACGGCCAGCACGTCCGGTTTGGCCCCTACACCGACGTGTATGCCCTGGGCGCCACGCTCTACCACATCCTGACCGGCCACATGCCCGCCGACGCGACCGATCGCGCGACCGGTGCACCGCTTGCCCCGCCGCGTGAGCTGGTGCCGGAGGTGAGCCCCGGCGTTAGCGACGCTATCGCGTGGGCGATGGCCATCCGCGTGGATGAACGCCCCCAGACCGTCAGCGCATTCGTGGACGCCCTCCGCGCCGGGCGTGGCGTGGCGCGATCCGCGGCGCAGCCGGCCGCCCCGGCGCCGTCTCCAGCGGGCGCTCTGCCGTTACCGGAGCCCGCGACGGGGCGCGCCGCTACGCCAGATCGATCGTCAGACCTGGACCAGCCGGTCGGCAATTCGCCCCCTGAATACGAGCTTGACGTAGCACCAGAATCCGCGGAGTCGCCGGCCGGTGGCGGACCTTTCGAGGTCTCAGTGGCAGGCGAGACGCTCTACTTTCCGGAGCAGTGCGCGTGCTGTCTCCAGCCGTCTGACGCCCGCTATCTGACCGAGCACACTGGTGGCGACGGTCCATTCTTCCTGTTTGAGGAAACGCGCGGCTGGGAAGTGCCCTACTGCTCACAGTGCCTAGAGCACGTCAGCCTGGCGGCGACTACCCCGCGTCCTGGACTCGGCCGGCTCGCCGCGGGCACCCTGGTCGGCGCCGCGCTCGGTGGGCCGGTCGGCATGCTCGTCGGCCTGGGTAGCGCGGCTGCCTCGTCGATCTTTGGCTCAGCGCAGCACGGCGCGCGCCTGCAATCACTGCTGCGCCCCACGTGTGTATCCGCCGGCCCCGCGGTGGCGTACCTGGGGTGGAACCGTGACATTCACCGGTTCGTCTTCCTGAACCGCCGCTACGCCGAAGCATTTGCCGCCGACAACGAGCAGCGCGACGCCGCGTGACATGATGCTGCGCAGTACCTCAGGTCTCACGTGCGCGCCAGCGCCGCGCGCGTAGGTCAGCCGCTCGTAGTCGCCCGCCGTACGGCTAGATGTGCGTAAACCGCCGCGCCGGCCGTCGCCGCGGCGGCCAGCCCGAACAGCGCCTGGAATCCGACCAGAGCCGCCAGCGGAGCGCCAATCCAGCTGCCGCTGATCTGCGCCAGGCTGCTCGCGGTCTGGTAGAGGCCCGCCGCACGGCCGCGCGCCTCGGGCGGCGCCAGCTCGATCGCCATGGTCAGCGACGTCGCGGTGAAGGCAGCGAAGGCGAACCCCCGTAGCACCTGCGCCGCAACCAGTCCTGCCCAGGGCGGCGCCGCCAGGTAGGCCAGGTACACCAGCCCGAAGGCGCCCAGCCCCAGAGTGAACGTCCAGCGCCGCCCGATCCGGTCAATCATCACGCCGCACAGCAGCATGCACGGTACCTCAACAAACGCGGCCAGCCCCCACAGCTGTGAGTACACCGCACGTCCGTGCCCGAGATCGTTCGCGATCCAGATCGGCCACACCGAATACACCGCAGCAAACGGCAGACCGAAGAGCATCGCCAGCGTCAAGAGCGGCCGCAGTGGCCCCCGCAGCAGCTCGCCAAATCCGATAGTCCTTGCGCTCCGCTGAACTGCGCCACGCGCAGCCTCTCGCTCACCCCGCTGCGCCTGCTCCGGGATCGCCAGCGCCACGGCCGTCGCCAGTGCATACACCCCTGCGGACAGCAAGAAGCTGCCCCGGAACCCTACAGTCTGCGCGATCCACCCGGACGCCACGATGGCGACGCTGAATGCGAGCGACCCGGACATGCGGTAGCCACTCACCAGGCGCCCCCGTCTCGCATGCCCTTCCAGGATGTCGCCCATCAGCGCCATGCTCGCCACTTGGTGCGCGCCGGATGCGGCTCCTTCCAGCACTCGTAGTGGCACCAGCCACTGCCACCCCGGCGCGAACGCCGTCGCCAGGTGCACGAGCGCCGTCCCAGCCATGGCCCCCACCACGAACGGCGTCCGCCGCCCCACTTTGTCCGCCAGCTTTCCCCATCCCAGGCCCGCGACCAACGCAACAGTGGAATACACGCCGGCTACCAACGCGACCTGGCTGAGTGACGCCCCCAACGACGTGGCGTACAGCGACTGGAAGGGCGAGGTCGCGCCCACTCCCACGTAACCGCAGAAGATCACTGCCGAAAGCGTCAGATACGCTCGGTACGTCCCCAAGGTCCAGGTCGCCCCTACCCCTGCCCGCCCGGCTCGGTTCCGTCCGCTGCCTGGCGCCGCGCCCGCGCCAGCAGCGGCAGCGCCGGGATGAGCGTCAGGCCCGCCGCCACCATCGCCGCGCGCAACGATACGACCTGCCCTACCAGCCCGATCGCGGGCCCGCCGCTCAGCTGTCCAATCGCGTCGACGGCGCCACCCATTGAAAGGACCGTCGCGCGGACGCGTGGGTCCAGGTGCCGGTTTACCCACCCGGTGAAGAGGGGCTGGCTCACGCGCCGCAACACCTCAGCTTTGAGGTAGCCGAGTACCACACCCGCGGTGCGCACGAGGCTGACCCCCGCGAGCGCCCGCGCCACCGCCCTATCGTCGGTCAACGTCACGCGGCGTCGCGCCACCTCATTCGCCGCGACGCTTAGCAGCATGAAGGCCACGTTGATGGCCCCGAACCACGCCACCGCGCTCACGTCCCCCACCAGAGGAAACTGGAAGCCGGCCAGCAGGTGCGCTTCCCACAGCCGGTCGATCCCCTCGGTGGAGAGCGCCATCACCAGCCACAGCCCCATCAGCGTCCCCAGCAGCGGTCGCCCGCGGATCTCGCCTAGCCCTTGCCGGAACGTTAGCGCCATGCTGCGCAACCCGCCGGCGGCGTGGTGCGGCGCATGTATGAAATGGCGTTCCGGCATCGCCACAACCAGGAAGCTCGCCAGCGGGAGCATCGCGGTGCCTCCTACTAGGACCGGGAGCCACAGCGCGAGGCTTCCCAACGCTACTCCCACCACCGTGCCGACCAGCGCGCCGAGCTGGCGCAGCTGCGCGTAGCGGATGTACGCGAGCGCCGCGGCGTCTTCTCCGATCTCTCCCGCGATCCATGCCTCCAGTGCGCCGCTGGTGAAGGTCGCCCCCACCCCCCGCAGCACCTCCGCGACGACGATCGGCAGCAAGAATGGCAGCAGCCCCTGCACCACGAAGCACGCCCCCACCGCGACCACGCCGATGATCACCGAGAGCCGACGGCTGTACAGGTCCGCGACGATTCCGGTCGGCACCTCGAACAGCAGCCCAGCGATTTCCACGACCGTGCCAAGTAGCACCAGCTGCAGCGGCCCCAGCCCCACGACCTGCACGTAGTACACCGCGATGATCGGGTCGATCATCCCGACGAAAAACGCCGACGATGCGCCGAGCAGCAGGAAGACCTGATAGGCTGGGAAAACGATCGGGAGTGATAGCACGCGCGCCCGGTCGTGAACCGCCCCGGCAATAGCGGAGGCTGTGGCCTGTTTGCCTGTTGCGACGATACCTACTGTGGCAAGACGTGCAGCAGAAGGTCCTAGTGCGCTAGCTCAGCTGCACACCCTTCAGCCGCAAGTTGATCGTCGCCGTCCACAGCTTGCCCAGCAAGATTGTCGCGTCCACCGCCCGCCGGTCGAACGCCCCTTCCGCCACCACCGTCAGCTCAGCGCGGCGCCGCTGCAAGTAATGGATCAGCCGCTGCAGGTCATTGAGGTCCTGCACCGGTGCCGGCTCTTGACGTGCTTCCAACTGATCCACCTGTGGCCACAGTCTATGCAACCCAGGTGCCTACCGTGTAACGCCGTGGTCGCGACACTCTTCCAGCTGCCTGTTACGGCCGTTTCACACCTGTGCTGCGGCTGTTCTGTGCGCTGCCGGGCACCACCTCTTTTCGCATACTCAGCCCGATCCTTTTTCGAGCCAGATCCACCTCCAACACCGTCACCTCCACCTCCTGCTGCACCGTCACTACCTCATTGGTGTCGCGCACGAACCGGTCGGCCATCTGGCTCACGTGCACCAGGCCATCCTGGTGCACCCCGATGTCTACGAACGCGCCGAACGCCGTGATGTTGGTCACGATGCCCGGCATCGTCATGCCGGGCTTCACGTCCTCGATCCGGCTGACACCCTCCGCGAACTGGAAGGGCTTGAGCTCGTGCCGCGGGTCGCGCCCAGGCTTTGCCAGCTCCGCCAGGATGTCTTCTAGCGTGGGCAAACCGACCGTTTCGGTCACGTACTTCTGGGGCTCGATCCGCTTTCGCAGCGCCTCGTCGCGCATCAAGTCGCGCACGCTGACCCGCAGGTCCGTCGCCATCCGGTCTACCACTGGATACGCCTCCGGGTGCACCGCGGATTCGTCGAGCGGGTGAGCCGCGCCGCGGATGCGCAGAAAGCCGGCGGCCTGTTCAAACGCCTTGACGCCGAGGCGCGGCACATTCAGCAGCGCACGCCGGCTCTTGAAGGGACCGTGCTCGTTGCGGTAGCGCACCACGTTCTCGGCAATGCCCGCGTTCAGTCCCGCCACGTAGGTCAGCAGTTGCCGTGAGGCCGTGTTCACCTCCACTCCTACCCCGCTCACACACGAGACCACCACGTCGTCCAGTGACTTCTTCAGATCATCCTGATCGACGTCGTGCTGGTATTGCCCCACGCCGATGCTCTTGGGATCAATCTTCACCAGCTCCGCCAATGGGTCCATAAGCCGGCGGCCGATCGAGACGGCCCCGCGCACGGTGATGTCCTGGTCCGGGAACTCCTCCCTCGCCACCTCGGACGCCGAGTAGATCGATGCTCCCGACTCGTTCACCATAACCACCGGGAGCACCGCGGGTAGGCCCAGTCGCCGGATGAACGCCTCTGTCTCACGGCCGGCGGTCCCGTTGCCGATGGCGATTGCCTCCACCTTGTGCTGCTCCACCAGCCGCCGCACCGTCTCCTCGGCCTCTCGGTTTCGCTGCTGCCCCTGGTCCGGGTAGATCACTCCGTTGTGCAGCAGCTGTCCCTGGGCGCTCAGCACCACAGTCTTGCAACCCGTCCGGAAGCCGGGATCGATCGCCAGCATGCGCTTTTCACCCAACGGTGGCGACAGCAGCAGCTGACGCAGGTTCTGCACGAACACGCGGATCGCCGCCGCGTCCGCTCGCTGTTTCGCTTCGGCGCGTGCCTCTGTTTCCATCGCCGGACCCAGCAGCCGCTTGTAGCCGTCGCGCACCGCCAGTCGCACCTGCTCAGCGCAGCCTGTGCTGCCGCCCGCCTTCATGAACCGCCCGTCCAGCAGCGTCACCGCCTCATCCTCGGGCGGCCGGATGGAGAATGCCAGGAGTCCTTCGGCCGCCCCGCGCATCACCGCCAGCACACGGTGTGACGGCGCCGCGGCCACTGGCTCTGCCCAGTTGAAGTAATCGCGGTACTTCGTGCCTTCCGCTTCTTTTCCGGTCTTCACCTCCGAGCGCAGCGTCCCCTTTGTGCGGAAAAGTTGCCGTATCCGTCCGCGCGTCCAGGTGTCATCACTGACCTGCTCTGCGATGATGTCCCGCGCTCCTTGTAGTGCCGCTTCTGCCGTCGGCACGCGCAGCTCCTCCGGCAGGGGAGCGCCGCTGGGCGTCACGTAGCGTGCGGCCTCGCGGTCAGGGTTTACCCCGCGTTCCTGTCGCATCAGCAGCTCGGCAAGCGGCCCCAGCCCTTTCTCGCGCGCCACCATCGCGCGCGTGCGGCGCTTGGGCCGGAACGGCTGATACACGTCTTCCAACACCGCCAGCGTGCCCGCAGCGTGGATCCGCGCCTGGAGATCGTCCGTGAGCAGCCCGCGCTCGGCAAGTGACTTGCGGACTGCCTGCCGCCGCTGGTCCAGCGCTTCCAGCTGCGCCAGGCGGTCCCGGATTGCCGTGATCGCCACCTCGTCGAGCGATCCGGTCGCCTCTTTGCGGTAGCGCGCCAGGAACGGCACCGTGGCCCCCTCGCTCAGCAGCGCCGAGGTGGCCGCAACCTGCGCCGGGCGCAGCGAGAGCTCCCGTGCGATCTGGTCAAGCAGTGGGGCGCCCATGTCAGGGTTGCCGCTTGAGCTCGATCACGTAGTTTCGGTGGCGCTTGGTCCCGATGTTGGTCAGCCGGTTGTCCACCTTTCCCTGCGGCGGCACCGTCGGGAACGTCACCTGGTCGTCCTCGAACTGCACGTCGCGGTAGTCCGATGGGTTGTCCGGGTCGGCGAACCGGACCAGACCGCCCGACTCCACGATGAAGAAGTAGTCCAGCCGGTGGATGTGTTTCTCCAGCGATTCCCCCGGCTCCAGCGCCAGGTCCCATACCCGCACCCGCTCATTCTCGAACATGATGCGCGTGCCCACCTGCTCAGTCGGTTCAGTTGCCATGCCCCAATGGTAAGCGTGAGCCAGAGGGATGGCGACCCGGGCTAGTTAGGCTGCCCGGGCGCTGGCTGCGGGGCGTGTGCGGACCAGCAGCTCGCGCGTCTCCTGTGAAGGGGCAATGCCGAGCTCGTTCTGCAGCAGCCGGTGGCACAGCCGGTACTGCTCGGCGGCGTCGGCAATGCGGCCGAGCTTGAGCTGAACATGGATCAATCCGCGATGGCCCGATTCGCGCGTCGGGTCCAGTTCGAGGGCGTACCGCCAGTGCGCCATCGCTTCCTCATAGCGGCCCTGGTCCGCCAGCGTCTGGGCGGCGCGCTCCATAAGGCGTAGTGCGTCGGCCCGCAGCCGCTCGCGCGGGATGAAGAGCCACTCGTCCTCGCAGAACAGCGGCTCAGGCAAGAGGTCTCCGCCGTAAAGCGCCAGCGGCGCCTCCAGCGCGTCAATGTCGGCCCCGCGAGCGTCGGCGCGTGCGACAAGGCGCTGGAACTCGTCCAGGTCCCACTCCACGTTCTCCAGCCTGTAGCGCTGGTCTTCAAGTCTCACATAGGCAGAGGGCCTGCGTCCCAGTCCCGGCTCCAACACCTCTCGCAGCGTGCGGAGGTGGGCGTAGAAGAGATCGCCGGCCGTGTCCGGTGCCGCGTCGGGCCAGACGTCGGCGATCAGCTGCTCCCGGTGTGCGCCTTTCGGCCCTGCCAGCACAAGCGCTGCCAGGAGCGCTTTCGCGCGCCGCCGGCGCCACGCGCGTTCCGGCACCGGCTCACCACCGCGAAAAATCTGCAGTCCTCCAAGCGTGCGCACCTGGACGACGGGCACGTGCCCGTCGTCCAGGTGCGTTCCCTGCCCGGCGACCTCCGGGCGCTCAGGCAGCGCGCCCGGTGCGGCCAGTGTGGCCACTGTGGCGTTCATCGGCGTTGGCTGCTCGCCATGCAGCGCCAGAGCAACCGCCGCCTCCGCCGGCAGGGCACGGCCGGCCGCCCACACGGCCACGAACTGTGCCGGGTCCATCGCCGCCTGCGCCAGAGCCACGCTGCACACGTAGTCCGCACGGTCTACCGGCGGCTGCGGCGCGCCGATCGTCTCGCGCAGCGCCTCCGCGGCGCCAAACACCTGCACCGCCCGCACCGGGCAGCCGCCGGCCGCCTCCAGCGCCGCCAGCAGCTCCAGACCCGACGCAACGTGCCGCTGGATCCCCAGCTGCCAGGCCAGTCCCACGCCCTCGTGTGCCGCCTCGCGTGCCGCCTCCAGCCGGTCCTGCGCCGCCGCTACGCGGGCCAGGTTGAGCTTGACCAGTGCCTCTCCGCCGCTGTCCCCCAGCTCGCGGAAGAGTGCTAGTCCCTCCTCCAGGAACCCCTCGGCGAGCTCCCACTCCGCTTGCCCACGCGCCGCCATGCCCAGGCTGGTGAGGCATGCTGCGGTCTCCCACCGGTTGCCCAGCTCTTTGAAGAGCGCCAGCGCCTCCTCGAGTGACCGCGCGGCGGTTCCCCAGTGGCCTAGCCCCCGCGCGATGACGCCCAGGCAGTGCAGCGCCCCGGCAGCGCCGCCCTTGTCACCAAGCTCCCTGCGGATGGCAAGGCATTCCTTGTAGAGCCGGGTCGCACCCCGGTAGTCGCCCTGGTTGTACGCCACGCTCGCCAGGCTGTGCAGCGCGGCGGCGACTCCGGCCCGGTCGCCGGCACAGCGCAGCCCTTGGAGGCTCTCGTCGAACAGCCCCTTTGCCACTGCGTAGTCGCCTTGGTCGTTGGCGATTCCGCCCAGAGTCAGCAGTGCGCGCGCCACACCCGCCTCATCTCCCATGCCCCGCCGCAGGGTCAGGCTCTTCTCGATGTACGCCCGTGCCGCGGCGTAATCGCGGCGCGTCCGTGCCAGGTCCCCAGCCCCCGTCAGCACCTCTGCAAGCAGCGCCGGTGGCACGTCGCCTTCCCCGGAGGCACGCGCCAGCGCCGCATCAGTCCAGCGCTGTCCCTCCGCCAGGTCCCCCCGCAGTGACCAGTACCGCCAGAGCGTGCCGGCGAGCCTGAGCGCGTCCGCCGCGCATCCGCACTCCACGATCCACTGCATCGCGCCCCGCAAGTGGTCGTGCTCTGCGTCCAGCACGCGCAGCCAGGCGTCTTGCGCCGGACCCTCCAGGTGCCCGGCAGCTTCTTCGGCCACGGTTAGGCAATACGCGGCGTGCCGGCGCAGTACGGCGCTCTCACTTCCGGCCTCGCGCAGCCGTTCGCGACCGTACTCGCGAACCGTCTCCAGCAGGCGGAATCGCTTTGTGCCGCTCTGAGTCTCTTCTGCTACCAGCAGCGAGTGATTCACCAGCCGCGCCAGCAGGTCGAGCACGTCGCCGGCGGCGATACCGTCGCCAGCACAGGCAGCCTCGGCAGCCTCGATCGTCCAGCTCCCGGTCAGCGCAGACAAGCGCACGAACAGCGCGCGTTCCGCCTCGGCCAGCAATTCATAGCTCCACTCCATAGTGGCGCGCAGCCCCTGGTGGCGTGCTGGCGCATCCTGCATCCCGTCGCTCAGCAGGTCCAACCCGCCGCTCGGCCCGGCCAGACGCGCCAGCAGCGCATCGGGCGCCAGGAGCTTAGTGCGTGCCGCCGCAAGCTCTATAGCGAGGGGCAGGCCGTCCAAGCGCAGGCAGAGCTCGGCGATGGCAGCGGCATTGTGCGGTGCGAGGGTGAACGACGGTACCGCGGCTCGCGCGCGATCCATGAACAGGGCTACCGCCGGCGACAGCCCGATTGCGGCGAGATCGGCGAATTCGGCCCTTTGCGGCATCGGCAACGGGCCGACCGGTAGCTCGCGCTCCCAGCGTACGTGCAGCGGTGTGCGGCTGGTCGCCAGCACCCTCAGCCGCGGGCAGCGCGCCAGTAGCTCCGCCACCGGT